>CALHAM010000079.1 GCA_937934275.1 uncultured Saprospiraceae bacterium | reverse complement strand
GGCGAAATCGAAGTGCGAGGCCCCAACGTCATGATCGGCTACTGGAATCAACCCGACGAAACGGCTGCCTGCTTCACCGCCGACGGCTGGTTCAAAACAGGTGATCTGGGGCGCTTCGAACAAAAGCGCTTCCTGCGCATTACGGGGCGCTGCAGCGAACTGTTTAAAACCACGGCAGGAAAATTCATCGCCCCCGCCTTTGTCGAACAGCAACTGCTGTGCTCACCGCTCATTGCCCAGTGCATGGCCGTCGGGCTAAACCGCCCGCACGTGGGCGCCCTCATCGTGCCCAACTTCGAGCAGCTGGAAATCTGGTGCCGCGAAAACGACGTCCACTGGACAGCACCACCTTACATGATCCTCAACCCGAAAGTGCTTAAACAGTTTGAGCGAGAAATCCAGCGCATCAATGCAACGGCCTTGGCCTCCGCTGAGCAGGTGCGCACCTTCCAGTTGCTGGCCGAACCCTGGACGGCCGAAAACGGCCTGCTCACCCCTACGCTCAAACTCCGCCGCCAAGCAATAGAAGAGCGCTTCGCTAAAAAAATTGAGCAACTCTTTGCAACCAAGCAATATTGACACAACACCTGCCGAAACGCTATGGAATATTGCATTGACCCAAACATTGAGCGCGCGAGCACGCTGCCGGCCGCCTTCTACCGCTCTGCGGAGGCCTTTGAGGCCTGCCGCGAGCGCGTGTTTGCCCGATCGTGGCAAATGATCGTCGGTGCTGAAGAGAGCGTGCGCTTGCCCGGCGACGCCATGCCGTTTGCCTTTATGGAGCACTTCTTAGAAGAGCCGCTCTTGCTGCTGCGCGACGAAAACGACCAACTGCGGTGCTTATCCAACGTCTGCACCCACCGAGGCAACCTCCTCGTGCTGTCCCCTCAGCGGCTGAGAGGCGCCATCGTCTGTGGCTACCACGGCCGGCGCTTCCACCTCAACGGACAATTCGCCCACATGCCCGAAACTAACGGCATGCAAAACTTTCCCTGCGCTGCCGACAATCTCGCCCAACTGCCCCTACGCACCTGGCGCCAATTCGTCTTTACCTCGCTGGACCCCGCCATCCCCTTCGACGAATGGGCCAACACCATGGAGCGTAAAATCGGCTTCTTGCCGGTCGAGCACTTCCGCTTCGACCCTACTCGATCGCGCGACTACCTAGTACGGGCCAATTGGGCGCTCTACTGCGACAACTATTTGGAGGGCTTTCACATACCCTTCGTGCACAAAAGCCTATCTAACGCCCTAAATTGGAGTGCCTACCGCACCGAACTGCTCCCCTGGGGCAGCTGCCAAGTCGGCATTGGCCGCGGCGGCGAGGAGGTGTTCGACCTGCCGCCCCACCATGAAGACGCCGGCCAAGCCATCGCAGCCTACTACTTTTGGCTTTTCCCCAACATCATGTTCAACTTCTACCCTTGGGGGCTGTCGCTCAACATCGTGCGGCCTCAGCAGCCTAACCTCACGCGCGTCAGCTTTCGCGCCTATGTGTGGAAGGCCGAAAAACTCGGCACTGGGGCTGGTGCCGACATAGATTTGGTAGAGCGCGAAGACGAGGCCGTCGTCGAGCAAGTGCAGCGCGGCATCCAGTCCCGATTCTACCGCGCCGGCCGCTTTGCCCCAAAACAAGAGCAAGGCGTGCACCATTTTCACCGACTGCTAGCGGGTTTTTTAGCCCAAAACCCAGCGCTCGCATAGGGGCAGCAGAAGGCCCTCATCTGTGGGCACATGAAAAGATGCGCCTTCGCCGCATCGGGCGACGAGCGGGCAAACACGGGTTTAATAGCCTGTCGTCCAAGTGCTGTTCCAAAAGGGAGGCCATGAGTCGTTGTCTTCCTGCTGGCGCCGGCGAGCTTCCTGCGCCGCTTCTAAGGCGCGCTGGGCCTTTGTCTTTTCAAACGTATCGCGAGGCAGGAAGTACTTAGTCTCCTGTTCGCTTTCGGGTCGTAGGCGGCGATGTTCGATTTCGTCGTCCTCCAATTCTTCTTTGAACCAAAAGGCAGCAAAGATGCCCGCTAAGCTGCCCAGCAAGTGGCTTTCCCAAGAAATGCCCTCCTGATCGGGTAAGATGCCTAAAAACATGCCGCTGTAGAGCATCAGCACGATGAGCGACAGGATGATAGAGCGGGCGCTACGGCGAAAAATACCGTTCCAAAAAAGGAAAGCCACTAAGCCGTACACAACACCGCTCGCTCCGATGTGAATAACGGAGCGGCCCAACAACCACACGGCCAGCCCTGTAGTGAAATAGATGAGCCAAAAGGCCCTTATAGCCACTCGCCGGTAGAAGTACAGCGTCAGGGCGGTGAGCACGAACAGAGGCACGCTGTTCGACATCAGGTGCTCCCAGTTGCCGTGTACGAGCGGAGCCGTAACCACGCCGCGCAGCCACGATAAGCGGCGCGGCAAAATGCCGTACTCGCCCGGGTCGGCACCTAAGAGGGAAAAGTAGGCGTGTAGCAACCATAAAAAAGCCACCAGGCTTGCTGGGAAGCGCACACTATCCAGCAGGTGCCGTTGGGTGGGCGTCATAGTGCTGTTTTCCGATGCCTCGAGCATACCTGTGCGGGTAAAGGTAAGGCTAAATACCGCTGTTAAACAGCGAAGTGAGCAGAAGGATTATCGCCTGCACAAGCCTTTTGGCGGCAACGCGTCGGTGTTGGATGGGGCAGAACAAGGAAACCCGACGGAGCAAAGCCCTGCTTACTGGCTGAAAACTTGGCGCTCCTGCGAAGTTTTTTCAGAAAAAAACACGCGGGTAAAAAACCGCTCTGAAGGGCAAGTCGTAAATGTGTGCAAAAAATAAGAAAACAACGATGAAATCCTGGTTAAAAAAAGCGGGCGCCATAGCCTTAGCCTCTTTCCTCGCGCTCTTCTTGTATGCCAACTTACGGCGCCCAACGCCTGCGGAGCAAGTTCCTCCCGTTCACCTCAAAATTTTTAGCCTAAACCGCGCGCTCACCGCAAGCGAGCATCCGCTGTTTGAGGCAGCGCTTCGCCAACAGGCGGGTGTGACGGCTGTCAGCATTGCCGAAGACGGCACCACCTTTAGCGTTACCTATCAGCCGGAACAGTGCTCGCCTCAAACGCTGTGTGCCGCTGCCTCTTTGGGCGGGATGCTCCAGGTGGCCGAAAAGAACTTTCCCACTGGGCCGACGTGCCCCATTCCTCCCTTCTATCGAGTTAAACAGCAATTACTGAAGTACTTATCTATCTTTTAACTTACAAAAACAAAGTATAGCCGTATGAAGAAAGTCTTCTTTCTCTCCGCCTCAATGCTGTTGGTGCTCCTTACTTACAGCGCATGTAAAAAAGAAGTCTCGTATGAGATTGACCCCAACTCTCTGTACTCCCGACTGGGCGGCATCGACGCCATCAGCGCTGTTACTGACCAGTTTTTGGCCAATGTAGCTGCCGACAACGCCATCAATGCTCGGTTCGCTGCCACAGTGGCCAACCCAGCGCGTCTGGAGCTGCTGCGCAACAACCTGATTGACCAATTGTGTGAAGCGGCTGGCGGTCCCTGCAAGTACAAGGGCAAAAACATGCGAGATGCCCACAAGGGAATGAACATTACGCAGGCCGAGTTTAACGCTCTCGTAGCCGACCTTGTGGCTGCCCTCGATAAGTTCAAAGTGCCCCAAAAGGAGAAGAGCGAGCTGTTGGGCATTTTGGGTCCTATGCAGAGCGATATTGTTGGCCAGTAGTGTTTTTCTGCCTCAAAAAACGATGCGCCTCGTCCGGTGGACGGGGCGCATTGATTATTTTGATTAAACGGCATGGGGTTTGGGCGTCTTTTGGAGGAAAGGGAGCGGCCGAAGCCGCAGGTCTTTTTGCGCCTCTATATTTGCCCGCACAAAGTTTGCTTGTAGTGTTTGGCCTGTTCTCTTTCCTTCAACAGCCGTTGGGAGGCTTCAGCCGGAAGCGACTGCTCTGCCGTTTAAGCGCAGGAGTTGGGTTGCTGGGGTTGCTTTCCGCTTGTACGGCCATTTCCTCTTCTCGCTCTACCTCTATGACACCGCTTTTTCGCCTTCCGTTTGAGACCGACCCTAACCAAACCGTAACGTACCACGAAGCGATCGCCTGCTACGAAAAAATGGCTGCGGCTTTTCCGCGCATTTTTCGCCTCACGGCTGCAGGCCCTACCGACAGCGGTTATCCGCTTCATGTAGCCGTACTTTCGACGAGCGGCGAGTTCGACCCCGAGCGCCTGCGCCAGGCAGGCAAGCGCATCCTGTTCATCAACAACGGCATACACCCGGGCGAACCCGAAGGTATAGATGCTACCTTGCTGCTGCTGCGCGACTTGCTGACGCAGCCCGAGCGCCTGCGCCTGCTGGAAAATACGGTCTTGGTCGTCATTCCCGTGTACAATGTAGACGGCTGCCTCAACCGAGGGAGCTATAGCCGAGCCAACCAGAACGGCCCGCAGGCCTACGGCTTTCGAGGCAACGCCCGCAACTACGACCTCAACCGCGACTTCGTCAAGTGCGACTCGCGCAATGCTCAGACCTTCAACCGCGTCTTTAGCACCTGGCGGCCCGATGTCTTCATCGACAACCATACTAGCAATGGAGCCGACTACCCCTACACCATGACCCTCATCGCCACCCAACACAACAAACTGGAGGCTCCTCTGGGCGATTTCCTGCAGAAAACCATGCTGCCCGACCTCTATGCCCGCATGGCTCGGTGTGGCTGGGAGATGTGCCCCTACGTGGATGGTCCGGGCGAAACCCCCGACCAGGGCTTGTGGGGCTTTTGCGACTACGGGCGCTTCTCCACCGGCTATGCCGCCTTTTGGAATACCCTGGGCTTCATGCCCGAAACCCACATGCTGAAGCCCTTCGCCGACCGACTGCGCAGCACGCGGGCCTTCATGGAGGAAACCATCGCCTTCTTGCACGAGCACGGCCATGCCCTAGCCCAAGCCCGAGCCAAAGCCTGTCAGCGTACCCTAACCAAAAGCGAGTTTGTCTTAGATTGGCGCATGGACCGCACCCAGCGCGACTCGTTCCGCTTCAAGGGCTACGCAGCCAAATACAAACCCTCTGAAGTGTCGGGCCTACCTCGCCTCTACTACGACCGCTCTGAAACTTGGGAGCGCGACATCCCCTACTATAACACCTTTACACCCGCCCTCACCGTCACCAAACCTTGGGCCTACCTCATCCCACAAGCGTGGGAAAACGTCCTCAGTCGCCTGCAAAACAACGGCGTCCGCATGCAGCGCCTCTCCCAAGACGTGTTGCTCGACGTGGAAATGTATCGCATCGACTCGTTCCGCAATCGCAACGAGTGGGAAGGGCACTACTTTCATTACAACGTCCGCGTAACGGCTCAACAACGGCAGCATCTGTTCCGAAAAGGCGACTATGTCGTCCGGACCGACCAGCCCGCCAACCGATATTTGGTCGAAACCCTCGAACCGCACGCCCCTGACTCGTGGTTTGCCTGGAACTTCTTCGACCCCATCCTGATGCAGAAGGAGTACTTTTCTGCTTATGTGTTCGAAGACCTGGCCGCCGAGTTTTTGCGCCAAAACCCACAGGTGCGCGCTGAATTGGAAGCACTAAAGCAAAAAGACCCCGACCTGGCCGCCGATGCGCGCAAACAGCTGGACTGGGTCTATCGGCGCTCGCCTTGGTACGAGCCTACCCACAGGCTTTACCCCGTGGGGCGCCTGTTGCAGCCGCTGACTTTGCCCTTGGAGGAGATTTCTAAAGAGCGTTAAAGTTTTCAAAAAGGCACTGGTGGCTCGGTATCGAAAAGCCCGAAAGGCGTAAAAATTGCTAAGGGTAGAGCACGCCCGATGGGTGGGTCAAAAACACGCCTTTCTCTCGCCGACATGAGCCGTATGCCTTTCATTGTCCTCACACTCGTGGCTGCACTGCTGGCAAGTACAGCCTTTGCACAGCCGTACGTCAACGACCAAAGCCGCCCTTTGCCGACCCCCGTGCGCATCGTAGTGTTGGGCTCCTCGACCGCTGCCGGAGCCGGCGCAAAGCCCGCCGACAGCGCTTGGGTCAACCGCTATCGCGCCTACCTCAAGCGCCTACACCCGGCCTGCGAACTGATCAACCTGGCTAAAGGCGGCTACCAGTCGTTTCACCTCATGCCCGACGGCTTTCGGCCGCCCAACGGTTATCCCGAACCCGACCCCGAGCGCAACATCAGCCGTGCCTTGTCGCTGCGCCCCGACGCCATCCTCATCAACCTGCCCTCCAACGACGCCGCCGCCGGCTATGACGCCGCCACGCAACTGCGCAACTTAGACGTCATCGCCTACACCGCCTGGACTGCCGACGTGCCCCTCTGGTTTACCTCCGTGCAACCTCGCAACTTCGACAGCCTCAAGGTGCAGACCCAACTCCAGGTGCTCGAAGCCATGCAAAAGCGCTTCGCCGACCGGCTCATCCCCCTATGGCAGCACTTAGCTACCCCACAGGGCACCCTCAACCCTCTGCTCGATGCCGGCGACGGCATTCACCTGAACAACCGCGGCCACGCCCTCCTTTTCGAGCAAGTTATGGCTCATAACATCCCCTTCCAACTGGCCCCTAACCACACCCGCTCCCTGTACGCCCTCGAAAAACGCTGGAGCCATACCGTACCGCTCATCGACAACGCCCTGCGCGCCCCCCTCATCCGGCCCTTGCCCCCGGCTACCCTACTGCTAAAGGCCGACCAACCCCTGGAGCAAGTCAACATCGCCGTCTTCGACGCTAACGGCCGACCCCTGCGCCAGTTCAACGCAGACCTGCCCTACCTGCTGCCCAGCGACTTCGGCCCGCCCGGCGTCTACCGCATTCGCCTGCGCAAAGGCAACTGGCAAAAAAACGTCCGGTGGGTGAAAATCCATTGAACACCCGCCCTCTTCCCGCTCGCTGCTCCGCTCCTTAACAGCAGCAACTCCCTAAAAGGGCGACGAGTTGAAAAATTAGACCGATTTTTGGGCACATTTTTTCGTTCACAAACAACCGCCCAAAGAGGAGTCGTGGAGCAGCATATCAAATCTAGGCAGCGAGTCGCCGACTACGGCGAAGTGCTCACCCCGTCGCATATCGTGGACGCTATGCTCGACCTGGTGAAGCAGGAAACCGAGCGGATTGATTCGCGTTTTCTCGAACCTGCTTGCGGCACGGGGAACTTTCTCGTGGAAATCTTGCGCCGCAAATTGCAGGTGGTGCGAAAACGCTACGCCAAAAGCCAACTCGACTACGAGCGGTACGCCGTGCTGGCCGTCGCCTCGGTGTACGGCATTGACATCCTGGCCGACAACGCCGAAGAGTGCCGCCAGCGGCTTTACCAAACCTTCGACGACGCCTACGCCGCACTGTTTGGCAAAAAAACCAAAGCGGCCTGCCGCGAAAGCGTGCGCTACCTCTTAAAGCGCAACATCATTCACGGCGATGCCCTCTCCCTCAAGACCGTCGGCCACAAACCTCAGCCCATCGTTTTTTCCGAGTGGTCGCTCGCCAACGGCAGCCTAATTAAACGGCGCGACTTTGCTTTTCATGAGCTGCTGCGCGGGAAGGAAGCCATGGATTCGCCCTTTGAAGTCCACAAAACGTTAGTATCGGACCAAGGGGAGAAGGTGTTTATTCCCAAACCAGTGAAGGACTACCCACTCGTGCACTTTCTGGAGATTGCCCATGCCTATGACCACTAGCTACAACCCCGACGTGCTCTCCTGCTTGGCCAACCTCTCCAGCGACGAGGTGTTCACCCCGCCGGCGCTGGCCAACCAGATGCTGGACCTGCTGCCCGCCGACCTATGGCGCGACCCGAACGCCCGCTTCCTCGACCCGTGCTCTAAATCCGGCGTCTTTTTGCGCGAGATCGCCAAACGGCTCGATAAGGGCCTGGAAAGCTACATCCCCGATCGCCAAGAGCGCATTAACCACATCATGACACAGCAACTCTTCGGCATCGCCATCACCGAACTGACCGCCTTAATTGCGCGCCGCTCGCTCTACTGTTCCAAAACGGCCAACGGCAAGTACTCGGTTTGCACAGCGTTCGACACGCCTTACGGCAACATTCGCTACCGCCGCATCGAGCACACCTGGAAGGATGGGCGCTGCATCTACTGCGGCGCCAGCCAGGCGAACTACGCCCGCGGGCCAGAACTGGAGACCCACGCCTACGAGTTCATCCACACCGACAACCCGGAGGAAATTTTTGACATGAAATTCGACGTCATCATCGGCAACCCGCCGTATCAGTTGAGTGATGGGGGCGGGACGGGATCAAGTGCTATACCGATATATCATAAGTTCGTTCAACAAGCCAAAAAACTTAACCCAAGATTCTTGACCATGATTATCCCTTCACGCTGGTTTACTGGCGGCAGAGGATTAGATGAGTTTCGAGATGAAATGCTGCATGATGACTGCATCCGCGTCATTCACGATTTTATTAACGCTGGCGACTGTTTCCCTGGCGTTGAAATCAAGGGCGGTGTTTGCTATTTCCTTTGGGACAGAGACAACAGGGGATATTGCAAAGTTTATACCCACGAAGCAGATAAAACTGTCTCTGTAGCAGAGAGACCCTTACTTGAAGAGGGCATGGAGACATTTATCCGCTACAATCAGGCTATAGCCATCTTGCATAAGGTCCGAGGGTTTGGGGAAGAAAGTTTTGCAAACCTTGTCAGTGCCAATGACCCATTTGGATTTGATGTTCGTGCTGAAAATAGTTACAGGCGAGTGAAACCAAAATTTAGAAAAGAGCCTTTTCCTAATAGTGTTGAATTTTACTACCACGGTTGGCGAAAAGAAGGTATAGGTTATATTGATAGAAATTCCATCCGTAGAAACATTGAATGGGTTGATAAATATAAAGTCTATGTACCAAAGGCATGGGGGGTAGGAAATATGAGCCAAGACTGGCTTAAACCATTTTTGGGGTCGCCGAACTCTTGTTGCACTGAAACTTACTTAGTCATTGGACCATTTGAGAGTCAGCAAATAGCTAAAAATGTGATTAGTTATACGCAGACAAAGTTTTTCCATTTTATGCTTTCTATGTTAAAAATAACTCAAAATACCATGAAAAAAGCTTATTCATTCGTCCCCATTCAAGACTTCAGCAAGCCGTGGACGGACGAAGAACTGTACCAAAAATACGGTCTAACCGCCGAAGAAATCGCCTTTATCGAGTCCATGGTGCGCCCCATGCCCGCCGATGACAACGGCGCGGCTGCCGAACGCGACGCCGCAGACGAACCCAACAGAGAGTCCGACGATGAGTGACTTCTTTCCACCGCGCCTAAACCATCCCTAGCATTTCGCTCACCCGTCATTCGCCCGTCCGTCATTTCGAGCCTGCGGAGCAGGCGAGAAATCCTGTCCCCCTTCAGGCGCAAGATTTCTCGCTTCGCTCGCCAGGATTTCTCGCTTCGCTCGAAATGACATTCTCGCTTCGCTCGAAATGACAGTGGTGACTTCGCCGCTCGCAA
>CALHAM010000078.1 GCA_937934275.1 uncultured Saprospiraceae bacterium | reverse complement strand
ATGCGACGCCTCACAGCGTTTGCGGCCAACCTAACGGTAAACTTAGAGCCGGTGTACGGGGTGATTTTGGCTGGCCTACTCTTTGGCGAACACCGAGAAATGTCTCCCGGCTTTTACGTCGGTGTCGGCATCATCTTGTTCTCGGTGTTCAGCCATCCTTTTTTGGTGCGCTGGTTTGGCAAAGCGTGAAACTGCCTCTTTTGAAGATTTGCTTATTTGTTTGGGCACTTGCCGCCAACGAGTTCATAGTGGGTGTCGTCTTGCTTGAACAGCCGGAAGTCGTAGGTATTGCACAAGCTCTGAAGCATGGTATCCACGCCTACAGTACTCAGATCGTAGTGGCCTCCGTGGGCGCAAGAGCGCATGTGCTGCGATTCGATTTGAATATCTACGTGAAAATAGTCGGCCAACTCGGCAACTACGTTCGAAAGCGGCTCGCCGTTGAAGGTGAGTCGACGCGTTTGCCACACCAGTTCGTTTAAGTTGGGAACAATTTTGGTCTCTAGCGTGTGGCTCTTGGTGTTCCAGCGAGCTTTTTCCTTATCTTGCAAAAGAATACTTGGTTTCCCAGCACCTTTGCCCTCGGGCCAGAAGCGCACCACCCCATAGCATACCAAGACGGAACTGTGCTCTTGCTGAGAGCAAAAGTCGAATTGTGTGCCGACAACTTCAGCCGCAGCGCCGCTGGGAGCCTCTACCACAAAAGGCTTTTGGGTGTTGGGCATAACGGTAAAGATCGCTTCGCCTTTCAGCTGAACGCAGCGTTCCCGCTGGTTGTAGGTAGCTAGATCGTAGTATAGTTTTGAACCTTGCCGAAGGTTAACGACGGTGTTGTCGGGCAGATGCACTTCGCGATGTGCTCCTTCGGCGTATTCTTCGTGTATCGTCGAAGTCGAGCGGCCTACCCACCACAGGATGGCGCCCACCAACAAGGCCACAGCAGCAGCAGTAGCTACAAAGTGCCATCTTTTCAGAGGCTGTCGCACGGAGTGAAGCGGCAAGGCGGTAGGGCGTTTGCCCGCCTCAATGCGCAACAGCAGCCGCTCAAACTCTTCATCCAAGTTCATTTCAAGGGCTTTGGCTGGCATAGGCTTCGCTGCTTGCCAAATCTTTCGGTAAAGATTGGCCTCCGCGGCCCATTGAGGCGACTCGCGCAGACAAGCCTCTAAGCGCTCCAGTTCTTCCGGAGTGATCTCGTTGGCCCATTGCCGCTGAAGGAGCATGAGTAGTTCTGCGTGCGACATGTCTTAGTGTTTTGTTAAAAAGACAATTCATGGGTTCGGTTCCCCTATCCGCCCCACCCTTCTTTTATCCCCTGTATACACAAAAGGACAATGGCAGACAGATACCGGTGTTTTTCCAAAGCCTGTCGAAGCAAGCGCATGGCTCGAAGGAGTTGGTTTTCAATGGTTTTGGTGGATATGCCCAGCTGCTGAGCGATCTCGCGGTGCGGCATGCGCTCAAAGCGGCTGAGTTGGAAGATAATGCGGCACTTTTCGGGCAGCTGCTCGATCGCTTCTTGTAGGCGCTCTTCCAATTCGCCCTGACGGGCTTTCCAGTCCAGCTCATGGGCGGATGGGTCGGGTAGATGGCGCCATTGGGCATCGTCGTCTTGAAATTGATAGCGCCGCTGCGCTTTGAGGTGGTTGAGCGCGCGGTTGATGGCAGAGCGGTGTAGGTAGGCTCCTATTCGCGCAGGGTCAATCTGCAGGGTTTGGCGCCGATGCCATAGCTCCGCAAAGACTTCTTGCGCGATGTCTTTGCTGGTTGCGGTGTCGTTCACATAAGCCATCAGCGCCGACACGAGCTCGGGATAGTAGCGGTCAAACAGCCGTCGAAGGGCTTTGGGACACCCCTTGCGGAGCATCTCCAGGTCGTGAGCATGGTCGGCAAAGCGGATTTCCATAGTCATCAGAAGCGTCCAGAGCGGTTCAGAAACTCTTGGCAGTCACCCATATATCTTTGGTAGTGTGTTTTGGCAAAGTTGCGGTTCTCAAAAATTCAGCGTAAAATATCCTTCATCCGTCTCATGAGCGATGTTTTTCTGTGGAACCTACAATTTTCTTTTCTAAGCAGTAGGGGAATAGAGCCATAGGGTTGTCCTTAAAGAGCAGGCTTGCTTTCGCAGAGATGCCAAAAGCACAAAAATACCTGCTTTAAAAGTATGGGTAATGTTGCTTTCCCAATAGAGAAGATGCCCCTTTTTGCTGTGCTGAAGCCGGAAGAATTGACTTTTCTTAGCAAGTCTGCCCGCCTTGTACGCTACAAGCGCAACGGTGAAATTTACATGAGCGGGCAGCGAGCGCTGAAAGTTTACTACGTGCTCAAGGGTGCGGTTAAGATAACGGTGCAGAGCGACAAGAAAGAGGTAGTGAAATACGTAGTACATGCCGGCAATCTATTTGGCGAGTCGTGTTTGATGGGCGATTGGTATCGGCGCGATGGTGCCTACGCCATGCTGAACGATACCGAAGTATTGGAGTTTGAGGTCAGCGCCTTACTTTACCTCATGCGCCACAATTTCGCCTTTGCCCAGTCGCTTTTGCACCTATTAGGTGAGCGTTTGCGCCAAACGGAGATGCAATTAGAAAATGTAGTGCTCAAAGACTCGCGTAGCCGAATTTTAGAGTTTTTGTATCAAATGGGAAGAGAGCGCGGCCAGGCTGTAGGAGCTGAAACGCTCGTCAAACACAACCTGACCCATCAAGACATTGCCGACCTCACCGGCACAAGTCGCCAGATGGTAACGGCGGTGCTCAATCAGCTCAAGCGGTCGAACGTGCTGTATTTCAGCCGCAAGAAGATTCTTTTCCGCGATTTGAATGCCTTGCCTCGCTGCGCTAGCTAAGCGTAGTTTGGTGACGAGACAGTTTTGCTTCATACGATAGAATGGGTTTTGTTCGGGCGGCATGCAAAGGCATGCCGCCTATTTTTTTGAGTGGCCCGGTTGGCTGCCGCCGCTGAGGCTTAGTGCCAGGTTACTTTTTCCTCGATAGGTCGCCTTTTGCCCGGAAGGGCAGGGGCATTATGCCAACCGAGATAGAAGAGGCCCAAACAGCGTTCGTTAGGCGCAAGGCCGAGGAATTCATGGGCGTCTAAAGCCGCTTTAGGGGTGCTCCAGTAGCATCCGATGCCCAATTCGGTGCAAGTAAGCCACATATTTTGCACGGCCATTGCCACGGCAGCGATTTCCTCGAACTCCGGCAGGCTTTCTTGAGGGTCGCGGTGCAAAACGATGGCGATGACGGCGCCAGCTCGGAGAGGATTTTCCGCCATTTTGCGCATTTTTTCCTCTGAAAAAGCCGCTGGCGGCGTATTTCGGCGATAGTGTTCGGTCAAATAGTCAGCCAGCTTCTGGCGGCTTTCGGACGAGTGGAATACGTGAAAGCGCCACGGCTCTGTGAGCTGATGAGTGGGCGCCCAATTGGCGTTTTCGAGCAAATGCTCGATGTGTTGACGCTCCACAGGGCGTTCGGGTAGGTAAAACTTAGGGTAGATGGCGCGGCGTTGGCGAATAAGTTCGGTGATATTCATAGCGCTTGTGGTCCGGAATAGGTGGGTTTGATCTTCTCAGAAACCATCGTCTACTCTTCGTGTGGAAGGCTTAGCGCGAGTGGCTTGGTTGGGGTCAGTGGGCTGGTCCTGATAGCGGTCGGCGCCAAAGCCCTCTTCATCGCTGGCGGGGCGGCTCTCCAAGTACTTAGAGCAGTCAATCTCTATTTCCAAATCGCCAGCAGGGCGTTTAAAGCGCTTTGTGTAGTCAAAACCCGATTTAGGGTCTTGTTCCAGGTGCTTGATGAAGCTAGCAAAGATGGGCCGAGCTAAGCGAGCACCTTGCCCGTCGGCCAGCGAAAGGAAGCGGATCCAGCGGTCTTCGCCGCCCACCCAAGTGCCGACGACGAGCGAGGGCGTAAGACCTATGAACCAGGCGTCGCTGTAGTTGTTGGTCGTTCCCGTTTTACCGCCCACTTCGCTCTTTAATTCTCGTATGCCCGGAGCTCCGCTAACGTTGTATTTGAGCATATCGAGCACGACATAGTTGACGTTGGCCGGCAGCGCTGGGTTTTCCTCCGAATGGGCCCGGTAGAGAATGCGCCCATTGCGGTCTTCAATTTTTTGGATAACGTAAGGCTGGGCAAACATACCCTCGTTGGCAAAAGTTGCATAAGCGGCGGTCATTTCCCATACCGTTAGGTCGGCAGCGCCCAAGCAAATGGAAGGTTGTTTGGGCAGGTAGTATTCCCCGTCGGGGCGGCGCGCAGAAGAGTCGATGCCCATGTGGTGCAGCAGGCCGCGCACGGGTTCAGGGCTGCCCAATTGTTTCATCAAATAAGCACTGACGGAATTGACAGAGCCTTTAAGCGCTTCTTTGAGGGTAAGTAAATTGCCCGAATAGCTGCCCGTAGCGTTCTTGGGCGTCCAATCGACGACGTTGGTAAAACCCTGATAACGGGCCGGAATGGTAACTGGCTCGTCATATACCTGAAAACAAGGGCTAATGCCCTGCTGAGCAATAGCGGTAGCGTAAACGAAGGGCTTGAAGGTGGAGCCGACTTGGCGCATCGTGCGCACGTGGTCGTACTTGAAGTACTTGAAGTTGATCCCACCTACCCACGCCCTAACGGCGCCTGTGGTGGGTTCTATGGCCAGCATGCCTACTTGAAGAAACATGCGGTGATAGCGCAGGCTGTCGAAGGGCGACATCAGCGTATCTTTTTCGTAGCGCGGGCCTTTCCAGTCGAACACTTTCATGGGTATTTTTTGGGCGTATTGCTGCTGGATGGCGCTTTGCAAGGCGTGCCATTGGCTTTTTAGCGTTGGCCAATCGCGGCTATTCATAATCTGGCGGTATTGGGCGGCTTTTTGGGGAGATAGCCAGCCTTTGGCAATATAGGTAGCGAACGTCTTACCGTCTTTTTCTTCAGCGAGCATGCGCGTTATGTCGGCATCTTGTAGGTCGAAGCCGTACTGTTTTTGGAGGCGGTCGGCGAGGTCACCCATGTACTTGGGCCATAGCAGCTGATAGCGTTCGCTAGAGCGCACCAGTTTGCGCAACTCCTCTTGGCGCAGCTCGATTTCGGCTGGGGTAGTTTCGCGGTTTTTGTACGTCCAAGGGTCGCGGCCTTTCCAGACTTGGAAAAAGCGCTGTTGGGCCTTGGCCATATGTTCGGCCATAGCGGCCTCGGCGTGGCGCTGATAAGCGGGGTTGATGGTGGTGTAGATGCGCAAGCCATCTCGGTAGATGTTGTACACCGTTCCGTCGGGCTTTCGGGCTTCAGGAGCGTCTAAGATGGCCTGTACGTCTTTTTTCAGCTCGGCGCACAGGTAGGGGGCGGTGTCGTCGGAGAAAGAGACGCGTTTGAAACGGCTCATGTCGAGGGGCAACACCTTGAGGCTATCGTATTGGCGCTCGGTGAGGTAGCCGTTTTGCCACATTTGGAAGAGCACAACCATGCGGCGGCGGATGCATCGGTCGGGGTAAGTGTTGGGGTTGTAGCGCGACGGGTTCTGCAACATGCCGACGAGGGTGGCCGCCTCCTCTATCTTGAGGTTTTTGGGTTTTACGCCGAAATAGACTTCGGCGGCGGCGTGAATGCCGTAAGCGTTGTTGACAAAGTCCACCTGATTGAGATACATGGCGATGATCTCTTCTTTGGTGTAGCGCTTTTCCAGTTTAACGGCCGTAATCCACTCGCGCAATTTGCGATAGATGAGAGCGGCGGCTTTTTCCAGACCGCTCATGCCGGCGAAGTTGCGGTCGGAATACAGGTTTTTAGCCAGTTGTTGGGTGATGGTAGAACCACCGCCGGCGCTAGGGTCGCGCAGCAGGACTGTACGCACCAGCACTCGAGCTACGGCGCGCGCGTCGATGCCGCTGTGTTCGCGGAAGCGTTCGTCTTCGGTGGCAATGAGCGCTTGCACCAGGTAGGGGCTGAGTTCGTCGTAGGTAATGGGCACGCGGTTTTCAACAAAGTAGCGCCCTAATACCTCGCCGTTGGCGGCCAACACTTCGCTGGCGAGGGCCGACCGGGGGTTTTCGAGCTCTTGAAACGACGGGATGGCCGTCAGGCTGATGACAACTAGGAACAATATAGCAGCTGCTAAAGCACCGAGCGTGAGGGTCCATATCCAGCGCATGATTTTTCGATAGAGCGGCATGCGTTGGCGCTGGAGGGCTGCTTTAAAAGCAATGAGCCGCTGTGGCTCGGAGCTCCGATAGGGCAGGTCGCTATTCATCATCCTCGCGGCTGGCGGGTGGTGGCATCTTCGGTATCGAGGCGCTTTCGCCTGGCGTAGGGTCAGCGAAAGGGCGCTTGCCGATGAGGTCTTCTAAATCTGTGCGATGCAGCACTTCTTTTTCCAAGAGAGCTTCGGCGACCAGGTCGAGTTCGCGCCGCTTTTCGCGCAGCAGGCTTTTGGCGCGCTCGTATTGCTCGTCGATGGTGCGCTTTACCTCTTGGTCAATGAGGTAGGCGGTCTGGTCAGAGAAGGGGCGCATAAACGAGTCGTTAAGCATGGAGGCGTAGGAGACGTTGCCCACCCGCTCATTCATGCCGTAATTGATGATCATTTCATACGCCAAGCGCGTTACGTAGTCTAAGTCGCTTTGTGCGCCAGTACTGATTTTGCCGAAGACTACAGACTCTGCTGCCCGACCGCCGAGGGTCATGCAGATGTCGTCGAGCAGTTTCTCTTTGCGTGTGATGTATTGCTCTTTGGGCAAGTATTGGGCATAGCCCAATGCGGCCAGCCCGCGCGGCACAATGGTCACTTTCACTAGCGGGTGCGCGTGCTCTAAGAACCAGCCGCAGATGGCATGGCCGGCCTCGTGGTAGGCGATGATTTGCTTCTCTTCGGGGCTAATGATCTTGTTCTTCTTTTCCAAGCCGCCGATGACTTTGTCGAGGGCGTAGTGGAAGTCGTCCATGTCCACAGCAGATTTGTTGCGGCGGGCGGCGATGAGGGCAGCTTCGTTGCACACGTTAGCGATGTCTGCTCCCACGAAGCCGGGCGTCATTTCCGCCAGGGCTTGAGGGGAAACCTCCGGTGCGATCCGAATATTTTTCAGGTGTACTCTAAAGATTTGTTCGCGTCCTTTGAGGTCGGGGCGTCCGATGCCGATTTGGCGGTCGAAGCGACCCGGGCGCAGCAGGGCCTGGTCGAGAATGTCGGGACGATTTGTAGCCGCCATCAGGATGACCCCCTTATCCGTAGGAAAGCCATCCATCTCGACGAGCAACTGGTTGAGCGTGTTCTCGCGCTCGTCGTTGCCCCCTTGGATAGGCCCGCGGCCGCGGGCGCGACCAATGGCGTCTATCTCATCAATGAAAATAATGCACGGGGCCTTTTCGCGCGCTTGCCGAAACAAGTCGCGCACTCGCGAAGCCCCAACTCCTACGAACATCTCCACAAAATCAGAACCCGAAATGGAGAAAAAAGGAACTCCTGCCTCACCCGCTACTGCCTTGGCCAACAGCGTCTTCCCTGTGCCTGGAGGGCCTACCAGGAGCACGCCTTTAGGAATCTTGCCGCCCAGCGCCGTGTACTTCTTCGGGTTTTTCAAAAAGTCTACAATCTCCATCACTTCTTCTTTGGCTTCGTCAAGCCCGGCCACATCGGCGAAGGTGACGTCTACACGCGAGTTATTGTCGAAAAGCGTCGCCTTCGATTTGCCAATATTAAAAATCTGGGCTCCTGGACCTCCAGCGCCGGCCCCTACGCGCCGCAAAATGAAGATCCACAAGACTACAAGCAATAAAAGCGGAACCAAGTAGGGCAAAACCGTCCCTACGAAGTCAGACTCTTTCTTGTATTCTATGGATATCCGTGGGCGCTTCTCTTTGAGCAGCGCGGCATCCAACTCTCGGACGCGCTCCTTCCATATTTCCATAGGGCCAACCTCGAATGTCATATACGCCCGAGCAGGGTCAAAATTCCAAGCTGCTTTGTCGGGCTGGCAGTCGCCGTCTTGGTCCTCGATGTGCAACTTTTTGAAATACTTGCACAAGCTATCAGGCTTGACAAACACCCGGGCTGTTGCCTCATTAACCACAACCACGCGATCTACATCGCCTTCGAGGGCCATCTGCTCGAACTCTTTGTAGGTAATGCCCGGTGGCGATACGAACATGCGCGACAGCTGGAGGCCCAGCAGGGCTAAACCAATGAGGATGTAAATCCACGTGAAGTTGAAGCGCGGCCCTTCGCTCTCGGGCGAAGAGCCGTTGCCTCGGGGGCGCAACTCCTCCTGCGGGTCGTCGTTGCGCAGACGTTTATTGTTGCTCATGATTTTTTCTCCGTAATTTTTGTGTTAAAAAACGCTCCGTTCACACCTCGGCAAATTCCGTCATCTCTGCATCGCCCCACAATTGCTCCAGGTCGTAAAAGTGCCGAGTCTCTGGGTAGAAAACATGCACAATTGTGGTGAAATAATCCATTAATACCCAACGCGCATTGAGCGTCCCCTCAGTGTGAGACGGCATAGTCTGCAGGACGTCTTTCACCTTTTTGTACACACTGTCTGAGATGGCTTTGATGTGCGTGCTCGAATCGCCTTCGCAAATGATGAAGAAATCTGCAGGAGCGTCGCCAAGTTTTCGAAGGTCTAATTGGACGATGTTTTTTCCTTTCTTATCGCGAATGCCCTCGATGATCAGTGCATTGAGTTGCTCTAAGTACGCTTCGCGTGTAAGGGGCTGGCGAATGGCAATTACACTACTCAAATTTCAACATTGTTTGGTTTACAAAAAAAGCAGCCTTTAAAAACCGCCTTAAAGTTATTAGGAATTATTTAGGAAGACCCAACAAACCACTCATACGTTTAAGACCTAAAAACGATACTGTTAGAAATACATGCAAAACAACCTTTTCGTCGGAAAAGTTCGACAACACTTTGACACGCTTCCTTCCACCAACGATTACGTAGCAGAACTTTTGGCAAAAAGCAAGCCACCCGAAGGGTTGGTCGTCTTGGCTGACAACCAGACAGCTGGCCGCGGCCAATATGGCAGTCGTTGGTACAGTGCGGCGGGCGAAAACTTGCTGCTCAGCATTCTTTTTTACCCCATTTGGCTGAAGGCGGTCGAACAATGGGCATTGAGTGAGACCATGGCAGTGGCTGTCCGCGATGCGGTAGCCGAGATAACACGTTTGCCTGCCCGCATCAAATGGCCCAACGACGTTTACCTGGGCGAGCGTAAAACCGCTGGGCTGCTTATCCAGTGTGTGTTGGGCAATGCCTGCGTACAATCTGCCATCGTGGGTATCGGCCTGAACGTCAACCAAAAGCACTTTCCGCCCCAGGTGCCCAACGCCACCTCTTTGGCTTTGGCCTGTGGGCACGCACTCGACCGCTCGGTCGCGCTGGAGCAGCTGCTGTGGGCCGTCGAGCAGCGCTACCTGCAGCTGCGTCAGGGCTTTGCGGCGCGTCTGCACCAAGAGTACCGAGACCATTTGCTCGGCCTAGGCCAGCATCGGCGCTTTATTGGCCCTGACGGTAGCGCTTTTGAGGGCATACCGGAGGATGTCCTACCCGATGGCCGCCTCGTCGTGCGCACCGACCAGGGGCGAGCCGCTTTTGCGCTAAAAGAGCTGACTTGGCTGCCGACGCAATAGCCAGCCGAAGCCTTCCCCCTTGCAGCAGATTCGCCTATTCAAAGCGAGAAGCAGTGCCAATGCCTTTCGAGAAAAAAACAGTCTCAGCCGACGAGCCGAAAGCTTCTCGTGAAATTCCCTCAGTGCCTTTGCCTCGAGCGAGCACCCGAATAGGCCAAGAATAAAAATACTCGACGGTGCAACCATCGTCCGTCGGTGTGACCATCTTTAATCGGTGAAACCGCTGATGTGCTTCGGAATGCGGCAGCCGTATGCCTTCCTCTGAGATAACAGCTTGTTTGCGGGGGGACCGCCGTGCCCAACGCGCCTTGTACGAGCGCTACAAGGGCCGAATGTTTGCCCTGTGCTTGCGCTATGCCGGCTCGCCCACCGAGGCCGAAGACATCTGCCAGGAGGGCTTCTTGCGCCTGTTTCGCGACCTGGCCCAATACGACGGCAGAGGGCCTTTCGAAGGGTGGATGCGCAAAATATTCGTCCATACTGCTCTGCAGCACTTGGAAAAACAACGCCGCCGTATCCCGACAGAAAGCATAGACGGCATAGATATTCCAGACGACTCAGAGTTCCCCTCGCTTGACGACGCTCCGCCCGCTGAACGCCTCCTCGCTCTGCTGCAGCAACTGCCGCCCGGCTTTCGCGCCGTTTTCAATTTGTACGTTCTGGAAGGATATACCCATGCCGAAATTGCCGATATTTTAAGCATCTCTGTAGGCACTTCAAAATCGCAGCTGCTTCGAGCTAAGGCACACCTGCGCCGCCTGCTCGAAAAAAGTCTCGCCGAGTAGACGCGATATGAAAAACAACTATCCGCACGATCCTTTGGAAGAGTACTTTCGCCAGACGCTTGGCGAACACGAGGCCCTGCCTCCCGAAGACTTATGGGAGCGAATGGAGCCGAGTTTACCTCCTCCGGCGGCAGTACCCTGGTGGATGCCTTACCGCACCATGCTGGTCCTTGGCTCCTTAGTGCTGTTGCTTCTGTT
>CALHAM010000077.1 GCA_937934275.1 uncultured Saprospiraceae bacterium | reverse complement strand
CGTAGCGGAGGAATTCAACCGCGAAAATGGCTTTGTCGACCAAGGCTACACCTTTATTGTGGCGGGTCACAACTTTGCCGGAGGAGGCAAAAGCATCGAGCACGTCATTACAGGCCTTATGGGTGCCGGCATCAAGGCCGTCTTTGCCGATAGTTTTTCGCGACTGCAATTCCGCAACGCCATCAACTACGGTCTTCCTTTCATCACGTGTAAGGACATCGCCAAAGGCTGCCAAAGCGGCGACGTGCTCGAATGGGACACGGAGACAGGTCTCATCCGCAATTTGAGCAACGGCAATACCTTTCAGTCAGTCCCTGTGGCGCCTTTTGTAGCCGAGGTGGCTGAAGCAGGAGGACTGATGAACTTCATAAAGAAACGCATTGCTGAAGGCACCGTCAACGAACTGCGCTAAACCCACAACTGCCGCCACCTTATGAAAGAAAACACGCTTAAAAAACGCCTGCTTGAAGGTCAGCCCTGCTACGGCGTCATTTCGCCTACTGTGGATCCCATCATTTGCGAGTATGTAGGCCTGGTCGGTCTGCACTTCTACGTCATCGACGCCGAGCACGGTTTCCCCAACCCGGCCGACGTGCAACACATGGTGCGCGCCCTGGAGGGGGTAGGCTGCACTCCGCTGGCGCGCGTAGGCGACCTAAACGAGAAACTATTGCTCCAGTACCTCGACTGCGGCGTTATGGGCATCCTGATGCCCGGTTGCTCTACCGCCCAAGAGGTGCAGCGGCTCGTAGCAGCCGTTAAGTACCCGCCCTTGGGACAGCGCGGCCTCGGCCCTGTGCGCGCTGCTGACTACATGCTGAAACTCCCACAAGTCGAATATGTGCGCTTGGCCAACGAACAAACCCTGGTACTGCCCCAAATCGAAGATCCTATCGCCATCGAAAACCTGAGCGAGATGCTCGCCGTCGAGGGGGTAGACGGCTTCATCGTCGGCCCGCGCGACCTGGCCCTGTCCATGGGTTTCTACGACGGCCCTGCTCACCCAGAAGTCCAAAACGCTATCGAGCAAGTATTCGACAAAATTTTAGCCGCCGGCAAAATAGCCGGTACTGTAGCCGCTACGGCTGAGCAAGCGCAAAAACTCGCGCAACGCGGCGCGCTCTTCATCCTCAACTCCGTGCAGGGCCTCATTGCTGCCGGTGCACGCGCCTTCATGGCCAGATGACACCTACTCCAGAACATGACACGCAAACCTTCATCTCTTTTCGCATCCCGTCCGTACTATGCCTACCTTAATTGTACTGTTTAACCTAAAAAACAAGGATATCGCAGCCCAGCAATACGAAGAATGGGCCAAAACGATAGATGTGCCCACCGTCAAACGCTTAGGCTCAGTAGACGACTTTCGCCTATTCCGCTGTGGCAATTTATTGGGAACCGACCAACCGGCCCCCTATCAGTATTGCGAGGTCATTGAAGTCAACAACATGGAAGGCCTCTTCGCCGATATCGGCACGGAAACCATGCAGCAGGTAGCGGCGCAGTTTCAATCTTTCGCCGATAACCCGGTCTTTATCGTGGCCGAACAAATCGCCTAACCCAATCCACCTGCATTGCTATGTATCAGTTGCAAGGGAAAGTAGCCATTGTTACCGGCAGCGGTCGGCACAAGGGCATTGGCGAGGCCATCGTCTTGCGCTTAGCTGCCGAGGGTTGCCGCGTCGTTGTCAGTGACTTAGGCCAGCCCAAAGGCGAGGAATTTTCGGCCGAGCACATCGGGACGACAGCCGAAATGGAGGAAATTGCCGAGGCAGCCCGCCGTGTAGGCGCGCAAGTCATCGCGGTGCCTTGCGATGTGCGCATCGAAGCGCAAGTAGAAAACCTCATCGCCCAAACCGTCGAAGCTTTTGGCGCCGTGGACATCTTGGTTAACAATGCCGGCGTGGGCTATCTGATGGAGCCTTTTGTCGAATTCAAAGAGAGCAGTTGGGATGCCGTGCTCGACGTCAATCTGAAAGGCGCCTTCCTGTGCTCTAAGCACGCCGCCCGTCAGATGATTCGCCAAAGTACGGGTGGCTCTATCATCAACATCGCCAGCCAAGCGGCTAAGTCGGGCTTCCCGTATGCTGCCGCTTACACCGCCTCCAAACACGGTCTGGTGGGGCTGACGCGCTCCAATGCCGTAGAATTGGGAAGATATAAAATTCGCGTCAATGCCGTCTGCCCCAACCACATCACCACTGGCCTGGGCCACTGGCAAAACCAGTTCTTCAGCGAAAAATTCGGATTGGACTACGAAACCTACCTCCAGGGCATTCGCGAGCGAAACCCCCTGGGCCGCACCGGAATGGTGGAAGATATTGCCAATGCTGTGGCCTTTTTGGCTTCTGACCAGGCCAGCTACATCACCGGCGAGGCCATGAACGTCAGCGGTGGCGAAGAGTACCACTAAACGGCAATGCTTGTTAGCTATGAAATTGGGCATTGACATTGGCGGAACGTTCACGGACCTCGTCCTCTTAGACGAGCATTCCGGTCAGATGGCCTTCGGCAAAACCCTAACCACTTACCCCGACCCGCTCGAGGGTATTCTCAACGGCGTAGCGCAAATCACCCAAGAGCGGGGAGTGCCTTTGGCCGACATCACTACAGTGGTGCACGGAACCACGCTGGTTACCAATGCCGTCATTGAGCGCAAAGGGGCGCGCACTGCCCTGCTGACTACGCGCGGCTTCGAAGACGTGCTCGAAATCGGGCGCGAGATGCGCTACGACATCTACGACTTGTTTCTGAGCATGCCTAAGCCCTTAGTGCCACGCCCTTGGCGCATTGGCATCCGAGAGCGCGTAGATAAGACCGGGCGCGTTCTGCAACCCATAGACTTGGCCGAGGTAGAAGCAGCCGCGGACCGACTGGTACAGCGCGGCGTTCAAAGCATCGCCGTCTGTTTTTTGCACGCCTTTGCCAACCCTGAACACGAGCGCGCCGCTGGCGAGTTGTTGCGGCGCAAGTATCCACATCTCGCCGTGTCGCTCAGCTCAGAAGTGCTGCCCGAAATTCGGGAGTACGAGCGCACCTCGGCCACGGCCATGAACGCCTACGTGCAGCCGCTAACGCAAGACTACCTGCGCCGCTTCAAGCAAGCGCTTGCCAAACGCGGCTTTCAAGGCCAAATCTTGATCATGAATTCTGCCGGCCGCCTCACGACTTTGGAAGGTGCGCAGCGCTTTCCGGTTCAGCTACTCGAAAGCGGCCCAGCGGGCGGCACTATGGCCAGCGTCTTTTTCCAAAAACAGCTGGCCTCCGCTGGCGTAGAGCTGCCTCAACTGCTCGCCTTCGACATGGGCGGTACCACGGCCAAGGCCTCTATGGTACGACACGGCCAGCCGGAAATTACCCACCACTTTGAAGCCGCTCGCGAGCGGCGCTTCAAGAAGGGCAGTGGCCTGCCGGTGCGCATTCCGGTCATCGACATGATCGAAATTGGCGCTGGCGGCGGCAGCATTGCCCGCCTCAACGCCTTGGGTTTGCTAACGGTAGGGCCTGATAGCGCGGCTTCTCAGCCCGGTCCGGCCTGTTACGGGCGCGGGGGGCAGTTGCCCACGGTTACCGATGCCGACCTTGTTTTGGGCTTTCTTAATGAGCACTATTTTCTGGGCGGAACCATGCCGCTGCGGCGCGACTTGGCCGAGCGCGCCATCGAAAAACACTTGGCGCGCCCGTTGGGCATTTCCGTAGCGGAAGCGGCCTGGGGCATTCACCGCATCGTCAACGAGAACATGGCCAATGCGGCGCGCGTACACATTTTAGAAAAGGGCCTCGACCCGCGGCCCTTCAGCATGTTGGCCTTCGGCGGCGCTGGCCCCGTTCACGCCTTTGCGGTAGCGCGTCTGTTAGGGTTGTCGCGCTTGGTGGTTCCCAGCGGTGCGGGAGTGCTGAGCGCCTTAGGCTTCTTAGTTAGCCCAATAGCCACCGAAGTCGTCTTTAGCCACGTAATACCTCTCGACCGCATCGATTGGCCTGCGCTCAACGAGCGCTTAGCCGATATGGAGCGCCAAGGGCGCCGCTTTCTGCAGGAAGCTGGCCTCGAGGCGGGAGCCATTGAGGTGCGCCGTGTGGCGGAAGCGCGCTATGCTGGGCAAGGGCACGAAATCACTGTAGTGCTGCCTGCGGGAAAGTTGTCGGAAGCGTCGCTGCCCGAAATTAGCCGTAATTTCGAACAAGAATATACTCTGCGCTACGGGCGTGTGTTGCCCCACATGCCCTTGGAATTTGTTACTTGGCGCGTCGTTGTCAGCGGACCAGCGCCTCAATGGCAGTTGCACCAACAAGTGCGTGGTCACCTCAGCACTCAACCCCTCAAAGGCAAGAGACCTGTCTTTTGGGGGAAAGAATGGCTCGATACCCCTGTGCTCGACCGCTACGCCATGCCCTCAGGCGAGCGCTTCCGAGGGCCGTGCATTGTGGAAGAGTACGAAAGCACTACGGTCGTTGGCCCTCAAGCCGTAGTGTGGCGCGACCATTTTGGCAACCTCATCGTGGAAATATCGGAAGAATCATGAACCTTCGCCGTGTTTTTTACTGCGGCACCGTCCGCACAAGCCAGCCCATAGCCTTAGCCCTGGTGTGTGCTTTGTGGCTGTGGAACTGCCAGACGGCTCAACGCCGCCCAACAGCGCTGCCTGCTGACGATGGGTCGTCGGTGCTCTTCAAGCGCACCACACTGGTGGTGTCCAACATCGAACGCTCCTTGGGCATTTATCGGGATGTCTTAGGGTTTACGCTAAATGCACCCGTTTCGGAGTCTTCGTCCGACTCTTATTCATACCCTGTCTTTCGCATTCCTGCCGAAGCCAAAATTCGCTTCGTTACTCTCGACACCAAGACGCAAGAACGCACGTTAGCGCTCACGGAGGTAACAGGCATTCCGCTGCCCAAACCCAGCCAGCCTTTGATGAGCGCTGCTGTCATTCGGGTGCCCAATTTGGCCGAGACTATGCAAAAAATTCAAGCACTCGGCTTAGAAACCATCGAACCTAAAACCGTGCGCTCGCTCGATGGCCAATTCGCCTTCATCGAGCAAGCCTTTGTGGACTACGATGGCCACCTCATTGTCCTTTATCAAATGCTCAAATAATGACCAACTCTAAGGTTGGCTGCTTTCGCGCTATGACTGCCACTATACCTAATACCGATGCTTCTCTGCCGCATGCCTTTAATGCCATAGACCTATCTATTCTGTGGTCTCGCCTCATCTCCATTGTTGATGAGGCCGGCACGACGCTCCAGCGCACGGCCTTTTCATCGGTAACGCGCGAAAGCGCCGATTTCGCCGTCGTGCTCATGGATACGCGCGGGCAGTCGTTGGCCCAGAGTTCGGTCAGCGTACCTTCCTTTTTAGGGGTACTGCCGTTTTTAGTCAAAGCGCTGCTGCGCGACTACTTCCCCCCCCAGCAATGGCAACCGGGCGATGTGGTCATCACCAACGACCCATGGCTGTGCGCTGGCCACAAACCCGATATCGGCATCGTCTCTCCCATCTTCTACGGAAAGACCAACGACGGCCGCCCGCGGCTCATCGGCTTCATCGGTTGCATTGCCCACAGCCCCGATATCGGCGGCACGCTATGGGGAGCCAACGCGCGCGACTTCTACGAGGAAGGCCTTTACCTTCCGCCGATGAAGTTATTTGAAGCCGGCCAGCGTAACGAAACCCTTTTTCGCCTCATTGAAACGAACGTGCGCGCTCCGCAGCAAACCCTCGGCGACATTTTAGCGCAAGTGGCCGCCAACGACCAAGGCATCCGCTCGCTGCTCCGCCTAATGGAGGAGTACGGCCTAACAGAAATAGATACTTTAGGCGCCCACATCATTGCCGCTTCCGAAAAAGCCATGCGCGACGCCATACGCCAAGCTCCTGACGGCACCTACTGCGCCGAATACGAAGCCGATGGCGATGGCTTGAATCGCCCTGTACTCCTCAAGTGTGCCCTTACCATTAGAGGCGATGAAATCTGGGTAGATTATACCGGCACTTCTGCGGCACACCCGCTGGCCATCAATGCTGTGCTCAACTACGTATTCGCTTATACGGCCTACCCCATCAAGTGTGTCTTCAGCCCTGAGGTACCCAACAATGAGGGGAGCTTTCGCCCCATCCACGTATGGGCGCCCGAAGGGTCGCTGCTTAATGCCCAAAAGCCCGCTCCGCTGGGAGCGCGCAACGTAACGGGCAACCTATTGTATGCCCCCGTCATGCTGGCTTTGAGCCAGGCCGTACCCGACCGCGTGCAAGCCGACTGCGGAGCGGCCGTGTGGGTGATGGTGCTAAGCGGTCGGCACGACGACGGGCGCGAATTTGTCGAATACCTCTTCTTAGCGGGCGGCTACGGCGGGCGTAAAGGACTGCCCGGCGAGCCAACGCTGTGCTACCCGACCAACGTAGCCAACGTACCCGTAGAGGTGTTTGAAAACGATGCACCGGTATTGGTTTTAGAGAAAAAACTCCTGCCCCACAGCGGGGGTGCTGGTCAATATCCGGGCGGAGCGGGGCAGCGCTTTGCCTACCGAAACATCGGCCAGCACGCCATTCACATCAGCAACGTTACCGAAAAACTGCGCCACCAGGCCTACGGTCTTTTTGGCGGAAAACCCGGCCGACGCGGGCGCTTGTACATCCTTACGCCAGAGGGTAGGCGGCGATTCACCCCACCCAAAGGACACGATACGCTGTTGCCTGGCGAAACGCTCGTCATGGAGTTGCCCGGCGGAGGTGGCTATGGCCCGCCCACAAGCCGGCGCCGACTTTCGTCGAGCACTTCTAAAAAAGCGCATGCCTAATATGGAAAAGAACCGACGCACCTTGTTAGCCTCGCGCCCAGTGGGCATGCCGGTAGCTGAAAACTTCAGGCTTGAAGAGGCTCCCCTGCCGCTGCCTGCTGAGGGCGAGGTGCTGGTGCATGTAGACCTGATCTCACTCGACCCAGCCATGCGCGGCTGGATGAACGAAGGCACCACCTACATGCGAGGCGTGGCACTGGGCGAAGTCATGCGCGCTTTTGGCGCCGGCCGCGTGCTGGCGTCTCGGCATGCCGATTTTGCCGAAGGCGACTACGTCAGCGGGCTAACGGGAGTGCAAACGCACGCCTGTCTTCCGGGCCAACAGCTGACCCGGCTCGACCTTTCGCTTGGCCCCTTGGAGTGGCATTTGGGCGTCTTGGGCATGCCCGGCATGACGGCCTACTTCGGCCTGCTCGAGCGCGGCCAACCCAAGGCCGGTGAAACGGTCTTCATTGCCGGCGCTGCGGGCATCATTGGCGCCACCGTGGGCCAAATCGCCAAAATAAAAGGCTGCCGCGCCGTGGGCACCGCCGGCTCTGAGGAAAAATGCCGATACCTCGTGGAGGAATGCGGCTTCGACGGAGCCATCAACTACAAAACGGAAAACATCGAAGCGCGCTTAAAGGCTCTGTGCCCTAAAGGCATAGATGTTTTGTACGACAACGTGGGCGGCGACATCCTCGACATAGGCCTGGCTCATCTGGCCCGAGGTGCCCGCGTCGTCATCTGCGGAGCCATTTCGCAATACAACGAACCCCAGATGCGCGGCCCGCGCAACTACATGAAGATCGTAACGGCTCGCGCCACTCTAACGGGCATCATCGTCTTTGACTTCCAAGAGCGATACTCCGAGGCGATAGCTCAGCTCTCGGAATGGCTCAAGAATGGGCAGCTGCGCACGCGCACTGATTTTGTCGAGGGCATCGAGAACTTTTATCCAGCTTTGATGAAACTATACACGGGGACAAACTTTGGCAAAGTAGTTTTGAAAATATAATGCGAACGGGCTGAGCTGCTTAAAAGCTCAGCTGGGTGAACACACCTAAGGGCTGCAGCATGATACGCAAGCGATTTATCCGGCTAAAAACGGGCGAAGTGTTTTACCGCCACTTTGGCTGCTCCAACGGGCAGCCACCGGTCGTTTTGCTGCACCCTTCGCCTCTGTCTTCGGCATTTTTGGAGCGGCTGGGCCTTTTTTTGGCCGACACCTTCGAAGTATACGCCCCCGATTTACCGGGTTATGGGCTTTCGGCGCCTTTGGCCCATACCCCCCAACAGATGTCGGACTACGTGCCCTTTTTAGCCGATTTTTTAAAAAGAAAGCGCTTATCGCGCGTCAGGTTGTACGGAACGGCGACGGGCTGCCAACTGGCCATCGCCTTTGCGCTGGCTTTCCCTGAAAAGGTGGAGCAATTGGTGGGCGAGAACGCCTGCCACTTCGACGACGAGGAGCGCGCTGCACTCTTTCACACGTATTTCCCCGACCTGTCGCCGCAGGCCGACGGCAGCCATCTGCAGCGCCTTTGGGCCATGTGCTATAAGACGTGTATCGGTTTTCCGTGGACGAGCGTAGCCGACGGTGCTGCGCTGCCTGCGGGTGTTTCACTGGCTCAAGTGCAAGCCATGGCGCGCGACACCTTGCTGGCCGGTGAGCACTACTACTTGGCCTATCGGGCGGCCTTCGAGCACGAACGGGCCGAGTACGTGCAAGCCCTGCGGGTGCCAGCGACGTTTGTCGTTTGGGAACACAGCATGGTACGGCCCTACATGGAGCGCCTATCGACTTTTCCAATGCCGCCTCACGTGCGTTTTGTGCGCTGTGCGGGCGGTCTTGACGAGCGCTACTCTTTAATCAAAGCCTGTTTTCTTTCACCTCAAACGGAGGAAGTGTGATGCATACGTGGGATGTTGTCGTTGTAGGTGCTGGTGCAGCGGGCATGAGTTGCGCCCTTGAGGCGGCGCAGCGGGGCTTGCGCGTATTGGTGCTGGAGCGCTCGGAGCGTACGGGCGGAGCCTTGCATTGGTCGGGCGGGCACATGAGCGCTGCGGGTTGCCGCCGCCAACGCCAGGCCGGTATTGAAGACACGCCCCAACAGCACGCACAAGAAATCTTGGAGATCAACGGCCACACAGGCGATGGCGACCTCATCCGGTTAGCCACTGAGGAGGCGCCTAAGACTGTAGATTGGTTGGAGGACAACGGCTTTGTCTTTGCTCCCGAATGCCCGCGCATCGTCCATGGGCATGTGCCCTATCGCATTCCGCGCACAGTTTATGGGCCTCGCAAGGGCCTGTCGGTGCTTGAGGTGCTCCAGCGCCAGTGGGATGCTTTGGTACGCGAGGGCCGCCTGTTCGCCCAGTTTTCTACTCAGGTCGTAGACGTGCAGTGCTCTGAAGGGCAACGGTACGATACAGTGGTGATGGAGGAAGTAGGGGCAAAGGGAAAGGGTCAGCGGAAGGTTCGGGCTAAGCACATTGTTTTGGCTACGGGCGGCTATGGAGCTTCGCATGCTTTTTTTGCGCGCAAGCATCCGGGCCTGCCCTTAGTAAGCGCGGCGTATCCGACGGCCGACGGCAACGGCATTGCCCTGCTGGAGCGAAAAGGCGCTGTGTTCCGCTTTGCTGAACATCACTTGCCGAGCCTTGGCGGCCTGGAAACGCCCCCTAACAGTGGGTTGACGGACTTTAATGACGCCTGGGCCATGGTGCTGACCAGCGTCTACCGCCCCCCGCGCGAGATCTACCTCAACGCCCACGGCCGCCGCTTCATGCCGGAAGACGAGCCAAACGCCGACACGCGCGAACGCCGGGTGATGCAGCAGCCCGGTTGGTGCTTTTGGGCAGTGTTTGACCATGCAGCCTTAGAAGAGCGCGCCCCAGACGGCTCGGAAAGCCCACTGCTCATCGGCTGGTCGCGCGAGCGCTTTTTGCGTCGGGCGCAGGCAAGGCAAGGCATCTACAAGACCGATAGCGTAGAAGAACTCGCGCGCCGGTGTGCGCTACCCGTTGACGCGGTGGTCGAAGAAATAGCTGCCTTCAATCGCGCCGTCAGACAGGGGAAAGATCCTGCCTTTGGCCGCACTTACTTGAAGAACAGCATTGAACGACCGCCTTTTTACGCCGTAAAAATCAGCGCCGCATCGCTCGTTACCTTCGGCGGCATTCGGGTCAATACGCATTTTGAGGTGCTCGATGCCGCCGGCAAACCGTTGGGCGGCCTATACGCCATTGGCGAAATGCTCGGCTTGGGCGCTACCAGCGGCAATGCTTTTTGCAGCGGCATGGCCCTAACACCGGCCCTCAGCTTCGGCCGCTTGCTGGGCCAGCAATTGCAACTATGAAAAATCGTCTCAACGGCAGGCACTATGGATGTTTTAAGCGATATTTTAGTACTGGATTGCACGCACGCTGTGATGGGGCCTACGACCAGCCTCTTGCTGGCCGATATGGGGGCAGAAGTGATTCACATTGAACCTCCCGAAGGCGACCCTACGCGCCGCCTGAAGGGCTTCGGCACCGGCTACTTTACCTTTTTCAATCGGAACAAGAAGAGCCTAACGCTCGACTTGAAGAGCAGCGAGGGCAAAGAAACCTTCGTGCGCTTGGCACAAAAGGCCGATGTAGTGGTTGAAAACTTCGGCCCTGGCACCATGGAGCGGCTAGGCTTGGGTTATGAAGCCCTCTCAGAGCAAAATCCACGCCTTATCTACTGTTCGCTTAAGGGCTTTTTGCCCGGCCCCTACGAAAAGCGCCACGCCATGGACGAAGTGGTGCAAATGATGGGCGGACTGGCCTACATGACGGGACGCCCCGGCGACCCGCTGCGCGCGGGCAGCTCCATCGTGGACATTACGGGCGGCATGTTTGGCCTCATCGGCATCTTGCTGGCCCTGCTCGAACGTCAGAAGACCGGAAAGGGCAAGTTTGTGCAAGCCTCCCTTTTTGAAACTACAGCCTTCCTTATGGGGCAACACATGGCCTACGGCGCCATCAGCCAAGAGCCTGTGCCGCCCATGCCGGCGCGCGTCAGCGCCTGGAGCATCTACTCCGTTTTCGAAACTGCCGACGGTGAACGCGTTTTTGTGGGCGTCATCAGCGAAAAACACTGGGAAAAACTCTGCCAAGCCTTTGGCTGGACGGACTGGCTGAGCGACCCCCGCCTAGCAACCAACAACCAGCGCATCGCCGAGCGCGAGTGGTTTCAGCCCGCCCTGCGCGAGCGCTTCGCTCAGTGGACCAAAGCCCAAATCCTCGAAAAGTGCGAGGCCGCAGGCATTCCCTTCGCTCCTATCGCTCGGCCGGAAGACCTCTTCGAAGATCCACATCTGAAACAAGGGCAAAACCTGCTGCCGGTGCGCTTGCCCGACGGACGCGTGGCCCCGCTGCCCAACTTGCCCCTCCTGTACGGCAACCAGCGCGCTCAAAAGCGCCTCGACCCTCCCGACATCGGAGAACATACGGCAGAAATCCTCCAACGCCTAAACGCTCCGACTACACCGACTTGTCCATCCCCCTGAGCCTCGTTAAGCTTTGGCCAACAACAAACAACACCAACAAAAGAGGAAAATACATCGGTAATTATGCACCTCATCATCAAAAATGCTCGCGTCGTACGCCCCCATACACCGGTCGTAGCGCCTATGGATATCCGCATTCAAGCGGGTAAAATTGAACAAGTAGGCCCTAATTTGCCCGTTCCGGAGGGCGCCGAAGTCTTCGACGCTCAAGGGCTATTAGCCTTTCCAGGGCTGACCGACGCGCACATGCACACGGGCATTTACAGCCCGCTTGAGCAGGATGCCCGCACCGAAAGCCGCGCTGCTGCTATGGGCGGCGTTACCAGCAGCCTCAACTACATGCGCACCGGCCGCTACTACCTCAATAAAGGCGGCGCTTATGCCGACTTTATGCCCGAGGTCCTCCAACTTTCGCAAGGCAACTTTTACGTAGACTACGGCTACCACATCGCGCCGATTCAGTATAGCCACATCGATGAAATCGAGCTGCTCATTGAGCAATTCGGCGTTACGTCCTTCAAGATTTTCATGTTTTATGGCTCACACGGCCTGCACGGCAAAGCCACTAAGGGCAGCCAAAACGAGTTTCTGATGACGCCCGAAGGCGAGCACTACGACATTGCGCACTTCGAGTTCATCATGCGAGGCATTCGGCGCGCTATGGAGGCTTTTCCGCAAAAGCGCGACATCATCAGCCTGAGCTTGCACTGCGAAACGGCAGAAATCATGCGCGCTTACACGGAAATTGTGGAGCGCGAGGGCAAACTCAGCGGCTTGCGGGCCTATTCGGCTAGCCGACCGCCGCACTCGGAAGGGTTAGCTATCTTTATTGCCTCGTATCTGGCCCATGAGACGGACTGCATGAACATCAACCTATTGCACCTGACGTCGCGCAAAGCGGTAGAGGCCGCTCTGATGATGGAGCAGGTGTTTCCGCACATTAATTTTCGCCGCGAAGTAACGATTGGACACCTGTTACTCGATTACGACTCACCAGCAGGAGGCTATGCCAAAGTGAACCCGCCCATCCGCTCGCGAGAAGACGTAGAGTATTTGTGGCAGTGCTTGCTAGAGCGCAAGATAGACTGGGTGGTCAGCGACCACGCCTGCTGCTCGCATGAGTTTAAGCTGGATAAAAACGACCCCAACAACATCTTTTTGGCCAAGTCGGGCTTCGGCGGCACGGAGTATCTGCTGGCCGGCTTGTTTTCGGAGGGCAGTAAGCGCGGGATGAGTTACCAGCACATGGCCGAGCTGGTTTGTTGGAACCCTGCCCAGCGATTTGGCCTAAAGCAAAAGGGCGACATTGCTCCGGGTTACGATGCCGACATCGTCTTGCTCGACCCTAACGAAACCTTTACTGTGCGCGCCGCCGAGTCGGAAAGCGCCCAGGGGTACACGCCTTTTGAGGGTATGAGGCTTACGGGGCGCGTTAAACACACTTTTCTGCGCGGTATGCATATATACAACAATGGCGTTGTGCAGGGTGAGCCGTGTGGGCAATACTTGCGGCGAACTTGAAGCTACTCGGCTGCTCAGCGCCCAGGTCGTCTAAAAAGCAGCATCTCTTCAACTTTAAATAAAAAACACTTTTTGCCATGAAACTCAACGATATTGTGATGGCCAGCGACAAGGCGAAAGGCGCTCGGCCCTACTTCTTCGACGATCCTATGAGCGAGCGCGTGCTGAATATCGCCATGGCGGTAGCCACTGAGGTGGCGGTCATCCGCGAGCGCCTGGACACCATCGAGCGGCTACTCGAGGCCAAGGGCGTGCTCCGTCAATCGGAAATCGAAGACTTTGTCCCCAACGATGAGCAAGCCGAGGAGCGGCAACTTTGGCACGCTCGCTATGTGGGACGCATTCTCCGCATCGTCAAGCAAGAACTGGACGCCGTGGCTAACCCCGAAGATAATAAGCCAATGCATCAGATTGCCGACGAAATCAATGAAATGTGAGGGTATGGGCAAAAAACACCTTTTAGGCACTTTGCTCACTGTTCTGTTGAGCTGTAAGTCCGCCCTTGTGGGCACGAAATCACCTATAGCCATCGAGCTGTTTAAAACGTATCTCACAGGTGACTTCGATAACCAACAGCAAGTAGAGGCCGAACGCGCGGCCGGCCAGCAAATACATCCCTTTGCCCGACACGTCAATCGCGTTGCGGACCACCGCATTCGCAACGCGCCACCGCGCCCCGGCTTCTGGCTCATTGAGGAGAGTTACTACGACATGCCCGACGGTACGCACAAAATCAATCATCATTTGTTCTTCTTCGAGGCTGTAGATGGGCGCACGGTGCGCCTATACGCTTATGAACTGCCCGAAAGCTTACCCATGGAACAACTGACCAACGACAACCCCGCCCTGAGCATTGACTACAACGAACTGCGCATCAGCCCGCGCTTCAAACCTGCCGAATACACCTTCGACGGCAAAGACACTTTTACCATTTACGCCCCTAACGATTGGGGCAACGGCATGCGCTTTACGCTCATCGAGAAGTTCACCCCCGGGCGCTTGGAAGTGATGGAACTGCTGGAGAAAGACGGACAACGCCTAACCCCCTATGACACGCCGATCATCTACTTGAAAAAACCGTAAGCGAAAACTGCACCTCTGAACACATTCTTCAAACACAATTAAAAACAACGAATATGGGAGAGAATAAGCAAAATGCTATAGGCTACTCGCTGCCACCGGTGTGGACGAAGCTCAAGCAACACGCCGTGTTTCCGCACTTTAACCACGACGAACGCGCGCGTTACAATTTTTTGACCAACCTCAACCGGTTTCTTTCGGCGGTGATTGCTCCGGGAGTACAGACGGCCTACGAACAGCGCGTTGAGCCAACTTTTAGGGCCGAGCACGGGCGATCGTTCCAAAACCGCCACGAATTGCGCCAGGCCATTAGCCGAGATGCGTACTACCAACTGTGGGCAGCGCTTCGCCGATGCACTATGGAAATGCGCCAACAGAACGGCCGAGCCGTCGTCTTGCGCCAGGCCGAGGAATTGGCCCAGCGCGTTGAGGAGATACTCCGCGGACATGAGGACATCCTGCGCCTAAAGCCCAACTTTGTAGTGCCCGCCTATCTGCGCCATGCAGATAACCACCTGATGCCGGGCAGCTACCACACCGAATACTTCGAGGGCGATGTAGCCAATGCAGCCAACTACGACAGCGGCCTGTTCGTCACCAGTGGCGGCATGCTGGGTAGCCTGACTGACGGCGGCGGGCGGGCCATTGCCCAATGGGTGCGCGAAAACTATCCCGACTTCAAACCGAAGCGCATTTTAGATGTCGGCTGCGGTTTGGGGCACAACACGCTGCCCATCGCTGAGGCCTTCCCCGAGGCCGAAGTGTGGGCCATCGATGCCGGTGCTCCGATGTTGCGCTACGGAGCTGCACGCGCTATTGCGCTGGGCATCAAGAACGTGCGCTTCGTGCAGATGGATGCCGAAGACATGAGCGAGTTCCCCGACGGCTATTTCGACTGGGTGCAAACGACGATGTTTTTGCACGAAACAGGCGGTAAGGCCATCCACAAAATCTTCAAGGAAATTGGCCGCGTGTTGGCGCCCGGCGGGCTTACCCTGCACATCGAACAACCGCAATACACGCCGCAGATGAGCTACTTCGAACAGTTTATGCGCGACTGGGATGCCTACTACAACGCCGAGCCATACTGGGGCCACATGCACGACCTGCAGCCGGAAGATCTCATGGAAGAGGCCGGCATCCCGCGCGCCAACTTTATGCAAGTGGGCGTGCGCGCTGTCAACGACTTAGACAAAGCCAACGGCTCGCAGGTGCGCGAAGACTACGGTCGCTCGCCTATCTGGAATGTTTTCGGCGGCTGGAAACCCAAGTAATGCCCCCGCTATGGCAACAGCGAAAAGCGTCCTAGAAACTATCGCCGGCCACTATCAGGCTATTGTAGACAAGGACTTGCCCAGCATCGTGGATAAGTACTATCCGTCGGAGGAGACCTATGTGATCTTAGAAGGCCCCCGCCTGACGACGGTAGGGTTTGAGAAAATAAAAAAGGGCTGGACTGATTTCTGCCAATCGGCCATTCACTTGTTAAGCATCGAATGGCTGGAGGGGCCTTTTCACCAGCAAACGACCTCCATGGCCTGGGTGGCTGGCATCATTCGCCTGCGCGTATCGGTGCGAGAGCACACCTTCGAAAACGTCTTTCGCGCCACGTTCGTGCTGGTGCCCGACCCTCAAACGGGTCAGTGGTGCATTCAACATGAACACGTCTCAGGAGTGCTGGCCGACCCCTACGGCATCGGCGACTGGCTAAAGAAAAAGGACTAACCCCCCTTTGGCCCCGACACTCAATGCCCGACGCACCTCAAAAAGGCATTGCGAGGCAAAGCGCTCTACTGGCTTGAAGGATACTCCGAACTATGCTACACTTATGCTATTATGCGGCTTGCCCATTGGTAAAGAGCGCTCAAAGGTGCTTGCGCCAACTCGTCAGCCAAGCGCTAACAACGCTGCTGGGCCTGTTCTTTTGGGCGAGCCTATCGGCCCAAAACACTTCGGATTTGTTCGCCTCCTACCTTCGCGGCGAGTGGGACAACTTTCAGCAGTGCTGGCTGGAAAACACAGAGACGGAGAGCCATCGCGTAGCAACAGCCTACCCGCACCGTCACCTCCACAGCGTTTTCACGCCAGACAGCAGCACTGGCCTCTCGCAATGGCGAGTAGAACACTACGAAGGCAGGCAACAGCGTCTGTTAGCGCGTTACACCATGCACCTTTCGGAACATTCTAACGGCCAGCTGCAAACCGACTTTTGGCCCGCGACTCCAGACAGCAGCCCCGACGCCCGTCCCTTCTCCATCCGCTGGACGCTCGCTAACGGCATTTTTCTGGGTCAGCAAAAGCAAAGGCACTCGCTGTATGTACTCAAAAAGGACACTTTATTGCTGCTCGACGAAGACCTCTTCCAGCAGCCCGACAGCACCCCCTACCGCCTACTTAAGTGCCGCTTCTTCCGCGGATGGATACAGTACCCCATGGAGCACATCCACAAGGATAGCGTCTATTTTTATAGCGGCCTGACGCTGCACGACCAGGGCGGAACAGCCCAATTGCAATTCTCCGATAAAACCCTCGGAGAATACACCGTCGAACTGACCCAACTGGTGCACAGCCGTCGCACCCCGATTTTAAAACTGGCCATTTACACCGAGCCACCCGAGCAACTTCACTGGAACAGCCGCGCCGTAGCCTACAGCTGGGCCGACCCGGCTGCTCGCCGCATCGGCGTCAACATCCGAAAAGTCGTCTCCGGGTGGACCCTCATCAGTGAACCATGAACACTCCTTATCCCGTCCGAAACCCGCGCAGTGGACAGGTGGATTATCACTTCTCCTTGCCGCAACCAGACCAATTGCGCCAAGCCGTAATGCACCTGCGTCAGCACCAGCCCAAGTGGGCACAACTGCCCCTAAGCGAGCGCATTGCCGCCATGCAAGCCTGGAAAGAAGCCCTGCAGCAGCATTTGCCCGACCTCATCGAGGCCCTTACGACTGATACGGGTCGGCATCACGAAAGTGTATTAGAGGCCCAGCTTGTTGGTCAGAGCATTGACCGCTGGTGTAGGCTGGCGGAGGTGTTCTTTCAGGAGGTGCCCGAAAAGAGGAGCGCTATCTCCTTCATTCACATCCGCCAAGACGTGCAGCCCATACCGGTGGTGGGCGTCATTAGCCCGTGGAACTTTCCCCTGCTCTTAGGGCTGATAGATACCCTACCTGCGTTGTTGGCCGGCTGTAGCGTAGTCGTGAAGCCTAGTGAAATCACTCCGCGCTTCATCGAGCCACTAATGGCCTCAGTGCGACAGATACCCATGCTGTCGGACGTCCTGCTTTTTGTAGCCGGCGACGGCAGTACGGGAGCACAGCTGATTGACTTGGTGGACTTGGTGTGCTTTACCGGCAGTGTGGCCACAGGTCAGAAGGTGTATAGCGCCTGCGCTGAACGCTTCATTCCGTGTTTTCTCGAACTGGGCGGTAAAGACCCAGCGCTGGTATTCGAGGGGGCCAACCTAGAACACGCGGCCGCTTCCATCCTTTGGGGCAGTACTGTCAACTGCGGCCAGTCCTGCCTCTCCATTGAGCGCGTTTACGTACAAGAAAACATCGCAGCAGAATTCTTAGAAGCCATTGTACGCCGAGCAGAGGCCGTTAAATTGGCTTATCCGACGCCCACCGATGGCCAAATAGGGCCGGTTATTTCGGAGCGCCAGGTAAACATCATCAACGAGCACCTGCGCGATGCTTTTGAAAAAGGAGCGCGGCTGCTCACGGGCAACAAACAATGCGAGTGTCTTGACGGCGGCTGGTACTGCCGACCCACGGTGCTGACCGATGTTGACCATACGATGAAAGTGATGACCGAAGAGACCTTTGGCCCCATCATCCCTGTCATGACTTTCCGCACAGAAGAGGAAGCCCTTCAGTTGGCCAACGGCACCATCTATGGCCTAAGCGCCGCCGTGTTCTCGCGCGATTGGTCTGAGGCTTGGGCCATCGGTCGGCGCATAGAAGCAGGTGCCATCTCTATTAATGAATGTGCGCTAACGGCCTTAGTGCATGAGGGCGAAAAGCAGTCGTTTAAAAGGTCGGGCATGGGTGGTACGCGAATGGGGGCAGCTGCCCTCAAGCGCTTCATACGGCAGCGCGCTTTTCTCATCAAAAAAGAGCCGATCCCCTCGCCGTGGTGGTTCTGAGCCTTTCCTCCTAAGAGGGTTGGTTGGGAAGGCCACAGGGAAAAGCACAGACCAATCCAATAAAGGATGAAAAAGAGTGAACTTTGCTCCGCCGCAAGCATCTTCGCAGGCCTTAGAACGACTTCAGCGCCATGCAACTATCGCTCTTACACAAAAACGCCTTTGTCGGAGGCTCCAGTGCGGGCATTGGCCAAGCAGTGGCCTTCGAGTTGGCGGCCTTAGGCGCCAACGTTACACTAGTAGCGCGCACGGAGAAAGCCCTTCGGGAAACCCTCGAACGCTTAGACACCTCACAAGGACAGCAACACGGCTACTTAGTGGCCGACTTTAGCGACAGCTCCGGGCTGATGGCGCAGGTATCGGCTTTGCTCAAGAGCCGCCCCATACACATCTTAGTCAATAATACGGGTGGGCCGCCCGGAGGGCCTATCGTTGAGGCTCGACCAGAAGCGTTTTTGCAAGCTTACCACAACCATCTGGTGTGCAATCATCTGTTGGCTCAAGCCATGCTGCCGGGCATGAAAGCAGCCGGCTACGGGCGCATCATCAACATCATCAGCACGTCGGTCAAGGAGCCTATCGAAAATTTAGGCGTATCGAACACGACGCGCTGGGCCGTAGCCGCCTGGGCTAAGACGCTGGCCGGCGAAGTGGGGCCATGGGGCATCACGGTCAACAACGTGCTGCCCGGCTTTACGCGCACAGAGCGACTTTTCGACCTCATCGAAAAGCGAGCAGCAGCAGCAGGGCTTCCGAAGGTCGACGTGGAGGAGCAGTTTCGAAACCAAGTGCCCCTGGGCCGCTTCGCCGAACCGCAAGAGGTGGCCGCCGCTGTCGCCTTTTTAGCCAGCCCAGCAGCTGCCTACATCAGCGGCATCAACCTACCCGTAGATGGAGGGCGCACGAAGAGCCTTTAGGCCGTTGAGACGTGCGTTATTTTTTCGACAAACAGAGAAAAAAGACAGCGGTTTGCTCGTCTGAGGAAGATTTAGTGTCTTTTTTTGGCAACCATTAACACTAATCCAATCACTTTGGCAGTTTCCTTGCTTATCATCTCTCGTATCAATGTCGACACTGACATCACCTTTTCATCTCGTTTACTGCTATGAAAAATCTGCTTTTTTTAGCGTGGTTCCTCTTCTCAATGACCGCCATAGTGGACGCTCAAAATAACCCCGTATTAGATGCTGTTGCTCGCGCCTTAAGCGCGGGCGATGTGGACGCCTTGGCGCGTCATTTGGCCGACAACGTGGACCTGTCCATTTTGGAAAAAGAGCAAACCTGCTCGAAGGCACAAGCCACGGAATTGCTGCGCGGCTTTTTCAACACTAATCGCCCGCGCGCTTTCAACCAGGTACACCAAGGAGCAAGCCGCGGGAGCAGCGACCAATACTCCATTGGCAATCTGGTGACGACGACAGGCACCTTCCGGGTGTACCTTTATTTGAAAATGGCGGGAGGAAACGCTACCGTGCAAGAGCTGCGTTTCGACCGCGACTGATGAGTTCAGCCTTTTGGCTCCTGCTGCTAGAAAGACCAGAGGGCATTTCTAAAGTTTAGGTCTAATTTTGCTGCGCTTTTGGGTTTGCTGTGGGCACCTGAAAGCGCCTTTTTTATGACGACGCGCCTTTTCCGTCTGACGTTTGTGGCATGCCTTGCCCTATGGCTTTGGAACTGTACCTCTCCGGATGCTGACACTCCGGAGGGCGATGTGCTGTTGGCTAAGGTTTACAACAAGAGCCTCTATTTGTCGGAATTAGCAGGCATTGTACCGCCCGGCACTTCGCCCGACGACAGCGCTTTGTTGGTGCGAGCACACGTGCAGCGCTGGGTACGCGACCAATTGCTCATGTACGAAGCGGAGCGCAACATCCCAAAAGATCTCAACATTGACAAACTAGTACGCGACTATCGGGCTAGCTTAGTGCGCTTCAACTTTGAAGAGCAAATCATCGCAGAACAGCTGGACAGTGTGGTTTCGGAAAAAGACTTGTACGACTTTTACGAGCAGAACAAAGACCAGTTTCAGCTGGAAAGCACCATTTTGAAATGCCAATTAATGATCATCCCCTACGAAGCCCCACAAAATGAGTTTAACCGCCTGTGGTACAGCAAGAACCCTGTTGATGCAGAGCGCTTGCGTATTCTAGCAAAGCAGTGGGCCAGAGAGGCCCTACTCGATCCGGAGCAGTGGCATCGACTGGAGAAGGTGTCGGCCCTACTTCCGCAAGGCACGCTCACCTCCGACAACGTAGCTCCGCGCCGCGAGGGCACCCTCGGCGACGGCGAATTCCGCTATTACTATCGCGTGCTTGACGTGGTGCGCGGTAAAGAAACTGCGCCCTTCGAATACGCCCGCGAGCGAGCCAAAGCCATCCTCCTACACAAACGCAAACAAGATCTTATCGAGCGCTGGAAAGAAGACTTGTATCAACAAGAACTGCGGCGCCAAAACATCTGGATCAACCGATAATCAGCCCGATAACCTCCGCAGAGCGCTCTGCCAAAATTTGTCTGCCCTTAGACAACCGAATACTTCTCAAAAACACCCAGCATAACGCTTTCCATACGCCCAACACTTGCCAGCTGTTCCTTATGCTAAAGGTCCTCATTGCCCACCTCACCCGCTTCTCGATTGCTTTTCTGCTCTGTCACCTCTTCACCGCCCTGCCCCTAGCGAGCCAAACCGAACGATTGTTGATCGATAAGATCGTTGCCACAGTGGGTGGCGAAGTGATTTTGCTCAGTGAAGTACAAGAGCAGATCGCCTATGCGCGCCAGCAAAACCCTAAAATCGGCGCTGATTATGGCTGTTTCGTTCTCCAAAACTTGTTGCTACAGAAGCTCCTCGTGCACCAGGCCAAAATAGACTCCATCATCGTCAAAGACGAAGAAGTTGAAAATCAGCTCGATGCGCGCATCGAGCGCCTGCGCGCCTACTTCAATCAAGACGATAAAGCCATCGAAGAGTACTACGGCCAGACCGTAGCCCAAATCAAAGATCAAATGCGCAACGATATGCGCGACCAAATGCTGGCCGAACGCATGCAACAAGAAATCACCAAAAAGGTCACCATCACACCCGCTGAAGTAAATAGATTCTTTCACGAAATACCTACCGACTCGCTGCCCTTCTTCAACGCTGAAGTCGAAATTCGCGAGCTGGTCTACAAGCCGCCGGTAAACGACGTAGAGAAGGCCAGAGCGCGCGCCCAAGCGGAGCAGCTGCGCCAACGCATTGTAGACAAGGGTGAAAGCTTTGCCGAATTGGCTAAAAAATACAGCGATGACCCCGGTAGCGGCGCACAAGGCGGCGACTTGGGCTGGCAAAAACGCGGCGTCTTTGTACCCGACTTTGAAGCAGCCGTTTACAAACTGGATCCGGGCCAAATCAGCCCTGTAGTGGAGACGGAGTTTGGTTTTCACATCATTCAGCTCTTAGAGCGGCGCGGCAACCTTATTCACGCGCGGCACATCCTGATTAAGCCAGAAATCACGGAGGAAGACTTGCAAAAAGCGGTAGCTAAACTGGACTCCATTCGAAACCTCATCGTAGAGGGCCAGCTTACGTTTAGCGAAGCTGTTAAGATTTACGGCGACAAAAACACCGCCAGTTACAACAACGACGGCCGCGTGGCCAACCCGCGCACAGGCAACACTTTCTTCGAAGTAGGCGACTTGGACACCAACATTTTCTTCGCTATCGACGACTTGAAAGTGGGCGATGTTTCTAAGCCTACCCCTTTCCGCGCCCCCGACGGCTCGCGCTACTACCGCCTTATTCTTTTAGAAAGCCGAAGCAAGCCTCACAAGGCCGACCTTCGTCAGGACTATAACAAGATACAAGCGGCCGCCTTAGAACAAAAAAAGAGCGAATACCTCGAACAATGGATGCTCCAGCGGCTTCGCAAAACCCACATAGCCATTGACCCGCTTTTTCATCCATGCCCTAACTTAGGAGAGCTCCTCTCCGCGGCTCACAAGCCTTAATTCATCTATGTATGGTTGCCCCTGAAGACCTACCTCCTGTGCCTACATCTATCGTATCTGTCCATGAAACTGCCTATTCTCAGCCTGTTTCTGCTGGCTTTCAGCGGCTTGCCTGCCCAAACCGCGTTCTATTCCGATACTACTCAACTACCCCTGTTCCCCTACGAAAAAGCCCAAGAATATAAGATTGGAGGCGTGCGCGTCAGCGGTGCTCAGTACACGGACGCTCAGGCGCTCATCGCCATCTCAGGTCTACGCACAGGCGAACAAATCCGCATTCCTGGCCCGCTCATCACCCGCGCGGTGCAAGCCCTGTGGAACTTGCGCCTCTTCACCGACGTGCAAATTGTACGGGAGCGCCAGCAAGGCGATGAAATCTTTCTGGAAATCATCGTCAAAGAACTACCTCGCTACACTCGCCACTCGTTCTCGGGGGTCAAGAAGAACAAGCACGAAGACCTCAACAACGTCATCAACCGCTATTTGCAGCGCGGCGCTATCTTGACGGAGAACGCACGCGTCTCAGTAATCAACGGCATTAAGAACTATTACGCCGATAAGGGCTATTTAGATGCCAGCGTCAGCATCAAGACGACCCCCGACGAGCGCTCTGTTAATGGCGTGAAGATGGAAGTCATCATCCAGCCGGGCAGACGCGTTAAAATAAAGGAAATCCGCTTTGCCGGCGCCGAGCAAGTAAAGACTAAAAAGTTGCGACGAAAAATGAAAAACACGGCACAAAAGAGCCGGATTTTTAAGAAATCTAAGTTCGTCGAGAAGGATTTCGAAGACGACAAGCGCGCCATTGAGGCTTACTACAACACCCTGGGCTTTCGCGATGCGCGCATTGTACGCGACTCGATCTGGCGCAACGCCAAGGGTGAATTGATGATCGAGCTGACGGTAAATGAAGGGCGGCGCTACTACTTCCGCAACATTACTTGGAAGGGCAACACCATCTACGAAACACGCCTCCTTCAGCAGGTGCTGGGCATCTCTAAAGGCGATGTATACAACCAGGAACTGCTCAACAATCGGCTCAGCTTCAGTCAAGACGGGCGCGACGTGTCGTCGCTCTACTTAGATAATGGCTATCTGTTCTTCCGCGCCGACCCTATTGAGACGGCCATCGAAAACGACTCCGTAGACTTGGAAATCCGCATCTTCGAAGGGCCACAGGCTACTATTGATCGCGTGGTCATCAAGGGCAACGACCGCACGCACGAGCACGTCATTCGGCGCGAGCTCTTTACCCGCCCAGGCGATAAGTTTAGCCGTTCCGACATCATCCGCTCGCAGCGCGAGATCGTCAACCTCGGCTACTTCAACCCCGAGGCGCTGGGTATCAATACCCCCGTGAACCCCGACCGCGGTACGGTGGACATTGAGTACACCGTAGAGGAGAAGCCCTCCGACCAGCTCGAACTCAGCGCTGGCTATCAGCCTCGCACCGCGCTCGGCTTTGGCGGCGTCATCGGCACGTTAGGCGTTACGTTCAACAATTTCTCCTTGCGCAACATTCGCAACCGCGAGGCTTGGAACCCTTTGCCCCAGGGAGACGGCCAACGCCTTAGCCTGCGCGGCCAAACATCGGGGCCAAACTTCCAGTCTTACAACTTTTCTTTCACTGAACCCTGGCTGGGTGGGCGAAAACCCAATTCACTGACTGTAGCTGGAGTAGCCAACCGCTTCGCGTCTGGCTTTGAAGGCACATCGAGTTACAGCCGACTGGGCATCTTGCGCGGCGCCGTCAACTTTGGCACGCGCCTCAAAGTTCCCGACGACAACTTCGTCCTCCGCGCTGGCATCGAAGTACAGACCTACGACCTCATTAACTGGACCAACTTCCGCGACGACAAAGGCCGCATTTTGGGCAACGGCAAGTACAACAACTTCAACTTAAACCTCAATTTGGCCCGCAACAGCATCAACGACCCCATCTTTCCGCGCAGTGGCTCTTTGTTCTCCCTGTCCGTGCAGGCCACCCCGCCCTACTCGTTTTTCCGCGACGCCAGTTTCTATCAGCAAGACGATCCCGCTGAGATATACCGATATGTCGAATACATACGCTGGCGCTTCGACGCCGAATGGTACAGCACCGTCGTGGGCAAACTCGTGTTTCGTTCGCAAGCCAAAGTGGGCATCTTGGGGCGTTGGTCTAAGAAGACCGGCCTTAGCCCCTTCGAGCGCTTCGAACTGGGCGGCGACGGCCTCAATAACCAGAACTTTGGCGTCTTCGGGCGCAGCATCATCAGCATGCGCGGTTATGGAGTAGAAGACATTATGCAGCCCTTCCCTGGCGGTGCGGGCGTGTTCAGCAAGTTCACCCTCGAACTGCGCTATCCCGTATCGCTTAACCCTCAGAGCACCATCTTCGTAACGTCGTTCTTGCAAGGCGGCAATGCCTGGGCTGCTGCGCGCGAATTCAATCCCTTCGACTTGCGCCGCTCGGCGGGTTTTGGCTTGCGCGTGTTCTTGCCCATGTTCGGCACACTGGGCTTCGACTACGGCTTTGGCTTCGACAAGCCCGACCTCCTCGCTCGAGGTGCCCGCTGGACGGAGTTTGGGCGCTTCAATATCGTCCTCGGCTTTGAACCGGATTAACCTTCGGCGGTTTATGTGTTGCCCTTAACAGTACGGGTTTACACATCGCTTCCAACGACATTCCAACACCCATGCAGTTTTACTCGCTGACCGTCTCGCGCATTCAGCCTGAAACTTCCGATACGCGCACGATAGAATTTCACCTTCCCGATACCTTGAGCGAACTTTTCGCCTATGAGGCCGGTCAATACGTTACCCTTCGGCACTCCCTCAACGGGCACGAGTTGCGCCGTGCGTATTCGATGTCTTCTAGCCCCCTGGAGAAGCGCCTGGCCATTACAGTGAAAAAAGTAGCTGGCGGCCTGATGTCCACCTATTTACACGAAGTGCTCAAGGAGGGCGATGTGCTCGAGGTAGCCCCACCTCAAGGGCGTTTTACCACAAAGTTTGACCCAGATAAACGGCGTACGCTTTACCTATTCGGGGCCGGCAGTGGCATCACACCGCTAATGTCCATTTTAAAGACGGCCTTAGAAGCCGAACCGATGAGCGCTATCTTCTTGCTCTACGGCAGTCGCGATGAGGAGAATATCATTTTTCGCGATGAACTGGAGCGCCTCAGTCAGCGCTATGCTGGCCAGCTGCACGTAGAACATATCCTAAGCCGTCCTCGAAAGGTGGAAAAAGGAAATTTCCTCGGTCTCTTTAAGCGCTACACCACCCACTGGCACGGGCGCACTGGGCGCATTACGGGCTTGGTAGTTGAACAATTTTTGGAAGAAAATCCACCGCACACACCTGCAGAAGATTGTGCCTACTTCATTTGCGGCCCAGGCAACATGACCGACGTAGTGAAAGCTACGCTACTTAGCCTCGGCATAGACAACAAACAGATCCACACGGAACTGTTTGTCAACGCTAACCACATTCCCGGAGCGTTTGCCCAAACAGCCGGCGGCGCCCGCCTCATCGTTCACCTCAACCGCGTGCGCATCGAAACGACCGTACCGCCCAAGGCCACCATTTTAGATGTGCTGGTCAAAGAAAAGTACGATGTGCCCTATTCGTGCACCGCTGGAGCCTGCTCCACTTGCATGGCCAAAGTCTTGCAGGGGCGCGTTCGCATGGACGCCTGCTACGCCTTAGATGAGGAGGAAATTAAAGCCGGCTATTGCCTGACTTGTCAAGCCCACCCTGAAACCGATGAAGTGGAGATCACCTACGACATGTAGGTGTTGACAAAAACTCGCAAGGCTCACTCATAGGGTAGGCCCACGTACCGAAAATAAAAACCGCCCAGACTGGCAGGTGTCTGAGGCGGTTTGGCAGATTAACTTTCATTTGGTGGCTCAGGACGGCACTAAACAAGTGGTTTTTGGGGCGGAGGAATCAAACCTTGTGGTACTTCAGGAGGCAAGCACTATAAAATAAAGCAGAGGTTTCAAGGCATCAATCAGCCGCATCTTTTGCCCTTCGTAGTCGCAGGCCTAAAGGTTGTGTCAACCTTCGAGCGGCAAAAAAATAGAAAAAATTGTCCACTACGCTCACGAGGGCCATTTTGGATCTTTGGCTGGCCCTAAAGATTTGGCGGTAGGGCTTTCTATGCCAAAAGGGAGAGCAGGCAAGGCAGCATCGGAGCGCTCGACAGTAGAAGAAAAGGTGCCTTCCCGGAAACGAAAAAGATGGAGCCGTCGGCTATTTTACTGCTTGACGAAGAGTATCCTTTTTTCTGGGCCTTCTAACGATTGCAAACAAAGCCAATAGAGGCCTTGGGGGAGTGGCGCTACATCTATTATGTGGGCGCCTTGCCCTTCGAGCCATTGCCGCGTTCTTGCCGCACGACCGTCTGCGGAAAAAATGCTTAACCAGGCTCCGGTGGGCCACGAACAGTCTACAGAAAGGGTTTGCCGAGTCGGATTGGGATATACCAGCAGAGAGACATTCTCGGCCGCTAAAGGGCGTGCTGGGGCAGGGCTGCACTCCTGAGCGATGCGATTGGCTACCGAAGTGCGTACATTGGGCATAAGGGGATAGAAGGCATTGCCCGGGCAGGCAGTGTTGCATCCGTCCCGATGGCCACTGATGCGCGGCAACACTTTGGCCGAGGGTGCGTGCCAGGCGCTATCCAGAGGTTGTGCGCCGATAGCACACAGTTTCCAGGCCAACAGATGGCTCAGCCGAGTGAGGGCTGCTGTTGTGGGGGTCTGTTGGGTAAAATCGCCGATGACGCAAACGCCCATGGTGGCGCTGTTGGCCCCGCAAAAATGAGCACCAATGACGTTGTCGCCTCTTCCTTCGTACAGCACTCCATTGGGGTCAATGAGCCAGTTGTAGCCAATATCGGCCCAACCGTTGGTGTTGACGTGGTAGTCCCAGATCGCACGCACGACGGCGGCCCAATCGCTAGCTGTGTTGGAGGAGGCCGAATGATGCACAATCAGATGCGTTACCGTCGTGTAAACAGGATTGGGATGGGGAGGGCAATTGCCGGCAGGGCACCATCCTTGGCGATTGAGATAGGGCGGCTTAGGGCACGGACAGGCGTACGCATCGCTCTCTTCCGATGAGGTAGGTGCATTTTGTGGCGAAGCTCCCGGGCTGAAGAAGTGAAAAGTAGCGTCCTGAACCTCAGCCTCTGCAGACACTTGAAGATAGCTCATCTGAGGAGGCTCGAAGTAGAGCATGCTCACCCTTCGCCCCTGAAGGTCGGTTGTGGCATGCACATCGGGCCGAATGAGCGTCCAGGTGTCGTCCCAGCGGCGTCCATCGGGAGAAAAACGCACCCGAAGCGCCGCCGGCTCGCCTCGCCACACCACCGACCAAGCTAAGAAGGGAGCCACCTCCGATAAGGGCAAGGCGTAGGTGCGCGGTGGCTCAGAAGACGAAAAATGAGGCAAGGAAAAAGTAGCCCGCTCCTGCCTTTGAGCAGTTGCCCCTAAAGTAAAAAAAACAAGCAAATTTCCTGCTAGTAAAATCTTTGTCATAGAAACACTCTTTTAGTGCGCTAAGATACTTTGTATTGGTCGGTCAAGCCAAATGAGCAGGTTTCGCACCTTTATGACCCTTGTTGCCAATATCTTTGCTCCGTCCTTTAGAGCCGCTACGGCGAGTGAGGCAAACATGAACAGCGACCGACTTTGCGCCATGATTCGACGAGGAGGCTCCGCTCGAGAACGAGCTAACCAAATCCTCCAAACGCGCTTTTTCTACTTAGTGCGCCAATTGGGGGTGCGCAAACTACGCCTTCCCTACGAGGAGGCTACAATGATCTACGCCGACGCTCTGGCTGAATTGGACCAAAAAATCTATGCAGGTGAGGTCATCGAAGATGTAGGCAAGATGCTTTACACGCTCACTTCGCGGCGCGGAGTTGACGCCGTGCGCCGGCGCACGACAAAAGTAAAAATAGAGCCGTTGAGCCAGCCCAGTCGGGTTTTGGATTTGCCACAATGGCTCTTTGACACGCTGCAACATTCAGAGGAGAATATGGAAGGATTGTTCCAACACGAAGACGAGACCGAACCACAGCAACGCCAGCAGGCCATCTTAGCCTGTTTGAAATGGGTCTTAGAAGGTATGCCGCCCAAAAGACGCGCTCTGCTGGTAGACAAGTTAGACGGTTACGACTACGAGGAGCTCACCCAACTGCACGGTTTTAAAAACGAGCGCGTCGCACACGAGATGGTTTCCCGCGGTATGGAGAGTTTGCGCAACGCCTTAAGAGAAGCCTGCCAACAAAGACAGCCAGTTTGCCGTAAATTATGCGCTTGGATGCACAGAAAAGGCCTTTAATCGCTAAATACTGAAACAGAGACACCATGAACGACGACCTTGCTACCCGCATCGAGCGCTACCTGGAGGGCCAACTGTCGCCTGAGGAGCGCACCGCCTTTGAGGCAGAAGTGCAAAAAGACCAGCAGTTAGCCTTAGAAATGCATCTACACCGGGCAGCGCGTTTGGCCGTGCGCATGCAGAGTGCGCTCGACCGCCGCGATCGCCTCCAGGAAAGCAGCCTCCGCCTGTTGCACCGCCGTCTGTGGTGGTGGAAAACCCAAGATTTCGTCGAGGACACGTTTGCTCAGCTCAGCCCGCAGGGCGCCTGGCAACCTCGCTGGGGGCGCTTGGCCTTGGCCGGCTTGTCGGTGCTTTTGCTTGTCTTGGGCGTATGGCAGCTGGCGCACAGAACGCAGAAAGAGACCGAGACCCTTACAGCGTTGAACACCCCTCAGGCGCTCTTTGAAGCGTATTTCAGCCCTGTAGAACTCAGCCACACGTTGGGCGCTCCAGCGGAGGACAGCTACGAGCGCGCCCGACAGCTGTATGCCCAAAGGGAATGCGCCCAAGCACTGCCTCTCCTAGACGAAGCACTGGCCAACCCTGCCTTTGTGGCACGCCCCACAGCGCTGCTCCTCAAAGGCACCTGCTTGCTCGAAGCTGGCCACATCGAGGCGGCCATTGCCGCGCTGGAGAGCATACCGCCTACGGCTAAGATCCCTCACCAACAAGCGGAGTGGTATCTCGCTTTAGCCTACCTAAAGGCCAACCAACAGCCTCAGGCCATCCAACGGCTCAAAAGCATTGCTCAGCAGCCGCGGCATCTGTATTCTGAAAAAGCGCGTGCCATCCTGGAGCTTGAGCCAAAATAGCGTGCAACGCCGCTTGGCGAGCGGCTAAAACATCCCAGACCTCTCACAGGTTGTTCCTGCCAACTGCCCAAAAACCTAGAGCAGCAGGGGTATTGTCCTTTATCTTTCCGTGAGCAGCGGTGTGTATCGTTCTGGAAAACCCTGGCTGCGACAGGCGTAAATCGATGCGCACTTTTGCATCTTTGCCTGATGCAACAGTTGTTTGCCTCCCAGGCTTCCGCCCCTCGCTTGAGCTTCCCTCCGGGTATTATTGTCGGCGCGCTCATGTTGGGCATTTTCTTACTCGACATATGGCTTGTCGAGAGTGAAAATATGCCGTTTCTCTATGTGCTTGCTTTGCTGTTTGGCGTCCTTTTCCAAGAGCGCAATGACGTCTTGTTGGCCGCTGCAGCTGCTACGGCTCTCACGTTAAGCGCCGCCGTATTGCGCCAATACGAAGGCATTCCACTATCGCTCCATCCGCTGTTGTTTGGGCGCACTTTCAGCCTAGTTTGCATCTGGGCGAGTACCTACTTAGTCTTGCTCATTCAGAACATGCGGCAGGAGGAAAGCGCTCGACACGAGGAGCTGCAAGCGCTCTTCCAACATGCTGCCAGCGCCATTCTCGTCGTCAACGGCAATGGCCAAATCGTCAAGGTTAATCCTACGGCTGAAAAACTCTTTGGCTACTCAGCCGAAGAGTTGGTGGGCCGCCCCATTGAAGTGCTCATCCCTAAGCGATTTAAGCGCGTGCACGAGCGCCACCGCAGCGACTATCGGCTAAACCCCCGCGCACGCCCTATGGGTACGGGCATAGACCTTTATGCACTGCGTAAAGACGGCGCAGAGTTTCCCGTAGAGATTAGCCTCAGCCCTTTCCGCCTAAAGAAGGGTTGGGGCGTGGTGGCTTTTGTTATAGACAACACGACGCGCAAAGAGAACGAACAGCGCATCGTGCGCCAAAATCAACAATTGGAGCAGTTGGCCATCGAGTTGCAAAACCTCAATGAGGGTTTGGAGGAAAAAATCCGCCAACGCACTCAAGAGCTCGAACAGGCCAAAAACGAACTGGCTACAGCCCTTGACGCTGAGCGCGAGGTCAGCGAACTCAAAAGCCGCTTCATTTCAATGGCCTCTCACGAATTCCGAACGCCGCTGAGCACCGTGCTCTCCTCTGCGGCGCTCATCAGGTCCTATGCCGAACGAGGCGACCTAGACAACATCAAGCGGCATGCCTTGCGCATTCAAACGTCTGTGAACAACCTCAATACCATTCTGACGGAGTTCCTCTCTTTGGGCCGCTTAGAGGAGGGGAAAACCCAACCTCAGTGGGCAGTTACTGACCTGCCGGCGCTCATCAGTGAAACCATCAGTGAAATGACGCCACTGCTGCGCCCGGGCCAGCGCATAGACTATCACCATGAAGGCGAGCGAGATACGCCTTTAGACGCGGCTCTGTTCAAACACGTCTTGTTCAATTTATTGTCAAACGCCAGCAAGTATTCACCCGAAGGTGCTTGTATTCGCGTGTATTCGTCCATTGACGAAGACCGGGCGCGCGTGCAGGTGCTCGACGAGGGCATGGGCATCCCGGCAGCGGACCAAAAACACCTTTTCTCGCGCTTTTTTCGAGCGACAAACGCCACTCATGTGCAAGGTACGGGTCTGGGGCTGTACATCGTGAAGCGATACATCGAGCTGATGGGCGGCGAAATCGGTTTTCAAAGTGAAGAGGGCAAAGGCTCCGAGTTTTGGGTATGCTTCCCTAAGGAGCCGCTGCCGGGAGAGCAGGCCGAATCGGCATGAAAAAACACCTCTTTCTCATTGGCTTTATGGGCAGTGGCAAGACCTGTTGGGGTAAACGCTTAGCGGAAGCGCTGGGCAAGCCTTTTGTCGACTTAGACCAACAGCTGGAACTGGGAGAGCAGGCGACCATCGCTGAGCTCTTTGCCCGCCTGGGTGAGGATGGTTTTCGGGCGTTGGAGCGCTGCTATTTACAGTCGTTGGCCCAAAGCCCGCCCAGTATCGTGGCCACTGGCGGCGGCACGCCTTGTTTTTTTGACAACTTAGCATGGATGCGCGCCCACGGGGTTACACTGTGGATAGATGTGCCCTTCGAGGTGCTGTGGCGCAGGCTTGAGGAAGAGGAGCGGCACAAGCGCCCTTTACTGGCGCAAACGACGGCTCGGAGCATGCGGCGTTTATGGCAGAAGCGACGCGCTTGCTATCAGCAAGCGGACTATACCGTCCCGCTTCTCCTTAGGGAGGAGGAAAGTGCTTTTTGGGCGAGGTTGCACGCCGTGGCCCACGAGGCTTGGAGGAGTTTTTTAGCTCAAGGATAATGAAGAAAAGTGTAGGCCGGCTGCT
>CALHAM010000076.1 GCA_937934275.1 uncultured Saprospiraceae bacterium | reverse complement strand
GCAGTGGCGCGATGGATGAGCGGTATTCCGCTGCACGACTTTAATTGTGGGCTTAAAGCCTATCGGTTGCCGGTCGTGAAGGCCATCGAGATCTACGGGGAAATGCACCGCTGGATACCCGTGCTGGCTAAGTGGGCAGGTTTTCGACGCATTGGCGAAAAGGTGGTGGAGCATCGCGCGCGCCGGTACGGGCACAGCAAATTTGGCTGGGAGCGCTACATCAATGGCTTTCTCGACTTGCTCTCGGTCTATTTTGTCGGCAAATTCGGCAAGCGCCCCATGCATTTTTTTGGCACCTTGGGCGTGTTGTCGTTCTTCATCGGCTTTGTCTTTTTGGCCTACCTGAGCTGGGCCAAATTGGTGTATAAGGAATACGGCATTGCCGACCGCCCGCTGTTCTTCTTCGGCATTCTGGCCCTTATTGTGGGCACACAATTGTTCTTAACTGGGTTTTTGGCCGAAATCATCAACCGCAATTCGCCGACGCGCAACGAGTATTTGATCGAAAAGGAGATCTAAAGCATCCATCTGCCCAGTTTTAGCCCTGCGCATTGGGCTTTTCAAGGGAAAGGCGCCCTGTGGCATTGACTGCTTGGCACACAACAGCAGTGGCAGAGCGCGCCTAATTGGCAATGCACCAAGTCGCTTCTCTTTGCGTCCTATTTCCATCAATGACCCAATACCTTTGGCTTCAAAAAACGCCTGTGCTTTCGATTTCCATCATCACTGTGGCCTACAACAGCGTCGAAACCATTCGCGATACCTTGGAAAGCGTCCGACAGCAGACCTATCCGCATGTGGAACACATCGTTGTGGATGGGGCCTCTACCGATGGTACTGCTGACGTGGCGCGCACCTACAGCCATGTGGCGTGCGTCGTGAGCGAACCCGACCGAGGCGCTTATGATGCCATGAACAAGGGCATTGCGCTAGCACAAGGAGATGTCATCGGCCTCCTCAACGCCGACGACACTTATGCCTCGCCGGATGCTTTGTCGTGGGTAGCACACGTGCTCCAACACACGCAGGCCGATACCTTCTATGCTGACCTTCAGTACGTGCGCCGCAATCACCCTCATCGAGTAGTGCGCCATTGGCGCTCTGGCCCCTACCTGCGCGAACGCTTTCGGTATGGCTGGATGCCTCCACATCCCACCTTTTTTACCTATAGAAAACATTATCAGACCTTTGGCGCTTACGATACCCGGTTGTGCCTTTCGGCCGACTATGAGCTTATGCTTCGCTTTTTATACAAGCACGGCCTTTCGGCGAGTTATTTGCCACGCGTACTCGTCCGAATGCGTACGGGAGGCATGAGCAATGCCTCCTTACGACAGCGCTGTCGAGCCAATCGGGAAGACCGCCTCGCTTGGCAAATAAATGACCTTCAACCTCACCTCCTAACTCTTTGGCTAAAGCCATTGCGCAAACTTCCGCAGTTCTGGCCTTTACTAACTTTAAGGAAGTGAGGCGCTAAAGACAAAGAGCGGAAGACTGGGTGGTCTCTCGGTGCTTTAGCGCCACTGTTTGGGAGGTTTGCCCAGGCTCAGGGCCAGAGGGGTAAATAGCCCCCAATACAGCGCCATGCCAACATCGAGTAAGGGAAAGATGGGCAGCAAATCGCCTTCTTTCAGCCGCTTGGCTACAGGTATGAGGACCCGTGCCGCCAGCGCTACACGTAGGCCCCAGCACGCAAGGGCAAACCCGAGGGAGCCTTGCAGTAATACTGCGCCGAGCAGCGCGTAGTGCAGCACATGCGAAGCGGCCGCAGCAGTTAGGAGTACCCGGTGCTGAAAGCGGTAGCGGATGCCAGTGCTTAGGTGTCGGCGCTTTTGGCGCATCCAAGCCGCCCAGGTAGAGGGGGGAGGTGAGTACGCGAAGGCTTCAGGCTCGAAACACAAGGCAGTGTTTTGGCTGGTGGCTGCGGCATTTACAAGCAGGTCGTCGTCGCCTGAGGCCAGGTCAATGTGTGCCGAGTATCCACCCACCTGCTCAAAGATCTGCCGCCTCCAGGCCAGATTGCGCCCTACTCCCATGTAGGGCATGCCTGCTAAGGCGAAGCTGCCGTATTGCAGGGCGGTGTAAAGCGTTTCAAAACGCGCGCATCGGTTGAGCAGACCTATCCCCGAGGTAAGAGGGCCATAGCCCAGCACGATTTCGGGGAGTAAGCCCCCCACAGGATGCATACGCTGAGCCATACAGCGCAACCACAGCGGCGAGGCAGGTCGGCAGTCGGCATCCGTAAAGACCAACCACTCGTGTTTAGCTGCGGCAATGGCGGCGCTCAAGGCTGCTTTTTTGCCCGGCGATATCTTGGGCGATAGGTGTACGATGCGTAAATGCGGATATTGGGCCTGCAAGTCGCGCAACACCTTTGCTGTAGCGTCCGAGGAGTCATCGTCGGCTACTATAACCTCGAAATGCGGGTAGTTTTGTTCCAGCACAGGCGGCAAGTTGTGCATCAAATGGTGGGCCTCGTTGCGCGCACAGATGAGCACAGAAAGGGACGGCAAGTTTGGGTTGGCAACAGAGACTGTTGCTGGTGCCCGATAGTGAGCTAAGCGGGCATAGATACCGCACCAGAAGCCCAGCTGTACAGCAGTAGCCGACAGCAGCAGGGTCTCCAATATGAGTTCAGCCTGCATACTGAAGTGTTAAGGTAGTGTGTAGTCTCATCATCATGCAGTGCTGAAGTTCGGGCATTTGCGAACCCCTTCCCGACGGCCTGCGTTTTGTGCATGCGAAATGACTGCTGCGGTGAGAATTGGCCTATGGGCAAAGGCAGAGTGGACGCCCATAAGGTTTTGCTCGTTAGAGGGTAACGAAGGAATTTTGCCAGCAAAGGCAACGCCCTGCGGGTTGGAGTGCGCCAAGTCGGGCATACTCGTATTCGAGCATTTTTTAGTTTCTGGGTAAAAAAAGCTTTTCGTATGAAAGTGAAATTTCGGTTTGTGGTGCTGTTGTGCTGCTCTTCTCTTGCCGTTTGGGGCCAGAATGCAGTGCGCATTGAGCGCACCCTGACGTGGGCGTCGGAACCGCGTCCAATAGAGCGTCCTGACGGCAGCGTCTGGGAGCAATGGTGGTTTGACGGTGCGTATTACGCTGATGCTGTGCCCACCCTGCCTCTCTTTGCCGAGCGCATTGCCCTTCAAGGGCCTTCTCGCCTGACGGTAGAGATCAACTCTGTGCACTACGAACCCATTTCGCTGAAGGCACATCCTGACCTGGAGCGCCTAACCGATGACCTTTTGATAGCGGCTGAAACGGTGCAAGAGCGCGATCAGTACTGGGGCTGGGTGCAATTTTTCCCCCTCCGCCGAACAGGGAGCGGCTTCGAGCGCGTGGTTGCCTTCTCACTGACGGTGCGCATTTCGCCTGAACCAACACCAGTGGCTCCGCGCGGCGGGCCTAACACCTTTAACTCCGCACTGCGCTCCGGAGCAGTTTACAAATTTGGCGTCAGCCGAAGCGGTATTTATCGCTTAGATTTTGGTTTTTTGCGCAACACGCTGGGCATCTCCAACCTGGAAAATATAGACCCGCGTCGCATTCGTCTATACGGCAACGGCGGCGCTATGCTGCCTGAGCGGGCTGGCGCTGAGCGCCCCGACGATCTGATCGAAAATGCCATCTTCGTGGCCGGTGAATCCGACGGCAAGTTCGACAACAACGACTATATCCTTTTTTATGCCGTAGGACCGCAGCCCTGGTCGTATCGGCCTAGCAGCAACTTGCCTCAGCTGACCATTACGCAGCACTTATACGACAACTTCGCCTATTATTTCTTGGTTATTGGCGACGAACTCGGGCTGCGCATAACGGATCAGGCCAGCGTAGCGGCGGATGTTGTTACTGAAGAATTTGACGACGTGCAGCGCATAGAAGACGACCGCGTGAATTTACTGCATCAGGCTGCTTGGGCGCAGGGTTCGGGCAAGCGCTGGTTTGGCGACTACTTCTTCCAGACGCGCGAGCGCACATACGCTTTTAGTTTTCCAAACGCCGTCGTTGGGGCGCCAGCGCGTCTGGCCAGCGTGTTTGCCGGGCGTTGTGCCACTCAATCTACCGTACAGATAACGGCGGGTAATGCGGTATTTTCGGGCAATATTGCGGGTGTGTTGGTCAGCGATAACGAGGCCGCGTTTGCTGCTGACGCACTCGTGGCCGGCACTTTCCCTATGCCGGGCGACAACCTCAGTGTCCGGGTGAATTACCTGCCCACCTCTGTGCCCAGCGAGGGCTGGCTCGACTACCTCGAAATTCAAGCACGCCGGCGCTTAGTGGTAGTTGGCCAAAGTATAGAATTTCGCGACCTGCAAACACTCGCTCAACCTGCCGCGCGCTTCCGCTTAAGCGGCGTGGGCGCTGGCCTTCAAATCTGGGACATCACTACCCCCCAAACCCCGCGCCGTCAGCAATACAGCCTGACGGGTGCCTCAGCGGAATTCGGAGCAGTCACTCAGGGAATTTTGCGCAACTTCGTCGCTTTCTACGACAACGCTTCCCTGCCTCGGCCCGAACGCTCCATCGGACGCATTGAGAACCAAAACATCCACGCCCTGACTAACTTAGATATGGCCATCGTCTATCACCCCGACTTTGAAGCAGCCGTCAATCGGTTGGTCCAGCATCGGCGCTCGTACAGTGGATTGCAGGTAGCTGCCGTGCGCATTGACCAATTGTACAACGAGTTCTCCTCCGGCGCCAAGGATCCTACAGCTATTCGGGACTTTGCGCGCATGCTCTATCTGCGTTCTCCTGCTCAATTTCGCTACCTCCTCCTCGTAGGAGATGCTTCCTTCGACCCGCGCAACATCACCAACAGCGCCGATAATCTGGACTTTGTACCGGTCTTCGAAACCGCCCAATCCTTCAGCCCTATATTTTCTTACCCTTCCGACGACTACTTGGGCCTGTTGAGCGACGACGAAGGAGGTAATCTAAAAGGAGCACTCGACATCGCCGTCGGGCGCTTGACGCCGCGCACGCCCGCCGAAGCACAAGCCATCGTTTCTAAAATTATCGATTACGAAAACGACCCTAAAACGCTAGGTGAATGGCGCTTGCGCTTGCTCTACATGGCCGATGACGAAGACGCCAACGCCCACATCCGACAAGCCGATTTATTGGCCACACGCGCCGCTAATAAAGAAGCTTGGTTCAATGTGGAAAAAGTATATTTCGATGCTTATCAGCAAATAGCCACCAGTTCTGAAAAGCGCATTCCAGGGGCTAAGGCCGCCATCAATGCCAACATCTTTCGCGGTTGCCTCGTCGCCCAATATATTGGGCACGGCGGCCCGCGCGGCTGGGCCCAAGAGCGCGTCATCGACAACAACGACATTGCCGGCTGGAACAACACCGACCGCTATCCGCTTATTATTACGGCTACCTGCTCTTTTGGAGGCTTCGACGACTATACTACCCTTACTGGCGGCGAGCAAGCACTGCTGAAACCCAACTCCGGTGCTGTAGCGCTTTACACGACCGTGCGGTCTGTGTTTATCAATGGCAATAATGCCCTTACTGACGCTGTACAGAATGTCATCTTCGAGCGCGACGCTCAAGGGCGATACGCTCCCATCGGCACGGTCTTGCAAAAAGCCAAAAACGCCCTGCCTGTCTTCGTCGAGGAAAATGGACGCCGCTTCACTCTCCTGGGCGACCCGGCCATGTACTTAGCCCTGCCCGATTACCGAGTGCGCACTACTCGCCTCAATGGCAAACCCTTCGACCCTAACCAGCCCGACACGTTGCGCGCCTTGATGCCCGTAAGCCTTGAAGGAGAGGTCACTGACCTCAGCGGCAACCTCTTGCCTAACTTCAACGGTCGCATCTTCGTTACCCTCTTCGACAAAAAACGAACCTTGCGTACGTTGGCGCAAGACCCCGGCAGCTTTGTTTTCCCGTTCGAAGTACAAAACAGCCCCCTATTCCGAGGCAGTGCCACCGTAACCAATGGGCGCTTTAGCATTAATTTCATCGTTCCTAAGGACATTAATTACGCCTTCGGAAACGGAAAAATCAGCTATTATGCCGAAAACGGAACCCCCTTCGATGCCGCCGGAGCCGACACCAGCCTCATCATCGGAGGCACCTTCGAGGGCCTTAAGGACGACACGCCGCCCATCGTACAGGTCTTCCTAAACAACGAAGACTTTGTACAGGGCGGCATCACCCACCGAAATCCCATCTTAATGATCAAATGCACCGACGACTACGGCATGAACGTTACGGGTGCTGGATTGGGCCACGACCTAACGGCCATACTTGACGACAATATCCTGGAAACCATCGTACTCAACGACTTCTACGAAAGTGCTCAAGACGATGCCCGCCGAGGCCAAGCGCTCTATCCCTTGCGCAACCTGGCGCCCGGGCGCCATACCGTCCGCGCCAAAGGCTGGGACATCGCCAACAACCCCGGCGAAGGCTATACCGAATTCATCGTCGCCGAAGACGGTAAAGCCGCCTTAGCACATGTTCTGAACTATCCGAACCCGTTCAGTACCAACACCTTCTTCCAGTTCGAGCACAACTTGGCCGGCCAATGGCTCGAGGTGCAAATCAGCATCTTCACCATCTCCGGCAAATTGGTCAAAACTCTACATCACTCTACTGTGGCCAACGGATTCCGCGTTACCGATATCGCTTGGAACGGCCGCGACGACTATGACGACCCACTGGCCCGAGGAGTCTATCTTTACCGCGTCAAAGTGCGCGGTACCGACCTCAACGGTCAAACCGCTACGGCGGAGAGCAATTTTGAGAAGTTGGTGATTATTAAGTGAAAAGTGAAAAGGGAAAAATGAGAAGGGAGGTAGGGAATACATGGTTGATGAGGAGGAGCGACCTCTGCTGCTGGAACAACAACATACCTCTGACCATTTTGCTGATGGTGGTCAGTTCAGCAAGTTTGAAAGCCCAGAATGAGCAAGTCCCTTTTTCAGAAGAAGGCTATTCGCCGGCGAAAAAAATGGAAGTTTTCTCTTGGCGTCTCTTGCTTAGTTCAGAGAAGCCTCCCATTTTGAAACCAAACACTGCTCCAGCTGTCGTTGTTCAACGGACGTCCTTGCCGCTCTTTTGCCGAATAGAACACCAGCTGGGCCAGCAGATGGCGCTGCCGCTCAAATTTCGCCTCGGTGATGTGCCCTATGTCGATCGGCTCGAAGGCAAACGCCGTTGGTATGAGTAAAGAAGCATGGAAAACCGCGAACTCGGCCGCAAAGGCGAAGATATTGCCGCTCGCTATCTAGAGCAAAAAGGCTATCGCGTTGCCTATCGAAACTTCCGTGCAGGCATGGGAGAGGTGGATATTATTGCCTGGTCGCCCGAAGGCTGCTTAGTCTTTGTCGAAGTCAAAACTCGCTCGGCTGATGGCTTTGGCGGCCCTGAAGAAGCCGTTAACCGCAAGAAACAATCCCAAATTGCCCGTACTGCCGGCGCCTTTATGGAGACCATCGGCTACGAAGGGGAAATTCGCTTCGACATCATTTCCGTGCTGCTGTCCGGAGGTCAACCTGAGGCCATTCGGCACGCTGAAGACGCTTTTTTTTAACGACAAGCAAGCCGGAATGCGGCGAAGGCGCGCGTTGCCTGCGTTTATGAAAACCTCAAAGGTTTTGTAAATGCGGTGTTCTTTTGCGTTGTTTTCAACAAAAAGTTTTAAGTTTGCACTTGCTTTTTCCCTCAACCGTCAAAACTCCGTTACTTTGGGCGCACAAAAGACAAGCACACGGCAAAAGCCGACCACATCGGTAAAAGACAACATGGCAGAAGTTCGATACACTGAGGCCGAAATACAGTCTTTAGATTGGCGCGAACACATCCGCCTGCGGCCAGGCATGTACATTGGAAAATTGGGCGACGGCAGTAGCCCTGAGGATGGCATCTATGTTTTGCTCAAAGAGGTGCTCGATAACTCCATCGACGAATACGCCATGGGTTTTGGCAAGCAGATAGACATTACCTTGGATGAGCGCGGTGTTCATGTGCGCGACTACGGGCGCGGTATTCCGCTGGGCAAAGTGGTAGACGTCGTCAGCCGCATCAATACCGGCGCCAAATACGACAGCAAGGCGTTCAAGAAGTCGGTTGGCCTCAATGGAGTCGGCACCAAGGCCGTCAATGCCCTTTCGGAGTATTTCAAGGTAACCTCGTATCGCGACGGCCAGAAGAAATGGGCTGAATTCGAATTTGGCCACCTCAAAAAAGAGAGCTCGCTGGAGTCGACGAATGCGCCCAACGGCACCGAGGTGTTTTTTAAGCCCGACGGCAGCATGTTTCGGCACTTTAGGTGGGTTCCTGAGTACGTCGAGCAACAGCTGTGGAATTACGCCTACTTAAATGCTGGGCTAAAAATCGTCTTCAACGGCAAGGTATTCCATTCAAAGAATGGCCTGCTCGATCTGCTCGCTAAAAAGACCAACGCTGAGCACATTCGATACCCCATCATTCACCTGGTAGGCGAAGACGTCGAAATCGCTTTCACTCATGGCGATCACTACGGCGAACAGTACTATTCGTTCGTCAATGGCCAAAACACAACACAGGGCGGTACGCACCTAAATGCCTTTCGAGAGGCGTTAGTCAAGACCGTGCGCGACCACTTTAAGAAGAACTTTGACGCCAAGGACATCCGCGAAAGCATCATTGCTGCCGTCAGCGTTCGCGTCGAAGAACCGGTATTTGAATCCCAAACCAAGACGCGGCTCGGCTCTGACCGCATCAGCCCCGACGGACCGAACATTCGCACGTGGATGAGCGACTTCTTGTGCAAAGCCCTGGATGACTACTTGCACAAAAACCCGGATACGGCCAAGGAGATGCTCAAGCGCATTCAGCAGTCGGAGCGGGAGCGCAAAGACATCGCCGACGTCAAGAAATTGGCTAACCAACGCGCCAAGGCGGCTAACATTCACAACAAAAAGCTGCGCGACTGCCGCTATCACCTCAACGAAAAAGGCCCAGAAGACAAGCGACTGGAGTCCACGCTCTTCATCACCGAGGGCGACTCGGCGAGCGGATCGCTCACCAAGGCGCGCGATGTAGATACGCAAGCCGTCTTCAGTTTGCGCGGAAAACCGCTCAACTGCTACGGCCTGACCAAAAAAGTCGTCTATCAGAACGAGGAGTTCAATCTCCTCCAGCATGCTCTCAATATCGAGGACTCCATCGAAGACTTGCGCTACAACCGCGTCGTCATTGCCACGGATGCCGACGTGGACGGTATGCACATCCGGCTGTTGTTGCTTACTTTTTTCCTGCAGTTTTTCCCTGACTTGGTGCGCAACGGCCACCTGTACATCTTACAGACGCCGCTTTTTCGCGTACGCGACAAGCAGCAGACCTTCTACTGCTACTCCGAAGCCGAAAAGCAGGAGGCTGTTCTAAAGTTGCGCGGCAAGCCGGAGATCACCCGCTTCAAAGGCCTGGGCGAAATATCGCCTTCGGAGTTCGGTCAATTTATTGGCCCAGACATGCGGCTGGAGCCGGTGATCTTAAGCGAAGGCGTCAACTTTGACCACCTTCTAGACTACTATATGGGTAAGAATACGCCGGAGCGTCAGGATTTCATCATCGAAAACCTGCGAGTGGAGTTAGATGCTGCTGATGGGGTATTGGTTGAGGAGGTGGCCGAAATCAGTACAGAAGCGGGCCAACGGGCCGCCCGCAGTTAGTGCTTGGCGTTGCCCTAGCGCTACTCTTTTTTTTCCTTTTTAGGCACCGGGTCGTACCCAAAATCGCCCCAGGGATGGCAGCGCGCGATGCGTCGGAGGGCCAGCCAGGTACCTCGGAAGATACCCCATTCCTCAATGGCCTCAATGGCGTATTGCGAGCAGGTCGGACGGAAGCGGCATTTACTCGGCCCGAGTAGAGGCGAAATCAGGAGCCGATAAAGTCGGATGGGCAACACGAAGAGTTGGCGAAGCCATTTTTGACCATTATACGAGGTGGCCATAGCTATTTAGAAAAACGATAAGCTCAGCGCGGCACAGGTACGCTTCGCACGATGTCTTCGATAACTTGTTGGATGCGATAGCCTTCCATTTCGCGATCTGGGTTTAGGAGGATGCGGTGATTGAGCACCGGTACGACGGCGGTGCGAATGTCGTCGGGCGTAACAAAAGAGCGACCTGCCATGGCGGCTAAGGCTTTAGCACTTCGAGTGATGGCCAGCGAGGCGCGCGGGCTGGCACCCAAAAAGAGGTCGGGATGGTGTCGGGTTTGATGGACGAGGGCAGCGATGTAGTGGAGCAAATCACCGCTGATGTGCGTTTGCTCGATCTGCTGCCGACACTCAGCGATGTCTTGTGGTGTGATGACCGCTCGGACACTTTGAGCTGCACGGCCTTGGAAGTCATCGTGAAAGCGATGCAGGATGGCTCTTTCTTCTTCAAGACTAGGGTAATCGATCAGGATGCGGAAAAGGAAGCGGTCGAGCTGAGCCTCGGGCAGCCGGTAAGTGCCCTCTTGTTCGATGGGGTTTTGGGTGGCGATCACCATAAAGGGCGATGCCATCGGATACGTATGCCCGTCGATAGACGCCTGGCGCTCTTCCATGACTTCAAACAGCGCAGACTGCGTTTTGGCCGGAGCGCGGTTAATTTCGTCAACCAGAACGATATTGGAAAAGATAGGGCCGGGCTTGAAGTGAAACTCAGAGGTCTTCAGGTTGAACACAGGGGTGCCCAGTACATCGGCGGGCATGAGGTCGGGCGTGAATTGGATGCGGCTAAAGCCGGCAGCAACGCTGCGCGCCAGCAAGCGAGCCATGAGCGTTTTGGCAATGCCAGGCACGCCTTCAATGAGCACGTGTCCGCCCGTGAAAAGGGCTACGAGCATCTGATCTATGGCCTCTTGCTGGCCGACGATGACCTGTTGAATCGCCTCATGTACTCGAGTGGCGCACTCCTGGACCCGCAGCGCACCCTCCCTTTTGGGCAATTCATCGTAGAACTGCAGACTTTCCTCGTCGTTCATAGAGACAGGTTAAACAAAGGTGGATGGATGACCTTTGAACAGCGAAAAATAGTTCAAAAATCCGCACGAGGAGAGGGACGAATACTCTAATGGTTTGGCCCACTACCTCCAAGGCCTTAATCTTGGGCGAAAACATTGCGGAGCAGTCGGGCGGTTACATCTGATGGGCAGATCGGAACAACCGCTTCCAGTTGATGCCGTCGCGCAGGTTGGCGTTTTTAGTGGAGAAAAAGATAAACAGCGGTTTACCCACAATATGGTCTTCGGGCACATAGCCCCAGATGCGCGAGTCCTCGGAGTTGTGGCGGTTGTCGCCCATCATCCAGTAGTAGTTCTGTTGGAAGGTGTAGGTCGTCGTTTCTCGGCCATCGATGTAGTATTTGCCGTCCCGCGTTTCCAGTTGATGCCCTTCGTAAACGCGGATGATGCGCTCATAGAAGGGCAGGCTGGCCGGCGTAAGGGCTACGGTAGCGCCTTTTTTAGGAATGTAAATGGGACCAAAGTTGTCTACCGTCCAGTGGCCATATTGGGTCGCATCGTTAGGGAAGACGTATCCAGGGCGTACGCCGGGTTCGAAACGCTCCACCGTAATGCCCTGACCCCACGATTTAACTTTGGCCACCTGTTCAGCGTCGAGGTTGTAGTATCGGCGCAGCTCGCCAGTAGGCAGCTCGACGGGGATGGCGTCGTTGAGGTTGACGCCGATTTCTTCCAGTTTGCGCAGGTTGAGCACTCCGTTTTC
>CALHAM010000075.1 GCA_937934275.1 uncultured Saprospiraceae bacterium | reverse complement strand
GGAACTGGTCGGTGCCTCGTGGGCTTTTATTACCCGCCCCTACTTGCAGCGCGCCCTTGTCAATGGCGTCTTAAGCGCGCTATTGGCCATCGGCACCCTAATAGTACTCTTAAACTGGGCCTACGAGCGAATGCCTGAGCTACAGCAGCTGCAAGACCTCAACGGCATCTTAGCCGTCTTTGTGGGGCTTCTCTTGCTGGGTGTCGTGCTCTCAGGAATGAGTACCTACTTCGTCGTACGTCGTTTCCTGCGCATGAAAATTGACGATCTTTACTGATTTGGGCTTCGGAAAATTTCTTTATATTCTTTGTTTTTTAAGCATACAAATTCAACGCCATATGGCCAAATCATCGCAACGCCGCTCCAACCCTGTAGCGCCCGGCAGCACCTCCAAGCGCCAAGCGCCAAATTTGACTGCGCGCAAATCCGCAACCCCGAAAAGTTCTCTTCTTGAGCGCTTTCGCAAGAAAGAGCCGTTTATTTTCGGTCGGCGCAATTTTATTTTCATGGGCGTTGGCCTGCTGCTGATCGCGCTGGGCTTGCTCGCTATGAGTGGTGGTCGCATGCCCGATCCGGAAACCTGGGATGCTAACCTGATTTACAGCCCGCGTCGTATCACCTTAGCGCCTATGCTCATGGTGGCGGGCTTTGTTGTCGTGGCAATCGGCATTTTTCTCAAGCCTAATGGCGATACCTCAGCTGTCTCTAATACGTCCACGACAGCATGAACTTCCTGCACGCTCTTGTATTGGCCATCGTGGAAGGCTTGACGGAGTTTTTGCCCGTATCGTCCACAGGCCATATGGTTATTGTCTCGACAGCGATGGGCATCGCAGCCCATCCGTTCGTCAAGGTGTTTACCGTGGCCATCCAGTTTGGGGCCATCTTGTCAGTGGTCGTGTTGTATCGCGACCGCTTTGCCCAACCGTGGGCGTTTTATCGCAATATTGGTATCGCCTTTGTACCAGCCATTGTTTTCGGCTTTTTCTTGAAAAAAGTCATCGATCAAATGCTGGAAAACATTGTAGTAGTTGGCGTAGCCCTCGTATTGGGTGGGGTCGTTTTTCTTTTTCTGGATGATTTATTCACTCGACGAGCCAATTCCGACAGCGACATTGCTCAACTGAGCTGGCGCGGGGCGGTGTCTATTGGTCTGTTCCAGGTGGTGGCTATGATTCCAGGAGTTAGTCGTTCTGCAGCCACCATTATCGGCGGTCTGACGCAAGGGCTTTCGCCGAAAACAGCGGCTGAGTTTTCCTTCTTTTTAGCAGTGCCCACCATGTTTGCCGCCACCTGTAAGTCGTTGTGGGACTACGGCAAGGAAGGTAGTCTGCAGTTTACTCATCGAGAAGTGTGGCTGCTGGCGGTGGGCAATGTGGTGGGCTTTATCGTCGCTATGCTGGCCATCAAGGGCTTTATTGCTTACCTGACCAATCACGGCTTTCGTTTCTTTGGCTACTACCGAATTGCTGTGGGGGCCATTCTTCTGCTTTTAACGGCCATGGGTTACTTCGCTGATGTTGACGTGAGCATTTTCTAAGGGGGCATCAGAAACAACACGCTCCGATCGTACTTTTGTGGGCAAAGAGGCCGGTCATGCAGGAAAAGGTCCGGAACGTTCAAATTGAGGAAAGCTGGAAGCGCGTCTTGAGCGACGAGTTTGAGCAGCCCTATTTTGCTGCCCTTAAGGCGTTTTTACTTGAGGAAAAAAAGGCGGGCAAGGTCATCTATCCGCCAGGGCCGCTCATCTTCAATGCTTTCAACACGACGCCGTTCGACGAGGTCAAAGTAGTGATTTTAGGGCAGGACCCTTACCACAACCCCGGCGAGGCTATGGGTCTGTGCTTTTCTGTCCCGCGCGGCGTGCGGGTCCCACCCTCGTTGGCCAATATTTTTCGAGAGATCGAGCGCGATTTGGGCATCCCAGCGCCTGCTCATGGCGACCTCACCTACTGGGCCAAACAGGGAGTGTTGCTGCTCAACGCCATGCTTACAGTAGAGGCCGGTAAGCCTGCCTCTCACCAAAAAATTGGTTGGCAGACCTTTACGGATGCTGTTATCCGCCGCATCTCCGACCTCAAGGAAGGCGTCGTCTTCCTCCTTTGGGGCAATTTTGCCAAGGGTAAAAAGGCCCTAATTGACGAAACGCGCCACTACGTCCTCACTGCACCGCACCCTTCGCCTCTGGCAGGCGATGGATTCGTGGGATGCGGACATTTTAGCCACGCCAATGAGCTCCTAAAAAAACAAGGCCTTGCGCCCATCGATTGGTCGTTGAAGGAGTGATGGCGTTCAACAGCGGCTATCGCTTCTCAACGCCGCAGCCCCCAGGCCATCGCCAACCACCCTCCTATAAAGCAAAGCCCACCTACAGGAGTAATGGGCCCTGCCCAACCTACGGGAAAAGGCAGTAGGTCGCGGCATGCTAACAAGTACAGCGAGCCGCAGAAAAAAAGAATGCCCAACCCAAATAACCCGCTACTGCGCTGAAGCCAAGCTCGATCGCCGCGCCCCGTCAGCAAGCCCACTGCCAACAGCGCTAAAGTGTGGATGAACTGATATTGAATGCCCTTTTCAAAGAGGCTCACTTGATACTCCGATAGGTGCGGCTTCAAACCGTGCGCGCCAAAGGCACCTAAACCAACGGTTACGGCGCCTAAAAGAGCTGCCAGGCGAAGAAGGCGAGAACTGACCATAAAGATGTGGTTTGTTTTGTGCCCTCAAAGGTACATTGACCTATCTTCCTAGGTGTTGTTCCTCAGATCCTTAAGACGACTTCTCATGATAACGCATGACGATGGGACTCCGCAAGCCTATCTTCAAAAGCAGGGTCAGCGCATCGCCTCTACAGGACGAGAATGGTTAACAAGGGCGGGCATGAGCGGTAGCAATTTTTTCGTATTCCTTAAAATCCATCCTTCACTCTTAGCTCGTATGTAAAGCGTTCGCGCGAGCAAAGCGCCTTCCTTTCTCTTTTAAAGACAGATGGAGCTTCTCATGTGCTGCAGGTAAGGCTTTTGCCTGAGGCGCTAAAGAATATCTCGTCTGTGAGGAGGCAAGGCCGTCGAACCCTTTTCTCTCAATCACATAAACGCTAACAGTATGACCTACTTGTTTTCTCCTCGAGCCGTGCACACCTTCGCACATAGACTGCTGGTACTGCTTGTTGTCTTTGCCTTGCACAACACCTCTTCCGTTGCTCAGCAGATTATCTATGCACTTAGCGGGAATTTGCTGATTACTGCCGATTTGAACACTCCCCTGAACACAGTACCCATAGTGGGCGTGGCCATGGGCCAAACCCTGGAGGGCTTAGACTGCCGCCCTGCTACGGGTGAATTGTACGCTATTGGCTATAACCAAACTACCGGCGAAGCCCGGTTGTATGTGCTAAATCCGATGACCGGCATGGCAATGCCCGTAGGGATGGGGCCTGTGATGCTTCAGCCCAACATGGGGAGCATTACATTCGACTTCAACCCTACCGTCGACCGCATCCGCGTGATGGGCAGCAATGGCGCCAATTACCGCATGCATCCCACCACTGGCGCAGTGGTGGCCACCGATGGTATGTTGAGTTATGCCACTACCGATCCGAATGCGAGTGTCATCCCAAGAATTGTAACAGGAGCCTACACGAATAGCTATATCGGAGCTACCAGCACTACGTTGTATAACTACGACCAGGCCTTAGATGTGCTCACCACACAAGTGCCGCCGAACAACGGCACACAGAATACTGTCGGTACGTGTGGCATTGGGCCCGGTATGGCAGATAGGGTGGACATGGATATTTTCTTCGACAAGAATGCTCAGACCAACGTCGCCTTATTGGCGCTCAAAAGCGCCATGACTCAGACGACGAGTTTTTTCCAAATTGACCTCACGACAGGTGTAGCGACCAACCTAACTCCCGTGCCGTTTCCCATAGGTGTTGACGATATCGCCTTCCGCATTGAGCGCGAAGTGCCGCCTTCTCTAAACGGTCCATTGGCCTTTGCAGTTACGACCTCTAACCAGCTCATCTCGTTTGATGTAACGCTTCCTGAGATTGTGCGTACGCTCGTAGCTCTTTCAGGCATTGCTGCCGGTCAGGTGGTTGCGGGTTTAGACTTTCGCCCCGCTACGGGTGAATTGTACGCTATTGGCTATAACCAAACTACCGGCGAGGCCCAATTGTATGTGTTAAACCCAACGAGCGGCATGGCAATGCCCGTAGGGATGGGACCTGTAATGCTTCAGCCTAACATGGGGAGCATTGCGTTCGACTTCAATCCTACCGTCGACCGCATCCGCGTGATGGGCAGCAACGGTGCCAATTACCGCATGCATCCCACCACTGGTGCTGTGGTGGCTACCGACGGTATGCTGAACTACGCTGCTGCTGATCCGAACGCAGGAGTCATGCCTATGATTGCTACAGGTGCTTATACGAACAGCTTTGCTGGGGCTACCAGCACTACATTATACAACTATGACGCTGGCCTCAATGTGCTGACCACCCAAATACCACCCAATGACGGCACGCAAAATACGGTAGGTGCATCCGGCATCTCGGTTAACACGATGCCCATGCCTATGCTCGACCTGGACATTTTCTACGCCTTTGCCGACGGTAGCAACACCGCTTATCTATGCGCCACTACGGAGGGCAATCCCAACAGTCGGCTATTCCGCATAGACCTGACTACTGGGACTGCTTCAGCACTGGGATTTATCGGGTTGGGAATTCCAGTGCGCTGCATGGCCATCACTCTCGATGATCCACCACAGCCGATGACGTTTCGGGCCAGTCTTTCGGGGCACCAAGAGGTACTACCTGTGGCTACACCCGCTCAGGGCGAAGTAACTGCTGTGCTTACAGGCAACCAATTAGTCGTTAGTGGCTCGTTCAGTGGTCTAATTGGGCCAGTAGATTTCGGCATTGCTGGCGGTGCACACATCCACGTCGGCTATGCAGGGCAGAATGGAGCGGTCGTTTTTCCGCTAATAGCAATGCCCAACGCCGACTCCACCGGTGGCATGTTTCCACCCGCGCTGAACACGTTTACCTTAACGCCGGCGCAAATACAGATGCTGATGAACCGCATGTGGTACGTCAACATTCACACCCATGCTTTTGCTTCGGGCGAGCTGCGCGGCCAATTGCTCCCTATGGCCGATGGCTACTTAAGCACCAACCTCTTGGGTAGCAACGAGGCTCCATCGGTATACTCCGACGGCTTCGGCGCTGTGGCGCTCGAACGCCATGGCGATACCTTGATCGTGAGCGGCTCGTTTTCTCATTTGCAAGGGGCCTTTGCTGGACACATTGCCGGTGGTGCCCATTTGCATGTAGGGCTGGCTGGTACTAATGGGGGTGTTTTAATTCCGCTTAAAGCTACGGTGAACCCCGATATGCGCAGCGGCATCTTTGTGGCCACCGAGAATACCTTCTTGCTCAACGCCGATCAGTGGGCAGCATTAATGGCTGGCGAGGCTTACGTCAACATCCACACAGAGGCCTATCCAGCAGGGGAGTTGCGGGGGCAAGTTGTGCGCGGAGTGCGCACGCTTCTGCGCGCCCACTTGTGCGGAGCTCATGAATATCCTTTTGTCAACTCGTTAGCTTGGGGACAAGTAATTGCTGAAGTGGGCGACGACTCTTTGTTCGTCAGTGGTAGTTTCACCGGCTTAGAGGGTGAAGTAGACGAAGCCATCTTGGGCGGTGCCCACCTTCACTTAGGGATGGCCGGCATGAATGGGCCGGTGGCTTTAGAGCTGAAGGTTGCACTTGATCCCGACCGCAAAAGCGGTCGCTTCCTGCGCAGCGACAACGCGTTTGCCTTAAGTGCCGATTTAAAGCAGGCGCTTCTAAGGCGCGGCGTTTATGTCAACATTCACACGACGGCCTATCCAGCGGGTGAAATTCGCGGTCAGCTGCTTTTAGAAAGTCAGGCATTCTTCACGGCTCCTCTGACGGGTAGCCAGGAGGTGCCGGGTGTTCTCACTCGCGGACACGGCGCTTTGGCTGCTGAACTATCGGGCAATCGCCTCATTGTGAGCGGCTCATTTGCCGACTTAAGCACTCCGGTCAATGTAGCCGTTGCGGGCGGTTTCCACTTGCATGGCGGCTTGCCCGGGAGCAATGGCCCTGTAGTGGCCCACCTTCACGCTGTGTTAGATGCTATGATGCGCAATGGTGTCTTTCCAGCCCACATGAATAGGATTGAGCTAAGCGCTGAACAACGCGAGATGCTGATGAACCGCGGCGTGTATGCCAACATTCACACGCTCCTGCATCCATCGGGTGAGCTGCGCGGCAATTTGTTCGCCGAAGCCTCTGCCTATTTCTTGGCGCCGCTTTCCGGCGCCAGTGAGTCGCCAGCTGTTAACACCAGTGCGGTAGGTCTAGCGGCTTTAGAAGTCCGCCCTGATGAGGCTATTTGCGTAGGCTCGTTTAACAATCTTAGCGGCGACTTTGACCCCAATATCGCCGGAGGTGCCCACTTGCACGCCCAATCTGCCGGAAGCAATGGCCCCATCGCCGCTCATGTACACACCGATATCGATGCTACTTTGCGCAGCGGTGCCTTCATGGCCCATCACAATCGCATTGCCCTTACTTCAGCAATGTGGGATATGCTGCGTCGGCGCAGCCTGTATTTCAATGTACACACCAAGGCACACCCTGCGGGTGAGCTGCGCGGACAGTTGATGCCTTTGGCCGGAGCTTACTTCCACACTACCCTAAGGGGGGTCAACGAGGTGCCTGCCGTTGTTTCGAGCGGCCTGGGTGGGCTGAAATTAGAGCTCAACGATCGCACGCTCACTTGTACGGGTAGCTTCCGCAACTTGGAGGGACAGTTCGACGCTAACATTGCCGGGGGAGCGCACCTCCACGTGGCTCCCAACGGTGCCAATGGTGGCATTGCCTTTGGCCTAGTGCCTGCGTTGGCAGCTGACTTAAAGTCGGGGACTTTCGAAGCTGCTCAGAACAGCTTCGCCCTCACCATGAGCCAGATGGATGCCCTATTCCAGGCTGAGATCTACGCCAACATTCACACTACTGCCGTAGCTTCCGGCGAGTTGCGGGGGCAAATCTTGGGTGAGCCTAATTTCTTCCCCACGCAGCCGATGCTGCTGACGCCTCTACCCGGCACCCTCATCCAGGTGGAAGGGGCGCCCACCGATGTGGTCAACATTGCCTGGATGCCGGCCTCCGATCCCGATGGCGACTTGCTGACGTACGTATGGCAAGTCGCTACCGACACAGCTTTTACGGATATCGTTTTCATGCAAAATGCCGGGGCAATGGCGCAAATCAACTTAACCATGGGTGAATTGGATGCCTTGTTGGCTGCTAATAACGTACCGATAGGTGTCACAGTACCGCTATTCCATCGGGTCGTGTGCACCGACGGCAGCGATGCCACGGCTGGTGCTGCTGCTGAGGTGCGCGTGCGCCGTGGTATGGTTGTCAGTACCAGCGAGTTACCGCTTGCCTCCTTCCGCTTCTATGCCCAGCCTACGCTCACTCATGGCCAAAGCGTGACGATTTCTGTCGAAAGCCACCAAACAGCAAAGGCTGTGTTGCGCCTCCTAAACTCCAACGGCCAGATTCTTTCTGAGTATCCGCTGAGCCTGACCGAAGGTAGTCAAATCTTCGACGTGCCTTTCCAATCTTTACCTGCAGGCTTTTACTACTTGAGTCTGCAGACCCAATACGGCACATTGCCCGCACTGCGCATTGTGCGCCAATAATGCTTCGAACCTATCGCAGGGAAAGGTGACTACTGCGGCGGTGCAACGGCATCGCCGCTTTTTTTATGCACGATGCCTTCCTCATGTCGTAAGAGGTATTGTAGCGATCGCTTGTTTGTTGGGCTATTGAGGTCGGCTCTTAGCTAGGGCAAAGAACACTACACCACCAGTAGCCAGAAGGCCTAATCCCGGCAGTGCCTGTTCTGGACGCTCCAAGAGGGTATTGACAGCAAAAATCGCTGAAATCAACACGAATATTGCCGGTACGATAGGATAGCCCCAGACGCGAACAGGGCGCTCGGCCTTGGGGCGTTTCCAGCGCAACACGAACAGGGCAGCACCCGCTAATCCCATAAAAAGGGCATCGGCAAAGGTGACGAAGATGATAATGTGTTCAAAAAGCCCTCCAAAAAACAGCAGCACACCCACAGCCCAAAGAGCTTGCACGCTCATAGCCAGCACAGGCGTGCGCCAACGCGGATGCACCCAAGCCAATGCGCGGAAGAAGATGCCATCCACTGCCATAGCAAAGTAGATGCGCGGAGCAGACATGGTGTAAATGCTCAAGGTACCGAAGATGGAAAGCGCTACCGCAGCCGCCACCGCCTGGCCGCCCCAAGGCGTTACTTGCCCTAGCGCATCACTTGCCACACGCGTCGTGTGCGCGATCTCCTCTAAGGGCAGCAGAAGCATATAGGCAATGTTGACCAATAAGTAAGTTACCATGACAATAAGAACTCCAAGGGTCATGGCACGCGGTACTGTGCGCTGCGCATCTATGGCTTCGCCAGCTACATAGGAGGCGTGGTGCCACCCACCCACTGAGAAGAGAACGCCGATGAGGGCCGTCAGCAGAGCAGTTGCCCAAGATTCAGGCACGCCCTTGCTCAAAGAGAATTTCAACCCCACCTGCTCGGCGCTGCCCAAGAGAAATCCTACCGCAATAATGCCTCCAATGGCTAACAACTTCAGCCCAGTAAATACACCGCTCAACGCCTGGCTCACTTGCACCCCTAACGCGTTGAATGCTGTCAGGGCCAGCACCGTAATCGCTGCTACAACTACCTTTGACTTCTCGCCCATATCCGGGAAAAAGATGCTTATATATTCGGCAAAGGCAGCACTCAACCCCGCTAAAGCGCCGCTGTTGACGACCAACAGGATGATCCACCCGTACAGGAATGCCGCTAAGTCGCCGTACGCCTCGCGCAAATACACATATACCCCGCCCGAACGCGGAAACATGCCGCCTAACTCGCTAAAGGTCAGGGCGCCCGTCAGTGCCAAGGCACCGCCCAGCACCCAAGCCAGCAATACCAATACCGCATTCGGCACGGCCTGCACGATCTGACCAGGGGTCGCAAATATGCCCGAGCCAATGCAAGAGCCAACGGCAATGACCGTCAGGCCATACAGCGTCAAGGCTTGGCGCAACATGGCACAAACATAAATAACAGTGTAAACTTTTCACCGACGACCCTGACTTGCAGGAGTAGGCGAACCCTGTGAATTGGAGGTTCAGCCTATGCCTTCTCCCTGTGGGCTGCTTCCGACAATACGCTTACATAAAGAAGCGCGGGTTCGACATCCCTCTTTTCCGCTTCACTAGGTCGGCGTACATCATAAGCTCGAACGACCCGCCCACCAGCGAACGCAGGTTAGTTAACGTCATGTCGTAGGCCGCTCCAAGGCCAATGCGTGGGTCTATTTGCCAATAAGTCAAAAGGTTGATCGACTCGCCCAGTCCATCACCGCCAGCCCGATAGCCCAACCCGATAGAGGCTATGCGGCGAAACTCTAAACTCAGCGCCAAGTCCACGTCGATGGGAGCATTGTGCACGTAACGCACCAATGCTGACGGCATTAGATGGAAGTCATCGCCCAGCGCGATGATGCCTCCCGTCGTGCCGTAAAAGTGTGGCTCTTCGCGGGCCGTGCGCACGCCCGGCTCTGTGTTGATGCCGATGCTGTTGCGGACGATGCGCGGGGCGGAGAAGCCGAAGTAAAGTTTTTCTTGAAAAGTGCCGTAAACGCCGGCGCCGAAGTTAGCCAAAGCCTCGTTGAAACGCTTGTTGTCGAGCGAGGGGTCGTATTGGGTCAGTGGAGTAGCCTTGGAAAAATCGATGCTCAGGACGCGCAGATTGCCCGATACGCCGATGCGCATGGAAAATTCATCGCCGTTGATGACGTTATACGAATACGCTGCCGTTAGTTGGACGTCGCGGTGCAGTCCAATCTGGTGATGCGACAGCACGGCGCCTACACCTACGCGTTGGGTGAACACTGGGGCGTGTACGCTCACCTGAGCGGCGCGCGGAGCACCTTCCATTTTGAACCATTGATTGCGGTAAATAGCTGTCCCTGTTAGCACACCTCGGATGCCTGCGTAGGCGGGGTTGTACGACAGTTTGTTGTACATGAACTGCGTATAGCGGTGTTCTTGTTGGCCTAAGGCCACTTGCCCGAGGCACAGAAAGACAGCCATGGAAAGGAAATATGGGCGCATGGTTGAAGTTGTTCGAAACATGAAGATTTGAAAAAGGAGATTTTGAGCAGGTCGAGGCGTCGCTTTTCTTGAGGCCAAGGTTTCTTATCGGAAAATTTCGATATAGCCCGACATGGGCTTGCGATCGGGAGCGGGTTGGAAATAATAGAAATAGGTACCGTCGGGCAAGTGTTGGCCTTGGCGGCCGTTTAGGGTACCGCGCCAAGCCTTAGAGGGATCATTGCTGTAAGGCGAGGCTTCATAGACTTTGTCGCCCCATTGGTTGTAGATGACGAGGCGGTTGTTGGGATACAGGTCAGTATTCAGACACGGAATTTCCAGATAGTCGTTAATGCCGTCGTCGTTGGGCGTGATGACGTTCGGGATGTGCGTGCAGAAGCTTTCGCGCACGGTGATGGTGACCACGGCATCGCTACACAAGTCTGGGCAGGCTGCCGAGCAAAGGCGGTAGATGAAGTTCACGCGACCGTTGTTGGGGCCAGCCTGATAGGTAAAGAGGCCGTTGCCCAATTCGATCAGTCCTGCCAATGAGCCAATCGCAGTAACCGTGAAGTCGTCGGCTTCGTAGGTGTCGTTGGCCAGTACACTGAAGCCTTCGAGCAGACCTCCAGTTTCCGCTTCAAAGTCCAAGTCATCTACGGCTTTGGGCTGTTTGCCTATGCGAACCAGTACAGTATCGAGGGGCGTAAGGCAACCGTTGACGAGGGCCTGCACCGTATAGATGCCCGTGAGTGCCGGGCTAAGGTTTTCGATGAGCAAATTATTCGAGTTCGGATACGGCGGTTTAGGCCCTGTCCATAGATAAGCAGCACCCGGAATAACCGGTGTGCTGATGACGATATCGTCGCCGGCACATCCGATCTTATCGCTGATTTGCGGTGCCAAAGGCTGCATGGGTGCTACGACTACCGTTACCGAGCACTGGTCGGTGTTGCCTGCGGCGTCGGAAGCGCGGAAGTCAAGCACGTGCGTCCCTACGGGGAAAAAGTCGTTGCTCTTCAGGCCGTTCGTTTGCTCGACGAGAGGGGTGCCGCAGTTGTCAGTGGCTTCAGGTAGGTCGAACGTGAGCACTGCGCCATCGCACGAGGCTGTTGCCTGTGCTGAAGTCAGAAAATGAGATGGGTCGTTCTTAATGGCTCCACTGACGTCGACCAGTACAGGTGAGGTCGGGCAGTTGAACGCGGGTGGTATGCTCTCGGTAACGATGATAGTGAAGCTTACTGAGGCTGAATAGCCCAGCGTATCGCTTACTGTGTACGTAACCACGGTGGTGCCTATAGGGAAGGTTTCGCCCGGCTGGTGCGTAGAGGTTACTGTTGCTGGAGCGCAGACTCCTATAGCGACGGGCGGTGACCAGGTGGCTACGGCCGAGCAGCCGATAAACGACTGATCGGCTGGTGCATCCACAAAACTCAGCGGCGGGCCGACAACGGTAATCTTGAAGGAACAGACGTCTTGATTGCCGCTGGGGTCTTCTACCACCACCTTCACTATCGTGTGGCCTACTGGATAGGTATCGCCGGGCATCGAGGAAGCCGTTACAGTTGGCGCAGGCGCACAATTGTCGAAAGCAGTAGGCATGGCCCAATCCACAGTTATCGAACAGGCACCGTTAGAGCTGAGCACCGTGTCTTTAGGGCATCCACTGAACGTCGGCGCCACCGTGTCCACCACGGTAACGGAGAAGCTGCACGCCGCAGTGTTGCCCCAAATGTCACTGGCTGTGTAGGTTACGAGGGTGGTGGTCTCTGGAAATACTGAGCCGGGCGCATGGCTCGACGTCAGTGTTACGGGGCTGCAGTTGTCCGAGACTTGTGGAGCCGTCCAGGTCGCTGTAGCCGTGCAGCTGTTGGTGTACAGCGTAATGTCTTTGGGGCAATCCACCAGTACTGGCGGAATGTTTTCCTGCACGGTGATGGTAAAGCTGCACGACATGAGGTTGCCGGTGGTGTCTTGGGCTGTGTAGACCACAGTGGTATGGCCGGTAGGCAACACGCTGCCCGAAGGGATGCTGGATTGAGGAAGAATAGGATATGGATCGCAAGCGTCCACGACCAGCGGGTCATCCCAAAAGACTTTCATTTCGCAAGCACCGGCAGGTGTAGTTAGGGTGAAGTCCGATGGGCAGTTTATGAGTTTGGGCGCAGTAGTGTCCGTTACGGTGATGCGGAACGTACACATGGCGCTGTTGCCACTGTCGTCGATGGCCTGGAAGGCAGCGATAACGCTTCCGATGGGGAATGTTGCCCCGCTGGTTGCGCTTCCTATTACAGTAGGGTTAGGGTCACAGTTATCCGACACTACAGGAGGGACAAAAGTTACAACTTGTGAGCAGGTAGATCCATTCGCCGCTACGTTCACATTCGAAGGGCATGTAATGCTGGGTGGCTCCGTATCCTTTACCGAGATGTCCTGGGTAATTTTCGCCGTATTGCCGCAGTTGTCAGTAGCCGTCCATTGGCGGCGCAGCAGGTAGGTGCCGCTGGCCGAAGTAGTAACCACCACTTCACCTTCGTAAAGGATTTGCACGTCGGCATCACAGTTGTCGGTAGCTGTCGGTTGAGCCGGTGTAGGTACGGCATCGCAGCTCACGGTAGCATGAGCGGGTATATGGGTAAACACCGGCGGCGTAACATCGCGAACGAAGATGAGCTGTTGGGTAGTTTTGGTGTTGCCGCACTCGTCTGTAGCCTGCCAGCGGCGTATTAGAGTGTAAGAGTCGGAGCAGTTGCCGTCTACGTGCGTTTCGCCTAAGTAGTTAAGCGTGGGTGCGAACGAACAGTTGTCGGTAGCAATGGGCATAGCGACAGGCGGCACAGCGTTGCATTCCACTGTAGTGTTTGCCGGTGTGAAGGTGAATGTAGGCGGCGTTTTATCCTCCACGAAGACCACCTGTTCGGCCGTAGCCGTGTTGCCGCAATTGTCGGTAGCCACCCATTGGCGCGTTAGCGTATAAGTGTTAGGGCAAGGGCCATTGCCGCGATCTTCACCGAGGAGCACTAAGCTCACGATGGCATCGCAATTATCTGTGGCCGTTGGGCTAACGATGGGCGGCACATTCTCGCAGGAGACGGTAACGTGAGCCGGCACGAACGTGAAGGCCGGTGGAATGAGGTCGTGCACGACGATTTTTTGCGAGGCCGTAGCCGTGTTGCCGCAGTTGTCGGCAGCCGTCCAGCGGCGCGTTAGGACATAGGTGTCGGGGCATGAGCCGTCGGCGCGTGTTTCACCGTCGTAGGTAATGGTCACATTAACATCACAGTTGTCGGTGGCGGTTGGGTTTCCGACGGCTGGTACGGCTTCACAAGAGACCGTCATGTCGGCCGGTACGAAAGTGAACGTTGGAGGCTCGGTGTCGCGCACGGTGATGAGCTGCTGGGCGGTTTGGGTGTTGCCACAGACGTCTTTAGCCGTCCAGCGTCGTATGAGGGTGTAAGTGTCGAGGCAAAGGCCGTCGGTGCGCGTTTCGCCGTCGTAAGTGATGGTTGTATTAGCATCGCAGTTGTCGGTGGCAGTAGGCGTTCCAATACTAGGCACCGCATCACAGCTCACGGTTATGTCGGCGGGTACAAAGGTGAACACCGGCCTTGTTGTATCTTGCACGGTCAGGCGTTGCTCAGCAATGGTGCTGTTGCCGCAGTTGTCGACAGCTGTCCAGCGCCTAATGACGACACCGCCGATTGAGCAGTCCGTGCCGATTTGCAGGTCAGTCGTCAAGCTTATGCTGACATTGGCGTCGCAATTGTCCGAGACAATAGGATCGGCGATGTCTGGAATAGCGTCACAGTTGACGGTTACGTCGGCAGGCACAAAGGTGAATACGGGCGGCGTAATGTCGCGCACGGCAATCGTTTGTAGGGCTGTTGTCGCATTGCCACAGGCATCAGCAGCCCGCCAGCGGCGCTGAAGCAGGTAAGTATCTGGGCAAGGGCCGTTCAGGCGCGTTTCGCCTTCATAGGTGATGGTTGCGTTGGCGTCGCAGTTGTCGGTGGCGGTGGGTGTGCCTACGGGCGGCACGCTTTCGCACGCGACCGTAACATCGGCGGGCACGAAGGTGAACACGGGTGCAGAGAGGTCTTGCACGGCAATGTTTTGCACAGCGGAGGCGGTGTTTAAACATTTATCCACCGCCGTCCACTGGCGTTTGAGTGTGTAAGTATGCGGGCAAGGACCATCGAGGCGCGTCTCACCGTTATAGGAGATCAAGGGGTTGTCAGTGCAATTATCGGAGGCTAAAGGCGTAACCGGCATAGGAACATTTTCACAACTAACCGTAATGTCGTCTGGGAAGGAGGTAAAGACAGGCTTGGTTAGGTCGCGCACTTCAATGCGCTGTGACGCAGAGGTAGTGTTTCCACAGTTATCGGTAGCTGTCCAGCGGCGTATTAACACATATTCGTCGGGGCAGGTGCCGTTGGTACGCGTTTCGCCCAGATAGGCGATAGTTACCTCCGGATCGCAATTGTCGGCGGCGCCGGGTTGGCCCGGTGCGGGCACAGCATCGCACGAGACCGTTGCATCGGCGGGTACGAAGGTGAACATCGGTGCTGTCAAGTCGCGAACGCTAATGACCTGTTCGGCCGTGCGCGTGTTTCCACACAGGTCTGTAGCGGTCCAGCGGCGGCGCAAGATATACGCGTCGTTGCAAGCACCGTCGATACGTGTTTCGCCACTGTAGTTAATCTCTACCTCATTGGCGCAGTTGTCGCTGGCCTGCGGGAGGCCAGGCTCTGGAATGGCGTCGCAGCTCACGGTAATGTCTGAGGGCACAAAGGTGAATACTGGCCGTGTTGTATCCTGAACCGTCAGCATTTGCTCCGCCACGGCCGTGTTGCCGCAATTGTCGGTTGCTATCCAACGGCGCACAACAGTGCCTCCACTGGCACAGCTACCGCTAGTTTGCGTAACGCCAGCAAAAGTAATGGTCACGTTATTGTCGCAATTATCGGTAGCGGTGGGCGAGCCAAGGCTTGGGATGGCCTCGCAGTTTACCGTGGCGTTCGGCGGTACGAAGGTGAACGCCGGCGGTGTCACATCTTGTACCGCAATGATTTGTTGAGCGCTGGTCGTATTGCCACAGTTGTCTATCGCTATCCATCGGCGCACCAGCGTGAAGTTGTCGGAGCAGGAGCCATCAAGGCGCGTTTGGCCGTCGTAGGTGATGGTTACACTAGCGTCGCAGTTATCGGTGGCTGCGACCGCGCCTACTGCCGGAATGTCGCTGCAGCTAACCGTTACATCGCTGGGTACTTGAGTAAACGTCGGCGGCGTTTGGTCGCGCACTGCTATCGTTTGCTCGGCTGTGCGCGTGTTGCCGCACTGGTCGGCAGCCGTCCAGCGGCGGATGAGGAAATAGGTGTCGGGGCAAGGCCCGTCGGTGCGGGTCTGTCCATCGTAATTGACAGTGGCCATCGCGGCGCAGTTGTC
>CALHAM010000074.1 GCA_937934275.1 uncultured Saprospiraceae bacterium | reverse complement strand
GCCGGTCTTTGACCATGGCAAGCCTGCTCCTCTATGCCCTGTGTGCAGGCCCGACGCCTGTAAAGGCTCAGGAGGACAACCTCTTCGACAAGCCCATGGCGTTCGAAGAAATCCAAGCAGTACTTAGCGAAGGCATTCGAGCGCGCGACCTGAGAAAGCAAGGCTTAGGGTGGTATAAATGGGCGCTCTACCGCGAGCAAGAAGCCCTCAACCGCGACTCCGCTTTTCAGTATTTGGCCCGCAGCGTGGAGCTCTTTCAAAAGGCAGGAGACTCCTTAGCCTATCACCGCGCCCGCGCCGAATTGGCTACCCGCTTGCCCGAACGCGGCATGGCCGATGAAGCCGTTGCCATGCAGCAAGAAGCCCTTCAATATTTCAAGAAAACCGGCAACAAGCGCTCTGAAGCCCTTCTGTTGGCCCAAATGGCTCGCGTTCATCAGATGCGCGGCGACACTGTCCAAGCCAGCGCCTTGCGGCGCACTTTCCGAGAGCGCGGCCTTGCCTTGGGCGATACTCTCTTGCTAATTACTGCCCTTTTGCAGGAAGCCGACTACTTGGCCGACGGTAAGAACTACTCCGAAGCCCTCCCGTTGGCCTTCCGCGCGCGAGACTTGGCCCGGCAGAGCCATCACCAAGTCTATGCCCTCGAGGCCGAATATCGAATTGGATACTTTAACTTCTTGGCCAAAGATTATCTTATGGCACTGCGCGCTCTCCAGCGCGCCGAACAATCCTGCCCCTCCAATCAGTACGAGCTGAGGCGCGACTTGTACCGCTATCTATCCATGCTGTATGCGGCCCTAGACAGCCTCCCTCGAGCGCTTCACTATGCCCAGCGACACATCCGACTGACCGACACCCTCTTGCACCGAGACCGCGTCGCTACCTCTCAGCGCTTAGCCGCCCAATACGGCACGCGCGAACAGACGCAAAAGGTAGAAAAGCTGAGCCGCGAATTAGAGGCCATCGAAGAGTCGAAACGCCAACAGCGCAACTCCCTGCTCGCTATTTCGCTCTTCTTCGCCGCCAGCGTCATCGCCATGTTTTTCATGGTGCGCGACTATCGGCATCGCCTTCGGACCAGCCGCGTCATTGCCGAACAGCGCGAAAAAATCAACCAGCAAACCATTCGTCAACTCGAAGACGCTCTGCGCATCGAGTCCATGCAGAGTATGCTCGAAGGCCAGGAAAGCGAGCGAAAGCGCATCGCACACGACCTACACGACAGCGTCGGTGGCATGCTCGCCGCTATCCGCATGCGCTTGGAGGGCCTCACCCAGCAGGCCCCGCAATTGACTAAAAACGAAGATTTCCAAAAAATTAAAGAACTACTCACCGACACCATTGCTGAAACCCGCCAAATCGCCCACAACCTGCAGCCCAGCTCGCTGAGCCGATTTGGGCTGGTCAAAGCTCTGCACGACCTAATCATCCGATTCCGAACACCCAACGGCCCAACCATTCACTTCCAGCATTTTGGCGACTTTACAAACTTAGACCACACCGTGGCCCTCAATTGCTACCGCATCATCCAAGAACTCCTGCAAAACAGCCTCAAGCACGCCCAAGCTACCGAAATCCTCGTGCAACTCACCCAAAATGGCGACGATATTGCCATCTTGGTCGAAGACAACGGCATTGGGTTCGACCCCGCCGATGTAGTGAAAGGTATGGGAACCGACAACTTGCGCCAGCGCGTCCAATTCATTCACGGGGAAATGAGCATACAAACTGCTAAAGGCCAGGGCGTGAGCACCCTCATCACCGTTCCCGTGAAATCCCGATAGCGCACTCAGGGTTTTCCCTGGTGTTAAAATCGCGTATTTGTACGGATAGGCGAATGCGCCAATGCCCACACTTTTGTACCGTGGGCATCACAAAGACCGCATTACAGAATCTACTGCCCCTGCCCCCCACTCTTTTAAAAGCCCTTTACACACAAGTACTCAAAAAAAGCGAGAGAATCCGCTCTCGAATGTAAACAATCAGTCGCAGCGTTCGCATCTTTTGTATCGTTCTCGAGCAACACGCTATACCAAGAGACGATGCAGGCAAACAAACGTTAGTCAGATGAAGGCGCCCGATATTCAAAGGAATGTCGGGCGTTAAACTTTTGAGAAGCGCCTAAACTATCCGGAGCGGCTGCTGTTGTGAAAGTTATTGTGCAAGTAAGAAAAACCCTTTTTGCTCTATGGCTTTTACACTTCCCGACCTGCCCTATGCGCACGATGCGCTGGAGCCGCACATTGATGCGCGCACCATGGAAATCCACCACGGTAAGCACCATGCCGCTTACGTGAACAACCTCAATGCAGCCATCCAAGGCACCGAGCACGAGAACAAGTCTTTGGAGGCCTTGCTCGCCCAAGTGTCTAAATTGCCGGTTGCCGTTCGCAACAACGGCGGAGGCCACTGGAACCACACTTTTTTCTGGAACCTCATGTCGCCAAAAGGCGGCGGTCAGCCCTCGGGGAGCTTGGCTTCGGCTATTGAGAGTACCTTCGGCTCTTTTGAGGAGTTTAAAAAGCAATTTGCCGCTGCCGCCATTGGGCGCTTTGGCTCCGGCTGGGCTTGGCTGTGTGTAGGTGCCGATGGTAACCTGTTCATCACCAGCACCCCCAACCAAGACAACCCGCTCATGGACGTGGCCGAAAAGCCCGGTACCCCCATCCTCGGCATTGACGTTTGGGAGCACGCCTATTACCTGCACTACCAAAACCGCCGGCCCGATTACGTAGAAGCGTGGTGGAATGTAGTCAACTGGGACGCCGTTGCTCGGCACTACGCGGCTGCGCGCTCATAAAAACGGCTTAGACCACTCGTTTTACTTTTCGAAAGCAGGCTCTCCGCCCAAAAAGGCGGAGAGCCTGCCCTTTTTGCTCCAACTTGCGGAAGGTTTATGGCTTCTCACCTTCCGGCTTTTCCCTCGGCACAAGACTCCCCACTGGCTAAAAGTGGAGCGAAACGGCCTCATAAAGCCCTTCGCCCTTGTATTATTCCAATGGCAAGCACAACGAAATGAAAAAAATGAAAATAAACGCACACTTTGAAAAACGCGTTTTTGTTTACCTTTCGTGCTCATTTACTGCTTAAACCATCGGAGCCTATGGAAAACTCCACCACTTCTGCTGAAGTCAAGCTCTCGGACGGCGTCGTCATCCTGATGGAAGTCGCCGCCGACTCCGATTACGACGGTCCTGTTTCTGTGCGGAACATGCAACTGAGCGCGCAGCAGGCGCTGAAGGCGGTGTCGAGTTTGGCCGCCGACATCAAGGCCGCCATCCAGAGCGCCAAGCCCGATAAGGTTACCGCTGAATTTTCCATTGAACTGGAAAAAAAAGGCGGCGACGTGTTTTCCAAAATCTGCAATGTCTCCGGAAAGGGAAGCATCAAATTTTCGCTAACCTGGGAGTTTGATCACGGCAATAAAAATGCCTGAATGACACCGACCCATCTCGATCGCTCGCCGCTTAAACGATTGACAAAAGCCTGTACGGTGAAAATCACCGGACCCAACGACGACATACTGGGCACGGGCTTTTTCATTACGCCCCGAAAGCTCGCTACCTGCCGCCACGTGCTCTACGACGATGCCACTCGCGCCTGGCTGACGGCCTCGTTTCGATTAGACGGCGTCGAAGGCGAGTTCGCTCTGCGCGATGACAACACCAAATACTTTCCGGACCTCGACCTGTTGGTGGTGGATCTGGGGCGGGACGTCTCTACCCGATGCGTCAACCTCAAGGCCGCCGCGTCCAGTCGGGCGGAACAAAAGCTATGGGCGTGGACCTACAACCGCCTGTACCCGGGCGGAGCGGGTATCGTACCCGTTCTGAAGGAGGAAGCCGTCCACAACGGACATTCGGTTTTTCGGATTTCGCTGGATGCCATCCATCCGGGCAGCAGCGGCACGCCGGTGCTCAACGCCGACACCGCCGAGTTTTTCGGCGTCGTGTATTGGATGAAAGCGCCCAGCGACGACGCCCTCATCTTACCGGCTGGTTTGTTTGCGCGCCATTTCGAAGACGCGTACCGCGAAAACCAGGCGCACCACCACTCAAGCGATGGGTATTGGGAAACGGCCAAGCGCGAAAGTCGCTCGCGAAGCGCCCGACGCCTCACCATAGTGCCGCGCATCAGCAACCGGGAAGTCATAGGTCGGGGCGACGATCTCGCCCAACTTAGGAGAAAGCTGGCGGACTCCTCCCAACTCCTGCTCATGAACGGCGTCGGAGGTATCGGCAAAACCACCCTGGCCAAGTTATACGTCCACAACTACGAAGACGAGTACGACCGCTTGTTGTGGATAGAGGTAAAGGAGTCCTTGGCCCAATCCGTTGCCGGCGATGCGGCGCTTCTCGGCGCGCTCGAAATTCGAAAAGAGCAGGGCGAAACCCCCGACGACCTACTCCGACGCGCGCTGCGGGCCCTTCAAAACCAGGACGGCAAAAACCTCATGGTGTTGGACAACGCAGACGATGCCGTTTGCCGTGTGAAAGACTGGCTGCCCTCCGACAGGCACTGGGACATCCTGCTCACTTCCAGACAAACCTTCGGCGATTTCGCCGTGTATGAATTGGGCAAGCTGAGCCAAGAGGCCGCCATCGAACTCTTCCGGCGGCACTGCCCCGACAAACCGCAATCCGACGAAGACCTGGCAGCCTTCTTACAAAAGCTGGACTACCACACGCTGAGCATCGAGCTGTTTGCCAAAACGCTGGCGCATCACCCCGAAATCCGTGCGGTAAAGGAGCTGACCGACTACTTCGACAAGAGGGCGCTGGATGATCCACGGCTGCGGATCGACATCTATGTCCCCCATGCCGGCGAGGAGACCCAGCTTTACCGGCACCTGCAGTGGGCCTTCGATTTGTCCGGCATCGCATCGGATGCCGATCTGATGCTGACGCTGAAACAGATCGCCGCCTTGCCGCCCAGCGCCGAGGGCTATCCGATCGCCGACCTCATGGCGTGGTTGAAGGTGGAGCAAGAGCGCAAAGCGCCGTTTGCCAATCGCGTGCGCCGACTGCGCCAATTGGGCTGGCTGACCCAATCGGGAAGCGACCAGCGCTTCGGCTGCCACCGCCTCATCCGCACCGCAGTGGCCCACCTTCAGCCCGCAAGCGCAGCGGATTTGATGCCGCTGGTAGAAACCTTCACCGAAAAACTCTCGATAGACCAAACCAAAGACAACCCGATAGACAAATTCCCATGGATACCCTACGGGCTGGAATTGCTCCAGGCCCTCTCCAAAGAAGATTTTTTGGAAAAAGCGCGACTCCAAAATAACCTGGGCTTAGTCCTTCAGGCTTTGGGCGACTACGCCGGCGCCAAGGGCCTGTTGGAAAAGGCGCTGAAATCCGCCGAACGCAATTTCGGGCCGGACCATCCCACCACGGCGGTGAGTTACTCCAACCTGGGCTTAGTCCTTAAGGCTTTGGGCGACTACGCCGGCGCCAAGGGCCTGTTGGAAAAGGCGCTGAAATCCGACGAACGCAATTTCGGGCCGGACCATCCCACCACGGCGGTGAGGTACTCCAACCTGGCTACTGTACTTCATGCTTTGGGCGACTACGCCGGCGCCAAGGGCCTGTTGGAAAAGGCGCTGAAATCCTACGAACGCAATTTCGGGCCGGACCATCCCACCACGGCGGTGAGTTACTCCAACCTGGGCGTTGTGCTGGCCGAGATGGGCGAGTTGGCGGAGGCGCAAAGGCTGCTCGAAAAAGCGCATCGAGTCTTTGCGCGGCAGTTGGGAGAGCAACATCCGCACACTCAGATTGTCGCCGGGCTGCTGAGGCAATTGGATGATCTCGCCGATTCCGTTGAGCCATAGGGTTGGCTGCGAGGCTTCAGTAGGTGGTGGTCATATCTTCGTCCACGCAGAGGATGAAATCGGCCCGTTTGCGGTGCTCAGGCAGCAGGCGTGTCACGTCGGCTTGCTGCACGGTGGAGATGGTGGCACAGCGCAGTTCGGGGCGTTGGCGGCGCAAGTACCACACAATACCTTCGTAGTTATCGGAGTGATAGGCGCCGTTGAGGTGTAAGAAGAGCCGCCCAGGCGCGAAGTTTTGAAGGATGAAATGCGCCATGGTGGCGTCTTTTATCGCCTGTGCCTTGGGGAAGTTTTCGCTGGCGTGATCGCCAAACATCGTCAGCATGTTCTTGTAGCCGGGCAGTTCGGGGTCGTAGGAGATAGGTAAGGGAGCCATCAGGGCTTTTTCGATGAGGGGCAATGTGTCGAGCGCCTCGAAGCCGCCGCGCGCTACCATGGCGGCGTACTTGCGCGGGATGTTGGTGGCGACAAAGGGCAGGCCCTGGCTTTTGGCAAAGCGCACCACAGGAGCGTAGTCGGTTTTGTAGTTGCGCCACAGGCGGGCCAGTGAGTCTAACCCGCGCTCGTCTATTTCGCCGCTCAGATACGCGTTGAGGAAGTACTGGTTGTCGGTTTCAAACATTTCAGCACCCAGCGTCAGCGGGCGCAGCGAGTGGAGGTCCTTTGTTAGCTCCAGCTGAAGCCAGTGGGCGATGGGGTTGTTGTGAAATTCGCCAAAGAGCACGATGTCTTGTCGGCTAAGGGCTTTGAGCATTTTTTCGTACGACACGGCCCGCCCGCGGGCGTCGTAGAGGCGGTAGGCCATCTTTTTTTGGGAAAAAGCGGGAAAAGCGCCTATCCACAGAACAAGCAAGAGCAAGTACCTTTTCTTCACCATCCTAACTTTTTTAGCGCAAACGCAAGCGCAGGGCGAAAGTAGGGGTTACCAGTGCAATAATTTGCGCACCAACGGGTTTAAACAGGCGCAAAAAATTTTCGTTACTAAATCGACTTTATCCGACTGCAACATGAAGCGAATAGTGCTCTTCCTGTTTCTCTTGGCCGCCTTAGTGCTCGGCGCTCAGGCCCAATGCGTGCAAGGGGACTGCATCAACGGCCGTGGCACTTACATTTACCCTTCGGGGGCGAAATACATCGGCGACTTCAAAGACGGTGAAATTCACGGCATTGGCGTGTGCTACTACACCGACGGCAGTAAGTACAGCGGCGAGTGGAAACACCGCTATCCGGATGGCCGCGGCACTAAAACCTATCCCGACGGTACGAAGCGCACGGGGTTGTGGAAGCGCGGCAAACCCGTAGATGAAAACGGCAACATCCTGGAAGAATACATCGTCAAGAAGAAAGAGGAGCAGCAAGACGACGGCACCAACATTCAGTCGGGTTGTCTGGTAGGCGATTGCAAAAACGGCTTTGGCATCTTTGCCTACCCAGACGGCAGCAAATATGAGGGTGAATTCGTCAACGGCAAGTTCAACGGTCAAGGCACCTTCTATTTTGCCGACAGCAGCCGATACGTCGGCGAGTTCAAGGAAAACTATCCGCACGGCCGCGGTACGCGCACCTATGCCAACGGCAAGCAAGAGACCGGCCAATGGCGCGAAGGCGAGTTCATCGGCTCGGGCCTCATCGAAAGCGACCGCATCGGTTGCATCGAGGGCGACTGCGAAAACGGCAAGGGCACCTACGTGTATCGCGAAGGGTCGGCCAAGTACACCGGCGAGTTTGTCCATGGGCAGCCGCATGGCTTCGGCACCTGCTTGTATGCCAACGGCGACTACTATCGCGGAGAATGGGCCGAAGGCGCCTACTCGGGCAAGGGCACGCTCTACCTCAAAGACGGCACCGAAGTAGTCGGCTACTGGCGCGCCGGCGAATACATCGGCAAACAGCCGCCCACTGAGGTCAAGCCCGTCGTCTCGCTGCCTGCCCCCACGCCCCCGGGCGTCACCCAAATTAAAGTCTGGGCGCTCGTCGTGGGCGTTGCTGCCTACGACCACATGCCCGCCCTGCGCTACACCGACGACGACGCCTATCGCTTCTACGCCTTCCTGAAAAGCTATGAGGGCGGCGCCCTGCCCGACGAACAGGTGCGTATCCTTATCGACGAGGACGCAACGCGGCACAACGTTCTGGGCACCCTGCAAGAGCTGTTCGATTTAGCCAGCCCCAACGACTTGGTCATCTTCTATTTCTCTGGCCACGGCCTCAACGGCTCGTTCCTGCCCATCGACTTCGACGGCTACAACAACAAAATTGCCCACGAGGAAATTGCCGGAATGTTTAACAAGAGCAAAGCCCGCTACAAACTCATCATCGCCGACGCTTGCCACTCCGGCAGCCTCATCGCCATGCGCTCGGGTACCGGTGAAACCGGGCTAGCCCAGTACTATCAGGTGCTCTCCAAAGCCGTTTCAGGCACAGCCCTACTCATGTCTTCGAAAGCCGACGAAACCTCCTTGGAGTCTGCCGGCCTGCGCCAAGGGGTGTTTAGCCACTTCCTCATCCGCGGCCTCAAAGGCGAAGCCGATAAAAACCGCGACAAAATTGTAACCGTTCAGGAACTACACGACTTCGTTTACGAGCACGTGCGGGCCTATACGGGCAATCGCCAAAGCCCCGTCATCAAAGGCGGCTACGACCCCAATATGCCCGTCGCTATTGTCCGCTAACGATGGCTAAAAGCGGGCTTTCTTTGCGCCGAAAAAGTGCTCATTCAGCGATAGGATACCTTCGAGGGCCTTCCCATCGCCGAACGGCTCGCCATCAAAACATGCTTGCCTGTCCGGTGTGAGGTCGTTGGCCATCCACCACCTCTGCAGCGACCACAGGAGCGCAAAATTCACTTCCGCATGTACGCCTACTTGAAAGGTCGAATTACCCACCGAACGGCGTCCTATCTCATCGTAGAAGTTGGTGGCATTGGTTTTCGCGTTCACATTCCGCTGAGCACCTATACGGCGCTGCAAGGACGCGAGGAAGCTGTAGTCTATACCCATTTCCACGTTACCGAAGAGGCACACACCCTATACGGCTTCGCTACGGAGGCCGAGCGCAACCTCTTTGCCCAGCTCATCAGCGTTACCGGGGTTGGGCCTACTTCGGCCCTTTTATTGCTGTCGGCCATGAGCGTAGACGAAATTCGCACCGCCATCATCGGCGAGCAGGCGCACGTGCTGCAGCGCGCCAAAGGCATTGGCCCAAAAGCCTCCAAACAAATCATCTTAGACCTCAAAGACCGCCTAATTAAAGAGGCTCCCGAAGCCGCCACCCACCTTCCCTTGTCCGCGGCCGAACCCCCCACGCGCGAGGAAGCCATCGCTGCCCTTATGGCCTTAGGCTATCCGCGCGCTGCTGCCCAAAAGGCCCTCCACCAACTGCAGCGCGAACAGCCCCAGCTGCAACGCATAGAAGACCTCGTGCGAGCGGCCCTGCGCCTCCTGACTTGAGCGCGACGCACCCTAAAAAAACAGCAGGGCGGTGTAGGAGCACCCTACACCGCCCAAGCCGATCGGATCTTTCCGATGAGGTACCTACTGTTTCACCACCTTTAGCCCTGTGGCAACACCGCCTGCCCAAAGGCGCACGAAATAGGTGCCCGCGGCCAACTCTCGCAGGTCGAGCTCCATCCGCTGTTCGCCGGCGGGCAGCTCTTGGGTCAGGGTGCGAACGGGGCGGCCAAGCAGGTCGAGTACTTCGGCGCGCACCAAGCCGCCTTGTGCTAAGTCAAAAGTCAGGTGCAAGGCATCGGCGGTGGGGTTAGGGCTGGCCCGCAGCTGAAGAGCCGCTGCCTCAGGAGCGGGCGCGCCGACCTGCAGGCTGCGCGTGCCAAAGCCAAACCAGCGGCCCCAATCGTGCGAAGAAATCACCAGCGGCGCTGAAGCCCCCGTGCCCTCAATGCGGTTGGAGGCTACCGTGCGCCGATAGAGGTTGTATTGGTTGTTCAGCCGGCGCTCGAAGAGCAGCGCGTTGTCGGTGCGCGTGTAGCTGGGCCAACCCAACACCCCGTTGTCGGGCACGAGAAGACCCACATCGCCCGTCTGTACGTTGGCGCCCAGCACGTGGTACTCATTGGCGAGGCCATCCACAAAGTCGAAGGCGATGACAAAAGGCGCCATTTGCGAAAACACCGGATTGCCTACGCTGGCTCCGGGAGGAAGGCCGTTAAAGAGCTTAGAAATGGGCGGCACCGAAGCGGTGAAGGCATTGTTTTGCCAAAAGCGCATGAAGCCAATATCCCAGTACTCCAATATTTGGCCCGTTGTGCTGACCAATTCATTGAAGGCGTCGTACATGAGGTACTCGTTGGAGTAGTCGAACTCGAGCACATCGGCATAGCGCACGTCGCTGGTCGTCTGTCCGGTCGAGTAGGTGGGGTTGTACAGCGTAAACACGCGCGAGTTGCCCAGAGGATCGCCTAAGTCAAACACGTAGATGTTGTTATTGGCGTTTTGGGTGAGGGCGGCTAAGAAGCGGCCGTTTTTCGAGATGGCCACATTGCGCCATTCCGGAAACTGGCTCAGTTGGTACGCCTGATAGATAAAATTGGGGGCGACGTACTGCAGGTCCATGCCAATGATGTGCCCTTCGCTGTTGATGAAGACGATTTGCTGCCCATCGTCCGAGACGCTGGGGCGGCTGGCCACCCCACCGTTGTACAGCGTCCCGATGTACTGGCCGTTGTCGCGGTGTAAGTCGAGCAAGGCGCCGTTGTTCGTTTTAGAGACAATAAGCCCAACCCCTGGGTTTTCTTTGAGCAAGCCAAAGGGATTGCTGGGTTGCCCACTGCCGATGCCCACTGCCGTGAAGGCGTCGGCGGCCGCATTGGCTACGGCACTGCCGTAGAGGTCGGTAGCGGCCTGAATAACGGCGAGCCGGCAGTCAATGAACTGGCTGGATTTGACCAAATAGTCGCGAAGCGCTTTGTAATAGACGCGTTCGGCCCGCTCTAAGCCAACGGCGGCGTGGGTAGCAAAGAGGAAGAAGGCGCGGTTGACGATGCCCGAATTGATGTGGACGCCGCCGTTGTCTAGTGGGCCGGTGTACTTTTCGCTCATATGTTTGGGCTGGGCGGGCGAGCCGTTGTTGGGAAACTGCATATCGCGCAGGCAGTTGTTGGGCGTAGTCCCAGGGCGCACGACGTCTTCACCGATGAGCCAATTACTGCGGTCTACACAAACGCCGAAGATGTCGGCAAAGGATTCGTTGAGGGCGCCGCTTTCGTTTTGGTATTCCAAATTGGCCGTGTTTTCGATGACGCCGTGGCCCATTTCGTGTGCTCCCACGTCGAGACCGCGCGCCAGGTCGAAGAATTCGACGTTGCCCGCGCCATACCAAATGGCAAAGCCATTCCAAAAGGCATTGTCCATTGGTCCGCCATCCTCGTCGGCGACGTTGAAAAACGAAAAGATATTGCCACCTTTTCCGTCAATGGAGTTGCGACCGTGCGTGTTGCGGAAGTAGTCGTGGCTTTGGATGGCGTTCCAGTGGGCGCTTACGGCGCTTTTGTTGTTGAAGACCGTCGAGTTGGAGATGAAGATGGTGTAGTCGAAGGTGTTGGGCTTAGTTGGCGTCGTGTTCTTGGCGTTGAGGGTAACAATAGCCCCTACCGGCTTGCCGGGCATTTGGGAGGCTGCGGCGTTGAACATGGGCTTGCTGGCGTCCTCCAGGTAGAAATTAGCGCCGATTTGCCAAGCGCCGAAGGTGCGGTTGATGTTCTTCAAGTCTAAGCCGCTGCCCGTTACAGGGTTTCCGTTGCCGAGGGTAGCGGCGGCATAGGTGTGTTCGCAAAGCGCAGGAGCAGTAGTGAGCGTAGGCGCTGGAGCATCCTGAAACGGCGCTATGCGGCACGAGTAGTCAAAATGATGCAGGATGGCGCCGTCGTGTGCATCCACAAAGTAGACTTTGCGGTGCAGTAGGTCGGTGTACAAGGTAACTACCCATGCGAGGCGTTCGGCGTCGAGTTGGCGCTCATGGTGATAAATGGTCAGTTCAGCACGGGCTTCCTGGCCACCCACTAAGGCGCGCTCCTCGTCGGTCCACTCCGTTTTGGGTGGCCTCGCGTGCATGCGCACGCGCAGAATGGCTTGTTCAGCGCTGAGCGAAGGTGTCGTAGAAGCGAGCTGTGGCGTCGGGTAATAGCGGCCGTTGAGCAAGGCAAAAGCGCCGTTTTGCGTATGGGCCACCACTTCCGCTCCGTATACCGGCACCTCCTGATAAACCTGTTGCAAGCGGATGTGCCAATTGCCCTGCTCGTCCTGATGCGCGCTGCGAGGGACAAACTCCACCTCAGGGCGCTCCAAGCCGTTGGGGCGCAAAGCAGCTAAGTAGGCTACGGCGCGCGCCTCGATGGAGCGGTCGGCTTCGGCTACTTCAGGGGTGCTCACCCGCCCGCTGAACCAGATGGGCAACCCGCTGTCGGCGTCGAGCACGCGCTCTACCGACTGCGCCTCTGCCAGGGCTTTGGGCAACTGCAACACACCTATGGAGCGAAACGGAAAGGCCCCCGGCATCAAGAGCGGAGCCGCTGGAGGAACACCAGAACGACCTGGCCAAGGGTTTATCTGAAGCCGCTCAGGAGGGGGCATTGGCCCTTCGGCAGGTGCAACGATCTTGGCACTTTGAGCAAAAACGACGTGCTGAAGGAGGGCTGCGCACGCCAACAGCAGGAGGGATTGTTTCATAATATGAAGGCTTATAAGTGGGTGAAAGAATACAAAGGAAGCTTACTTGGGAGGGTAGGTTCGCAAGGATTGATGGAGACGGCCTGGATTTAAATGAGGCCGCTTCGTTGTCCTCTGAAAAAAAGCATAATCTTTTACGAAGGCGAATATCCTAAGTATTTTTCGGATTATTTTATTAAAAATTTGTAAATGGGTGCAAGGCAACGAGAGATGCTCAAGGGCCTTCCCATTTGTAGAGAGCAAGTGTTGTTAACAAGGTTGAGACCAGAGGCCGATCACTTTTGCGGCAAGACGCCGTGAAACCGCAGCAAATGCTGAGGGGCCTGTTCGTTGTAAACGCACAGGATGAGGGCATTGCGCAGTTTGGCCCCTCTTGGAAAGAGTATTTTGATGGGGTTGTGTACGTATCCGCATTCGCCAAACAGCTCCAATTGCAGCGAACGGGGCCGGCGGAAGAGCTTCAACTCGGCCGCATTAGCGGGCAGCGGCACATCGCCGTAGCCTTCTTCCTGCAAAAAGCGCCGAATCATGTCAAACGTGTCGCTGAGCGTTTTGCCGGCGAAGACACTGCGGTATTCCCAACCATCGCTTTGGCCGCCCAAATACTCCGTGCCTGCGGCTGGAAAGCACTCGCGCATCGGAAGGTGAGGCTCCGAAGGCGGCATCGGCTTTTCGGGTAAGACAAAGCCAAACTCGTCGTATTGTTGAGCGCTCATTTCGAGAGACAAAAATAAGGCGGCATAGGTGCGTTTCCTAGCAAAAACGAGCAAGGGCTATTTCCCAACAGCAAGCCGTCTGTTGGCTCTCAGTTCGAGAGCCGTTGGCGGCTGTGGGTGAGCGGGCAGCGCTTAGTCTGGGAGCACTCCGCCTCCTCTCCGGCGCGCAGTTATGGGCCGGCTCAAGCCTATCTCCGTTTATTCCGAAGCAGCCTCTTCAGCAGTGCGAATGGCCTGTAGCAGGCTTTCTTTGCCCAGGGTGCCGGCGTGGCGCCACAGCTCTCTTCCTTTGCGAAAGAGGATGAGGGTGGGCACGCCCATGACGCGCTGCTGCACGGCCAAAGTCGTGTGTTCGTCCACATCGATTTTTTCGATGCGCAAGCGATCCGAAAACTCGGCCTGTACCTCATCGAGCATCGGCATCATGGCCCGGCAGGGCGCACACCAAGTAGCGTGAAAGTCCACCAGCGTTAGCCTGTCGGCGCTAATGAGGGTTTCAAAGTCGAGCATCATAGGCCTAAATCTAGTGCGAAAGACACCACAAAGTTCACCATTTCACAAAAGAAGTCTGTTGGCGGTATTCGCCGCTGGAGGTGTGCAGGCGAAGGTAGTACAGGCCGGGCGTCCAGCCAAAGACGGGGACAAACTGCGGGGTATTGGCCGCGCCAGTGCCCTGAGCCATTAAGCGGCCCAGCGCATCGCTGATGGCCCAATGAAAGGGCTGCCCGACAGGCCATTCGAGGCGGAGGCTGTAGCGCACAGGGTTGGGCCATAGCGCCACTGACGAGGCACCACCTGCGGGCGAGGGCATCTGTGCGCTTACGGTGCAATCTTGCAGGTCGGTGCGAAAGATGGACAGGCCACCGCGCAGGTTGCCGACGACAACTTCCAATTTACCGTCGCCGTCTAAGTCGCCAAAAGCGGGTGAGGAGCGCTCGCCCTCGTCTATGCCGCCCCAAACCTTGGACACCAGCGGGAAAGAAGCCTCCGTAGGCGTGAGGCCAATGTAGGCCTCGAGCGTGCCGTCTAAGTTTCCGCAGACTACCCAGCGCTCGCCGTTAGGTTGCTCAATGACGGCGGGGCGGCTGAAGCCCACGCCAATGGGCGTTCGCGTGTCGATGCCGCCCAGGCGGCTAATGGTCGGCTGAGAGGCAAACAGCGGATTGTCGGGGGCGCCTATGTTGCGGAAATACGCAAGGGTGCCGTTGCGGCGGCCCACTACCACATCCATGCTGCCGTCCAGATCTACATCTACCAAAAACGGCGCTCCATACGTACCCGTATTCATGCTGGCCCACATGGGTCGGAAGTCCTGTTGGAGTTGCATGGGTTGCCCAGGCCCTGCCGTATTGATGAAGCAATACAGCCCCACAGCATTGCTGCCGATGAGCAGGTCCAAGTCGCCGTCGTTGTCTAAGTCGCCGAAGGCAGGAGCGTAATCGCTGCTGATATTGGCGTAAGCCGAAAGGCCCAGCCAGTCGCTATGGGCCAGCTCGAAGCGAGGCGCCGTGGGCGTACCCGTGTTTAGCCACAAGTGCAGTGTCGCGGTGCCCAACGGGCCTGTAGTGTAATAACCTGCATTTCCTACGACGAGGTCGAGCAAGCCGTCGCCGTTTACGTCGGCTATGGCCGGATGAGTCGCACTTCCCAGGTCAATCATGTCGCCGACCAAAAAGCGACGGCTTTCGAGTTCAAAGTAGTGGCCCACCGAGGCGTTGTTCTCATAGAGCCACACATTGTTTCTATCTTCTGCGCCATAGCGGACGTTGGGGGCCACCACCATGTCGCCTCGCCCGTCGTTGTTAACGTCTATGTAGTAAGCCCCTGGGAATTGGGGCAAGTCTACCGGCGTGCTGTACGAAGGGAAATAAGCGTCTTGTTCGGCCATCCAGGCTTGTTGTGGAGTGCCGTAGTTAATCATTTGGTTGAGGCAGCGGAAGGAAATGTCTCCGCTGACCAACTCCAGGTCGCCGTCGCCGTCGTCGTCGTAGAGCATCAGCGTGGAGCCTGGGTGGCGCTTTTGGGCGCGCGCCTCTGTGGGGGCGTTGGTCAAAAAATCCACGCACGTGTCGGGGCGCGGGCTGAGGTTGTTGTTGCAGCCGTTAAGGCCAGTTTCAAAAAAGCGCCCCCAGCAGCGATCTTCGACGATGAAGTGCAGGCTGTCTAAGCCAAAGCCTTTTTCTACCGACATGTTCCGGACCCACCACACGTGCCCGCCTACCACACCCTCGAAAGTCAAGAGGTCTAAATCGCCGTCACCGTCCACATCGGCGATGCCGGGCACATCCGTTTGGGCGATGACCAAATTGAGCCACACGCCGGGAATAGTTGAGGAAGGATAGTAGATGAGCGAGCGGTTGCAGTTGGAGCAGCCCGGATAATGGAAAAGAAAGGGCTTGAATTGGAGGGTATTGTTTTCAAAATAGCCCTGAAAGACCTGCATTTCTTGCGAGCCGGGTGCTAACCCATAGCAGAAAATGTCAGCGGCACCGTCGCCGTTGAAGTCGCGCAAGACCGCATATTCTTTCAGCTGGGGAAAATAACAGGCGTACTCTGGAGCGTACCGGTAGCTGATTGCGTTGGGCTTGCCTTCGTTGAGAAACGCCAAGAAAACATCGCCCGCGCGGTCGAAGACCACTAAGTCGGCGATACCGTCGTTGTTGAGGTCGGCGGGGCTAAACTGCGGAGCATTCAGGCCGCCAGCAAAAGCATACGGCAAAAGACGCCCTCCTTGAACCGCAGGAAAGTTAAGAGCGGGAAAGCGCTGTTGGCCTAATGCATTGCCTGAGAGAAACAGCGCTACAGCGAGGCAGAGGTATGCAACGAACCGATGCTGCATGAAATAGCCGGGATGTGTTACAAATTTGTTGAGCGGGCAAACTTATGCCATCTGGCAGAGATAGGGAGGCTAAAGCGCCATTTTGCCCAAAATAGGCAAAGCGAGAAGGAGAAGCTAATGCCCAAAGGGCGAGTTACCTGGCGCTGAGGTTGCCTTCGTCGGCAAAGCTGTAGTAAGCGCGCTGAGCGACGATGATGTGATCGAGTAAAGGCAGTTGGAGGGCTTTGCCGGCGGTTTCCAAGCGCTCTGTAAGTTCAACGTCGGCTGGGCTGGGCTTGAGGCTGCCGCTGGGGTGGTTGTGTACGGCGATGATGGAAGAGGCCTGAGCCATAAGGGCTTTTTGGAACACCATTTTGGCATCCACTACAGTAGCGTGGGTGCCGCCGCTACTGATGCGCTCGTGCCGGATGACTTCGTTGCGGCGGTTGAGCATCAGCAGCCAGAACTCCTCGTGGTTTAGGTCGGCGATCAGGGGCGCTATGTAGGCATAGGCGTCGCGGCTACACGTAATGCGCGGGCGTTCGCGCAGGTCGGCTACTTGGCGGCGTCGGCCCAGTTCGAGGGCGGCGGCAATGGTAATGGCCTTGGCTTCGCCCATGCCTTTGAATTGCTTCAAGTGGTGGATGCTCTGGCGGCCCAGTTCGTGGAGGTTGTTTTCCGCCGCTTCAAGGATTTGGCGCGCTAAGTCCACGGCGCTGACGCCTTTGGTGCCCGAGCCGAGCAAAATGGCCAGCAGTTCAGCATCCGATAGGGCTTCTCGGCCTTTAAGCAGCAATTTCTCGCGCGGGCGGTCGTCTTCGGCCCAAGCGTTGATGGGGCGATACTCGAGGGGATTGCTTTTCGGCATGGCAACGCTTTTGACTACAAAGGTTATATTTTTGTGCGCATTTTCCAGCATGGATCTCTCATCGCCTATTGCTCCTTTTCCGCTCGACGTGGCGCAGCAAACTATTCGTTTAGAAGCGCAAGCGCTTTTGATGCTCGCCGACAGTTTAGAGCGCTCGCTCGATTTCCAAGCCTGCGTCGAAGCCATTTTTCACGGCCGAGGGCGTGTGGTACTCACTGGGGTGGGCAAGAGCGCTATCGTAGCCCAAAAGATTGCCGCCACTCTCAACTCAACGGGACAGCCTGCTTTGTTTCTGCACGCTGCTGACGCCATTCACGGCGATTTGGGCATGGTGCAGCCCGGCGACATGGTCATGTGCCTGTCGAAAAGCGGCGAAACGCCCGAGGTAAAAGTGCTCGCCTCCCTGGTTAAAGGGCTTGGCAATCGGCTCATTGCCATTACGGCCAACCGCCAGAGCACCCTGGCCCGCCAGGCCGACTTTGTGCTCTGGACGCCCGTTGAGCAAGAGGCCGACCCCAACAACTTGGCGCCCACCGTCAGCACCACCTGCCAAATGGCTTTGGGCGATGCCTTAGCCACTGCCCTCATTACTTTACGCGGCTTCACTCCTGAGGATTTTGCCCGCTTCCACCCCGGCGGCGCTCTGGGCAAACAACTCTACTTGCGCGTAGGCGAACTCAGCGCTCGCCACGAACGCCCCGCCGTGTCCCCAAACGCTCCCTTGCGAGAAGTGATCATCGAAATGACCTCTAAGCGATTGGGCGCAACCGCCGTGCTCGACGACGACGGCCGAGTCGTCGGTATCATTACCGACGGCGACCTGCGCCGAATGCTGCAGAAAAACCCCGACATCGCTAACCTTACGGCAAGCCAAATCATGACCGCCCACCCCAAGTGCATCGCTCCAGATGCCTTAGCCGTACGCGCCTTGGAAATGATGCGTCAGCACGCCATCACGCAACTCATAGTTATCGAAAACGGTCAATACCTCGGTGTCGTACATCTGCACGACCTGCTCCGCGAAGGCATCGTGTGAGCGCAAAAAATGAAAAATGAAAAACGGCGTTTCGGCAAGGCGGAGCCTCTACTGACCAGCCCCTGACAGCTTTGTCCACTAACAGCACCTGTACCTTCGCTGCGTCCTTAAGCCGCCTGACGGCTCGAAAATGGAAAACTTATGCAAAAAAGCGTCCTATGGGAAGTCATGCGCTCGCTCACTAAAAAAGAGATCCGCGAGCTGAATAAATGGCTTCAATCGCCTGCCCATAACCAACGCGAAGACGTGTCGCGCCTCTTCGAGTACTTGCACAAAAACCAGCATTCCGAAACCGTCGCTGAAAAAAAACGCGTCTGGAAGGCCGTCTTCCCCAGCGAGACTTTCGACGACGCTCGACTTCGGCAAACCATGTTCTTCCTGCTCCGGGCCATCGAGGATTACCTCGTCTTTAAAAACAGCATAGAAGACAAGGGCACCTACCTAAGTACCCTGACGAAAATATATCGCGCGCGCAAGCTGGACAAGGCCTACCGACAGGTGCACCGCCAAGGGTTAGACTGGCTAGAACAACAACCTCTGCGCAACGGCTATTACCTGTTGCACCGATATTTTCTGGAATTGGAGGAATACAATTACCGCCTACCCATTTCCCAGAACACTCCAGTGAACCTTCAAGAGTCTGCCGATGCTTTAGAGCGGTGGTTCCTGGCCGAAAAAATGCGCATTGCTTGCGCTATGATTGCGCACCGCAATGTGTTTCAGAAAATCAACTACGAACCCGGCCTATTGCCCCAATCGCTCGACTACGTGCTGCGCCACGACCTGCTCAAAGAGCCGGCTATAGCGGCCTTTTACTACGCCTACATGGCCATTACGCAGCCCAACGACGAGCAGTATTTCGACCAGTTGGAAAAACTCATCCACACCCAAATCGAATGCTTCGACCACTCTGAGGCGCGCGTGCTCTACATTGCCGCCATCAATTACTGCGTGCCCAAAATCAACCAGGGCAGTGCCGACTATGCACGCCGGGCCTTCCTGCTGTATCGCTCCGGTTTGGAGACAGAGATTTTGTTGGAAAACGGCCTCGTCTCGCGCTACACCTTCGGCAATGCCGTGGGTGCCGCTCTGCGCATCGGCGAGTACGGCTGGGCTGAGCAGTTCATCGAGCAGTTTCAGCACCACCTGGACGAGCGCGAGCGCAAGAGCATCGTCAATTTCAACCGCGCGCGCATCTACTACGAAAAGGGCGACTACGACAACGCCCAGCGCTTGCTGATGCGCTTTGAATACGACGACATGCTGCTCAATATTATCGCCAAAACCATGCTCCTTAAAATCTATTATGAACAAACGGAGTTCGAAGCTTTCGAGTCCTTGCTCGAAAGCATGCGCATCTATCTGCAGCGGAAGGAGGCCTTAGACCCCGCTCGTAAGACGGCTTACAAGAACATGCTCCGCCTCATGCGCAAGCTCCTACATTGGAACCCTTACTCCAAGCCTCAAACTGAGCGCTTGCGCCACCTTATCGAAAGCACCCACCCGCTAATGGAGAAAGACTGGCTGCTCAAGCAGATAGAGAAGCGATAGCCCTCTGAGGTTCGCTCACCCGTCGGGGTAGAGCAAGTATTTTTGGCGGATTTGCCTAAAGAGCCTCAAGTCGGCTTGCCAAGTGGCCCGAATATCCGCTTCGCTGCTGCCCGCCTCTATTTGTTTTCGCAGAGCGCTAGTGCCTGCTAAGCGATCAAAAAAGCGGTTTTTCAGAAAAAAAACCTCCTTGTCGGGAAACTCGCAGTACATGTCGAGCAAGGGAGCCAAGCTAAGGGCGCGCTGCTCGTAAAGGCTGTCCACCGATAGGGCGCGGAAGTCGAAGCCCCTGCAGCGCTGGCCTTGCAGAGGCGGAAAGCGCGAGGCCCGATTGGGCATAGGGACAAACTCGATGGTAGCCGGTCCGGAGTAATCCGGGTGTCCGATGACCTGAAAAGGCCAGTCGGTACCTCGCCCTACGCTGATCGCGGTGCCCTCCAGTAGGCACAGCGATGGATACAGCAATATAGCGCGCAGGTTGGGCAGGTTGGGGCTGGGCGGGAGCATCGGCTCATAGCGCGTCTGATGGGTGTAGTTTTCACACGACACCACGGTGAGCGGTGGCGCTTGAGGGCCTATCCATCGCTCGCCAACAAAAAGCCGAGCCAATTCGCCCACCGTACAGCCGTGCACGATGGGTAGCGGTGCCACCCCCACAAAGGAACGCAACCGCATATCTATGAGCATTGGCCCATCCACGTAGTGACCGTTGGGGTTAGGGCGGTCGAGCACAACAACCGGAATGCCCAGCTCGCCACAAGCTTCCAGCACGTAAAACAGCGTCGAAATGTAGGTGTAAAACCGCGTCCCCACATCTTGGATGTCGTAAACGACCACTTCTACACCCGCCAAATCTTCGCTCGTAGGCTTGTATTTTTTGCCGTATAGCGAAACAATCGGCACGCCCGTGCGCTCGTCTACGCCGTCGGCAATGCGCTGACCGTCGGGTGCGTCGCCTCGAAACCCGTGCTCCGGCGCCAAAATGCGCAAAACACACATACCCGCCCCCAAGAGGGTATCAACCAAATGCGTCTGGCCCACCCGCGAAGAGTGATTGACCACAAGGGCTATTTGCTTGCCCTCCAACAAAGGGAAATAGACTTCCGTCCGCTCAGCTCCAACGCGCACAGGCGACTGAGCCGACACAACGGCAAACCCATCCAACAGTACGGCAAGGCCTATCCCTGCCTTGCTCAAAACGCTGCACCACATGTCATTTTTGAGGTAAAAAAACGATGCTTCCTCGTATAAACCAACATCTTTTAGCGGGTTCGCTCCCCGAAGCAAGCCTCTTACAACAACTGAACTGCAGAGTTATCATCTGATTAAAAAACGGAAGACGCCCACGCCACGCGCGATAGGTGCTCTGTAAGCGTAAAGGGCATTAAACGGAAAGGCTGTAGTTCCAACTTTCCCAAAGTAATAGAAACTTTCGACCTTTTCAAGGCCTTTGCTGTTTATTCGCTGCATGAAAATAGGCGTTGTTTGCTACCCGACTTACGGCGGCTCAGGCGTGGTAGCCACCGAATTGGGCATTGGCTTGGCGCGTAAGGGTCATGAAATTCACTTCATCACCTATCGTCCGCCGGTGCGGCTAGGTCATTTTTACCAAAACATCTTCTACCACGAGGTGGACTACGACGACTACCCCCTGTTTGAGTACCCTCCTTACGACACGGCGCTCGCCTCGACAATCGTCGATGTAGTTCAATACCAGAACTTAGATCTCCTGCACGTCCACTACGCCATCCCCCATGCTGCTGTGGCTTACGTGGCCAAAAAAATCCTGCTTACGCAGGGGCGCTATGTACCCGTCGTTACCACCTTACACGGCACCGACATCACCCTTGTCGGCGCCAATCGGACGTTTGCCCCAGTAGTTGAGTTCAGCATCAACAAAAGCGATGGCGTTACGGCAGTTTCACAAAGTTTGAAAGAGGACACTTTGCGGCTGTTCAACATCCAGCGCGACGTGCGGGTCATCTATAACTTCATCGACTTCGAGCGCTTTCGAAAGGTAAATAAAGAGCATTTTAAAAAAATCATCGCTCCCGAAGGCGAGCGCATCCTGGCTCATACCTCCAATTTTAGGAAGGTCAAACGCGTAGAAGACGTCGTGCGCATCTTCAAGCACGTGCGCGAGCGAGTGCCTTCCAAATTGCTCATGATCGGTGACGGCCCCGAAAGGCCCAATGCCGAACGCCTCTGCCGGCAGATGGGCATCTGCGCCGACGTGCGCTTTTTGGGCAAGCAAGACGCCATCGAAGAGCTGCTGGCTATTTGTGATCTCTTCCTCATTCCCTCCGAAAACGAAAGCTTCGGTTTGGCTGCCTTAGAGGCGATGGCCTGCGAAGTGCCCGTTATCTCTTCCAATAGCGGCGGGCTGCCCGAAGTCAACATCCACGGCGTTACGGGCTACCTTAGCGATCCGGGCAATATAGAAGAGATGGCTCAGTATGCCGTTCAATTGCTGACCAACGAGCCGCTGCACGCTCAGTTTCGGCAAAATGCTCTGAAACAAGCTCAGCGTTTCGACCTCAACCGCATCCTGCCCGAATACGAGGCCTACTACGCCGAAGTTTTGGAGAGCAGCAAACAAAAGACGAAGTAGCCACATCGCCCTATGTTGCGCATCGCCGTATCGCCCACGCTCTTTGGCCGCTGGCACAGCCAATGCGTTCAGGCCGCGCTGCGGAATGTCGGCATTGCTCATTTAATGGTGGAGTGGAGCGACTCGCCCGAAAACGCCTTATTGCGAGGCGATGCAGATGCCGCGGCCTGTTGGCTGAACGATTGGCCGCCTGCCCGAGGTAACGAGGCGGTGGTTGTCGGCGCCATCCTCTTGCGCGAACACCCTTTCGACCTCCTGCTTTGGCGCCCCGAAGCCGCCGACCCAAAGCAGGACTTCTTTTTAAAGCAAGAGGCCACAGTGCTGAGCGCTACGGTGCTGCAAAAGGCGCAAATCGGCGAAGTTCGGCCCGACCTTCGCTGGGCAGCGGCTCAGACCGACCTCGTCGAGGCTCTTCAGTGCCTGCGCGAGGGGGCTGCCGATGCCCTGGTGGTGGCTCAAGCCGACGCAATTGCTCTAGGGATTGACCTGGTCAAATGGCCGCATACTCTCCTTCATCCGAGCGAATGCACACCTGTGCCGGGCCAAGGTGCTCTTGCCCTATTGGTTCGCCGCGATGACACGCCCACCCGCCAGCAGCTTCGGTGCGTGCACCAGCCTCGCCTGTCGGCCTGCACCAACGCAGAGCGGCGCCTGCTGCGCGAAGGACACCGACACTACCCGAACACCACTATTGGAGCCTATGCAGAGCAAGACGCCAACACCTTCTTCCATTTTTTTGTCGCCATTTTGTGGCCCGACGGAAGCCTGCAGCGCTACCGCTTATCTCACAGCACCCACGCCGAACTCGCCGAACAGACGCTCCAATATTTGCAAGGGCACGCCTCTCACTCGCGCACGTGAAGGTAGGCATAGGCCAACTCTAGGGCGCGCACTTGCGCTTCGACGTAGGTATAAAGCGTCTCGTAACTGCCGCGAGCATATCGCAAAAAGCCCGAAGCCTGCCCGTAGACCGCCGGCAGCGGAGCGCGCCGCAACAAATAGTAGCCATCTAAGAAATCGCGCACACCGCCCGACAGGATGAGCGCCTGTGTGCGCACAACATCGCCCAATTCCGCATAAAGCGCTCGAACAAAGTCGAGCATCTCCTCCGCACTGTGCCCCACCAAGGCAAATTTTTGGAAGATTTGGCGCTTTTCGGGAGTGCTGCGCAACAGCTCCAACTGAGCAAAATTGGTGCCGCCCGCCGCTCCGAACTCAATAGCCGCTAGCGGCAACTGCAACAAGGCGCGCAGGCTGGCTGGCCCCATACCCTGGCCAACTTCCTTGACGGCTATCGGAAAGGATACGCGCTCCAACAACTCGGCGATGGTGTCTAAGGGCGGGCGCCGAAAGCAGTCGCCCTCTGGCTGCATGGCCTCTTGCATGGGGTTGACGTGCACAAACAAACCATCGGCGTGTAAGCGCTCGAGCAGCCGCCCCAAAACATCTTCAGCTTCGCCTCGCTCGAGCAGCGCTTCCACTTGTGCCACTCCTAAATTAACCATTAGCGGCAAATCGCGCCCCAGAATACCGCGTACGTCGAAGTCGGCCACAAACGCATCGCTGTACAGCAGCTGACGGCACGAGCCTAAGCCCATGCCCATGCCAAAGGCAGCGCAGACGCGCGCCAAGTTGTGGTTGATGGTACGCGCCTCTGCCGTGCCGCCCGTCATCGAAGAGACCCAAATAGGCGTGCGCAGCGTCTTGCCCAAAAGTGTTACCGTAGGTAAGCTACCTGGCGCTGGGTGTGCGCACAGCAGTGGCTCGTAGTAAAAACGCGAATCTAAAGCAAGGCGATCAATCTGGCTTTGAAAGGCTAACTCGATGTGATCTTGCTTGCGCGTCTCGGCAGTGGGGTCTGGGTTGGCCATTTCAGCAAACATGCGCGATGCAATTGAAAATAAATTTTTCGTTAGAACAAAGGCTCTGCCCACAGGGTTTCGGCAGACGTTGGGTCACCTTGAAGCCATTTATTGTCGTTTGCGCACTTTTCACAGCTAGACAGGTTCACTTTCGGCGCAAAATACTTCCATTTGCACAGGCAAAGCAAACACTTGCCGAAAAAGACCGATAAACCACCGCATCTATGAGCGTACGACCCTTTACCTGGATTTTTGGACTGTGCCTGTGGTGCGCGACAACTTCAGCACAAGACCCCATCTTTTCCCAGTTTTACGCAGCTCCCCTACAACTGAACCCTGCCTTTGCCGGCAGTAGCCATGCGCCGCGCGTGGGCATGGCCTACCGCAACCAATGGACGGGCTTCAACAACGCCTACCGCACCTACGCCGCATTTTACGAGCAAACGATAGAGCGCCTTAATACCGGCATTGGCTTCAACATAGAGGGCGACGATGCCGGCAACGGTATCTTGCGCACCTTGCGCGCTTCCGCCCTCTTCTCCTACCGACTGCAGCTCACTGAGCACCTCGCTATAAAGATCGGTGCCGAAGCGGGTGTCCACCAAACCGCGCTAGATTGGGATAAACTCATCTTTCCCGACCAGCTCGACCCCCTTCAAGGGCCTGTCATTACCACCTCTGAGCTACGGCCCGACCTAACCAATAAGTCTTTAATTGACCTTTCGGCGGGCTTCTTAGCCATTAGCCAGCGCTTCTGGCTGGGCTTAGGCCTAAAGCACCTCAATACCCCCGACCAAGGCCTCCTTCTTATTAACGATAACCTGGCGAGAGGCCTGCCCATCCGCTACACTATAAGCGGCGGAATGGAATTGCCGCTCGGGCGCAGCAATAAAGGCGGCATGTCCTCGTTTATGTCGCCGAATTTGCTGTTTGCATCGCAAGGGCCCTATCGCCAAGTAAACGTCGGCGCTTACCTTGCTGTAGGGCCGCTTTTCGGTGGAGCGTGGTTTAGGCACACGCTGTCTAACGTAGATGCAGCAATTTTTTTAGTGGGTTTCCGACAAGATATGTTCAAATTAGGCTTTAGCTACGACATGACCCTCTCCCAGCTGGCCAGCCGGGCGGGTGGAACCTACGAAGTTACGTTAGGTCTCTTTTTTGACCGCGGTCGAAAACGCCCCCTCAATTGGAACGACTGCGGAAAAATGTTCCGATAATTGCACGCTCAAAAAGGTTTGGCCTGTTGGGGTGGCGTTAAAATTTGCCCCTTTGCCGAGCAAACCACCTGCATACGTTACATTTGCTGCTCATTTTCTAAAACCGGATAAGTTTTAATAGCGATGAAGAAAACACTCATTCACGGGTTAAGCCTGCTTCTGCTGGGCTTCTTGGTTGTTAGCTGCGGCCGTCGCACGGAGCGCTCCTCCACAACCAATTGGAAGTACAACGACCAAAAGTGGGGCGGTTTTGAAAAACTGAACTACGAAGGACAAGCTACAGGGCCGAACTTAGTGCTCATCGAAGGCGGCACCTTCGTGATGGGCCGCACACAAGAAGACCCCACATACGAGTGGAACAACGTACAGCGCCGCGTGACGGTAGCGTCTTTCTACATGGACGAAACGGAAATCGCCAACATTGACTATCGCGAATACCTGTATTGGATAGCTAACGCTTGGGGAGAAAGTTTCCCTGAAGTATTGCTTAAAGCTCTGCCCGACACCCTAGTGTGGCGCGAAGAACTGGCCTACAACGAGCCGCTGGTGGAGTACTATTTCCGCCACCCATCCTACGACGATTACCCGGTTGTGGGCGTTAGCTGGGTACAAGCCAGCGACTATTGCGTATGGCGTACCGACCGCGTGAACGAAATGATCCTCATTGAGCGCGGCATCTTAAACCCAACTCCTGACCAGAAAAACGAAAATACCTTCAACACAGAAGCGTATTTGGCCGGTCAGTATGAAGGCTCCGTACGCAAAAACTTACCCGACCGCCGCACGGGGGGTGAACGCCCCGTGCGCCTGGAAGACGGCATCATGCTGCCCGCTTATCGCCTGCCCACCGAAGCGGAATGGGAATACGCTGCTCTGGCTCTCATCGGCAAACAAGCGACCAGCAAAGATGAACTCTACACCGATGGCCGCATCTACCCTTGGGACGGCAACACGCTGCGCTACCAAAAGCGCAATCGCTATCAGGGTAAAATGCTGGCCAACTTCAAACGCAGCGGCGGCGACTACGGCGGTATGGCCGGTGCCCTCAACGATAAGGCTTTTGGCCCCGCGCCCGTGCGCTCCAACTGGCCCAACGATTTCGGCTTGTACAACATGGCCGGCAACGTCAGTGAATGGACGGCCGATGTCTATCGCCCACTGACCTCGCAAGACCTCGTGGATGTGGAAAACATGGACCTTAATCCTTATCGGGGCAACATCTTCATGCACAAAGAGCGCGACCCAGAAACGGGCGCTCCCGTCCAGAAAAACGAGCTGGGTCGGCTGAAGTACGTTATTCAGGACACTACGGAAACAGCCTTACGCGACAACTACAAGCGCCCCGAACTGTATAACTACCTGGACGGCGATAAGGAGTCAGAAGTCGAGTACCGCTACGGTATCAGTACGCTCATCAACGACGAGGCCCGCGTCATTAAAGGCGGCTCTTGGGCCGATCGCCCTTGGTGGTTATCGCCCGGATCGCGCCGCTTTTTAGACCAAAACAAAGCCAGCAAGACCGTGGGCTTCCGCTGTGCCATGACGCGCGTAGGCGCTCCCACGGGCAATAACGAGCCTGCAGGGAACCACTTCAAAACGAAGAAAAAGCCCGTTAAACGCCGCTATAAGTAAAGCGCGTCCCTCTTATAAACATCCCATAGGGCGGGAGCGGCAGTGTACTACCGCTCCCGCTTTCTTTTGGCACAGAGACCCTACCTTTCGCAGGTTTTTTAGCCCTCACATGGTTACACTCGAACAACTCTACAACCTCTACCAGCAACACCCCGACATCTGCACCGACTCCCGACGCATCCGACCCGGCTGCCTCTTTTGGGCGCTCAAAGGAGAGCGCTTCGACGGCAATAACTTCGCACAAGCAGCCTTAAAAGCAGGTGCTGCCTACTGCATCGTAGACCGACTAGACTGCTGCCACGACGCCGACCGCTGCCTCTTAGTCCCCGACACCCTTGAAGCCCTACAGGTATTGGCCACCCACCACCGTAAGCACTTAGAAATACCCGTCCTAGCCATCGGCGGCTCCAACGGCAAGACGACAACCAAAGAGCTCATTACGGCTGTTTTGCGCCAACAATACGCCTGCTTTGCCACCGAAGGCAACCTCAACAACCACATCGGAGTACCGCTCACGCTGCTGGCCATTCCTCCTTCGGCTGAGTTGGCCGTCGTGGAAATGGGAACCAATCAGCCCGGCGACTTGGAGCATCTGTGTGCCATTGCCCAACCTACCCACGGGCTACTCACCAACATCGGCAAAGAACATTTGGAAAAATTAGGCTCTATTGAAGGAGTGAAAAAGGCCGAAGGCGAGCTGTTCGATTATTTAGCCACTCACGGTGGTTGCGCTTTCGTCAACCTTTCGGAAAAACACCTCAAGACCCTATCTCGAAAGGTCTCCCGGAAAATATACTATACCCAGCTGCCGTCGCAAGGCCATCTGCCTCAAGGAATCATCGGCGTGCAGCGCCTCCCCTCATCGCCGTTTGTACGCGCCCAATTTAGCGCCTCTCCAGGCCAGTTCGTTCGGGTAGAGACCCAACTGCTGGGCCAGCACAACTTCCAAAACGTCATGACAGCCATTGCCGTAGGGCTGTATTTTAAAGTACCCGCCGAAAAAATAAAAGCAGCCATTGAGGCCTATCGCCCCCAGAACAACCGCTCGCAGCTGATGGCTTGGGGCAACAACACGGTTTTTTTAGACGCCTACAACGCCAACCCGAGCAGCATGCGCATGGCTTTGGGTGTGCTTCAAGAAGCCGAGGCCACCCAAAAAGTGGCTATCCTGGGCGATATGCTTGAATTAGGCGAAGCTGCCGAGGTCGAACACCGCGCCCTCATCCGCTGCGTAGAGAGCATGGATCTCCATCAAAGCGTATTCATCGGTCCGCTCTTTAGCCAGTATCGGCCCCGAAAAAGTCGCTCTCTTTTCTTCCCCGACGTCGCTTCGGCTCGTCAGTGGCTAGAATCGCAGCGCTACGAACACGCTTTCCTGCTCGTCAAAGCCTCTCGCGGCATCGGCTTAGAGCGCTTGTTTACCTCTTCAGGCGAAGCGCCGCAAGGCCTGCATTAAGCGCTCGGGCAGCTCCTCCCGACAGGCCGCCTGATAGTCTTGCCAAGAGCACGGCACCAAGTAATGGCGCCCATAGTTGGCCACCGAAGCCGACGGCGCCTGAAGCCACCAACGCCCAGTGCGCGCGCTTTTCCAAAACGTGATTTGAAAGTTCATGCTCGGAAAGTCCACCACATATTCTTTCATCCCATCATTGGATAGTGGAAAATCTCCCTTTCGGTGAAAGAAGCCGTCTAAAAAATACCAGACCATTTGCGCTACGCCCTGAGCCGTCAGCAGGCACTCCTCGCGAGCAAAACCGTAAATGCCCACGGAAGTTAACTTTTCACTCATGCCGGCATATCGGCACAGCTGGCAGGCTTCTTCCCAGGTGTAGCCAGAGGGCGAAGGCGACAACACTCCGGGTGCTTCCGCGGCTTTGAGCGCCGCTAAGTGAAAGCACAGCAGGTCAGCGTCGCGCAAGATGGGTTCGGCTTCTTCTAGGGCGGCTCGCGATTTACCTAAGCGCAACATATCAAAATGTTGGTCCTCTAAATACGTAGCCCAGGCTTCGGGGAGCTGGTGCACCTGATAGCCGATAAGACCTAGGTGAAACAGCAACCGATGACGCGGGCGCAACAGCGGTGTGTACACGCACTGCTCCGGCGAAAAGAGCGAAGCGTCGCCCATCCGGACCTGTTCGTCCACAACCACTAGGCTAACGGCCGATTTGGTCTCCTCATACGCGAGAAATTGCAGGCGCGCCAATTCGTCGGCAGCTGCTACTACGATAGGCAAAATATTGGCACTGACCAGTTCGAAGACCACCGCCCGCATTGAGGCGGCCTCGCTGCGGCGCAAGTTTCCTAAGTCGGCCACTGCTCGGGGGGCAAATGGGCAAGCCATCCGATACAGTGCCTCGCGCACCGCTCGCGCCGGCGCATCGCCAACGCCCAGCAAGGCTACTTTAACCTGACTGAGGTCGGCATCTTTTGGGTCGAAAACTTGTATGTTTCGACCAAAAGTACCCTCAGGTAGGGTAGGCAAACGCTCGCGAAGGGTTTTCGGAAGCGGTCTTATCCAATGATGGAGCATCGTGTAAGCGGATTTTTTTTTGCAAAAAACGGATGTTGAGGCTTAGTCTACCAATTCTATTTTCGCCTATTGGGTCGAGAATAGGTGACAGCGGCTTGTTTTTTGACTGAAACCTTTGCCTACCTTTGCCGCGAGTATGGTGGAGATGCGCACACCTGAAACAGATATCGCTCCAGAACTGGAGGCATTGCTCGCTCGATATAAAGAGAAAGAAGCTGAAATTGTCTTTGAATGGCGCGACTCGGAGACGGATGCAGAGGGCTGGATTGTCATCAATTCGCTTCGCGGCGGTGCAGCTGGTGGAGGCACCCGCATGCGCAAGGGCCTTACGCGTGACGAGGTAGTAGCGCTGGCTAAAGTCATGGAGGTCAAGTTCAGCGTTGCTGGCCCGCCCATTGGCGGGGCCAAAAGCGGCATCAACTTCGACCCTACCGACCCTCGTCGTGAAGGCGTACTTAGGCGTTGGTTTGAGGCAGTACTACCTCTCTTAAAACATTACTACGGCACTGGTGGCGACCTTAACGTGGACGAGCTAAGGGATGTGGTACCCATCACCGAAGCTTTGGGCCTTTGGCACCCCCAAGAAGGCATTGTGCGGGGGCATCTAAAGCCTACAGAGAGACAGCAGGTGCGCATATTGAGCCAGTTGCGTCAGGGCTGCGCAAAAGTGGTAGAAGATCCGCGCTATGTGCCTCAGGGCGGTGGTCTGCGCAGATATGCCGTGGCAGACCTGATTACTGGATATGGAGTGGCGGAAGCCGTAAGGCACTTTTATGCCCTTTATCACGACACCTCGCTGGCGGGCAAGACAGCCATCATTCAAGGATGGGGCAACGTTTCCTCTGCAGCCGCCTGTTATCTGGCGAAAGAAGGGGTGCGCATTGTGGGCATTATAGACCGCGAAGGCGGACTTATCTGTCCGCAGGGCCTCTCCGCCGAAGAAGTATACGCCCTCTTTCACAACAAGTTGGGCAACCGGCTCCATGCCTCCAATCTGTTGCCCTTCGAAGTAGTTAACGAACAGATTTGGAATTTAGGCGCAGCTATTTTCATCCCTGGAGCTGCCTCGCGCTTAGTCAGTCGCCAACAAGTAGATGCCTTGCTAGAGGGTGGCGTCGAGGTCATCGCCTGTGGGGCCAATGTGCCGTTTGTAGACGATGAGGTGTTTTTTGGCCCAACGGCGTGTTACGCCGACAAGCACACGGCCCTCATCCCTGATTTCATTGCTAACTGCGGTATGGCCCGCGTATTTGCCTACTTAATGCAGCCCAGCGCGACGCTAACCGACGAGGCAATTTTTGAAGACGTCTCTCAAACGATTGGCCGAACCCTAAAAGAAATCATAAAAAAACACACTGTTCCAAATAACATTTCATCTACTGCCTTATATTTGGCCCTCAAGAGATTAGCCGACTGAACGGGCGCACTGCAACGGGGGCTTATGTCAGAGCCGCAAGAGGGGAGGCCTTGTTTAAAAAAATTGAAAATCAATTCATTGACGTTAAACTAAAACTTTTAACATTACCAAATTCTAAAAAAGTCACCCTATGACAGTTAGGAACTTGCTTTTAAGCATTCTCTTCATGGCTGCTGCTTCGAGTCTGGTGGCTCAGGATGCGGCTGCCCCAGCAGGCGGAACGTACCGTTCTTTCACGCCAGCCGACCAATGGGAACTTGGACTGAACGTCGGCGTACCCTTTGTATCGGGCGATTTAGACAGCAAACTCGGCTTCGGCGGCGGTTTGCACGTGCGCAAAGCGCTTGACCATGTTTTCTCTTTGCGCTTAGGCGCTCTCTATGCCAAAACGAAGAACGAACTGAAAGCCTCGCAGAGCTCTTCGGAAATGAGCTGGTTTTCCGGCTCGCTTCAAGTAGTAGCTGCGGTCAACAACATTCGCTTTGACAAGCCGAATCGCAAAGTGCTGCTCAATGCCTTTTTCGGCGTTGGCGCCAGCAGCTTCACGACCGACTACACCAACGTTCTACAAGTCGACGGCTCAAACAACGGTCAGTTTAAGAGCGGTTTGTCTCCTTACATGGAGACGGGCTTGGGTCTAGCTTTCCGCGTCAGTCCGAAGTTCAACATTGGCCTTGAATACGGCGTTGGCTTCGTATTGGGCGGCAATGGCGACCTGCTCGACGGCAACGAAAATGTAGATTCACGCACGACCACTTATCGCGACTATCTGCACTACCCGAATCTGCGCCTCAACTTCAATCTCGGCGGGAAGGACAAATCGGGCGCTATGCGCGCAGAGCCGCTCTACTGGAACAACCCTCTGGCTCAAGTGAGCGATGCTATCGCTGCGCTGGAAGCCCGCCCAGTATACGACCCAACGGATACTGACGGCGACGGCATCATCGACATGATCGACCAAGAAAAGGAAAGCCCCGCTGGTGCTCCCGTAGATACGCGCGGCGTAACGCTGGATAGCGATAAAGACGGCGTGCCCGACTACAAAGACAAAGAGCCGTTCTCGCCTCCGGGCTATCCGGTTAATGCCGACGGTGTGGCTCAAGTGCCACCTACACTCACGGAAGCCGATGTAAATCGCATCGTGGATGCCAAATTGGCTAATTTCAAACTCCCGATGCAAGAAGGCTTGGCCGAGTGGTTCCTGCCGGTGATCAACTTCGCTAACAACAGCTACAACATCGCTTACAGCGAATACACTAAGCTGTTCCAAGTGGCTCAGGTGATGAAAAACAACCCGAAAATCCGCATTGTGGTTACGGGTTATACCGACCAAGTAGGCTCCGATACGTACAACAATGTGCTGTCGTACAACCGCGCCAAGGCTGCTATTGAGTTCTTGGTGAGCCAACACGGCATTGCACGCGACCGCTTGGTGCTCGACTGGGCCGGCAAGAGCAATGCGCTAGTGCCCGCTCGTGCTTCGCAGCTCAATCGCCGCGTTGAATTTCGCGTAGCCAAGTCGGGCGAAACCGACAAGCCGCGTCCGGAAGGCCCTGAAGCTGGCCAAGGCCGCTTCATGGGCAACAAAGCCACGGGCTACTAATCTCTTACACGGTCTCCGCCAGAGAGTTCTCGACACCAGAAATGCTGTTTGAGGGTTTGAGCAGCCGACAACCTTATCACAGGCTGAGCGCAGCTAAAACCCGACGAAAAGGCAGGTAGCCAGAACTCAGCGACCACTCAATAGACCTCATCTGTCTGCGGACGTCCTCGGTTTTTGTGCCGAAGACGTCCGCTTTGGTTTTGGAGCGCAAACTACGCCTCAAAATCATGCGTTAAAGACGGCATTAACACACTAGCTCTTATGACAAACAAGATGAAACACTGGTCGATGCTTCTAGCGACTTTCTGCGGTATTGGCGGAGTCTTTTCCCAGGCTGCCGCGCCATCTCCTACCTCGCCGGCAAACGACAACGGCAATTCCCATGCCTTTCAACCGGGTGAGCAGTTGACCTATAGGGTTTATTATAACTGGAATTTCGTGTGGCTAGCCGCCGGCGAGGTAACTTTTGAAGTCCGTGAGGACGATAGAGGCTATCACTTTAAGGCCACGGGTAGCACATATAAATCTTATGAGTGGTTTTACCAAGTACACGACGTGTACAACTCTTGGGCCGACAAGAACACTCTGCTGCCGCGCTATTCAGAGCGCAGTGTGCAAGAGGGCAACTACCGCATTTTTGAACGCATTCAATTCGACCAAAATAACCGCAAAGCCACCGTCTGGCGCGCTCCTAAGCGCGGAGACCCGGAGACGCGCACCGAGCACACTGTGCAAGAGCGCGTATTCGACGTGTTGTCGTCGCTGTATTTCTTACGCACGCTCAATTTTTCGGAAAAACCCACTGGAAGCGAACAACCCTTCCGCATCTTCATGGACCAAGAAGAATACCCCTTGCGGATGCGCTATCTGGGCAAAGAGAAAAACACCAAAATTCGCGGCCTAGGGCGATACAATACCCTGAAATTTCAGCCACAGGTCATTGTAGGAAATATCTTCAGCGACGACTCTAAGATGACCGTGTGGGTATCGGACGACGAGAATCGGATTCCGCTGCTCCTTGAGACGCCGATCGCGGTGGGGTCGGTGAAGATGGTGTTGAAAGAATATAAAAACTTAAAATATCCGCTGCTCTCTAAAAAGGATTGATGCAAAGTAGGCGCGCGCTCTTATCTTTGCCGCATCAAATCCCTGTTGGGGCCCGTAGCTCAGGCGGTTAGAGCAGCTGACTCATAATCAGACGGTCGCGGGTTCAATTCCTGCCGGGCCCACAAAGCAACGGCCCTCTTGAGCGAATGCTAGAGAGGGCCGCTTCCTTTTTGCGCGGGTTCTTCGCCCGCTTCTCAGGGTTTCTGCTTTACGACTCTTTGTTGTCCTCCTTTTCGAGTTGCTTCTTCAGTTGCGCCAAAGCGGCCAGATCACCCAGGGTTTCCTTTTCCACTTTTTTCTGGACCTCTCCGATGATGGCTTGCGTTTCGGCTACTTCGCGCATCTTTTCCTCTTTTGCTGCGGCCTCTGCTTTTTGTTTGATGTCTTCCCAGTATCGGACGTGCGAGGCAATGATACGGCGGTCGTCTTTGTAAAACTCGATGATTTTGACGGTAATCGTTTCGCCTACTTCGGGCAACGTAGTGTCTTCTTTGCGCAGGTGCTTAGCCGGAACGAACGCTTCCACTTCGGCCCCGCGCGAGCTCAGCTGCAGGGTGGCGCCTTTGTCGTCTCGACGCGTGATGGTGCCTTCGTGATAGGAGCCAACGGAGTAGATGGTTTCAAAGGTATCCCACGGGTTTTCTTCGATTTGCTTGTGTCCGAGGCTAATTTGGCGCTTCTCACGGTCGATCTCCAAAACAACCACATCAATAGGGTCGCCTACTTTAGCGAACTCGCTGGGGTGCGAATAGCGCTTGGTCCAGCTCAGGTCGCTCACGTGTACCATGCCACCAATGCCTTCGCCTAACTCGACGAAGATGCCGTAATTGGTCATGTTCTTGACCGTGCCCGTGTGGCGCGAGCCTACTGGGAAGCGCTGGTCTATCTCCGTCCAAGGGTCGGGTGTGAGTTGTTTGATAGACAACGACATCTTTTTCTCCGCTCGGTCGATGGTTACGATGCGGGCTTCTACCTGCTGGCCGACGGTAAAGTATTCACGCGCATTGACGCTTTGTGAGCTCCAGCTGACTTCGCTGATGTGAATAAGGCCCTCGACACCGGGCATGATTTCTACAAAAGCTCCGTAGTCCTCAATATTCACCACGCGCCCACTGACCGTCGCGCCCTCGGTAATTTCAGGAGGCAGCACGTCCCAGGGGTGCGGCGTCAGCTGCTTGAGGCCCAAGCTGATGCGCTTTTTGTTTTCGTCGAAGTCCATCACCACGACGTGCAAGCGCTGATTGATCTGCAGCACTTCGGAGGGGTGAGAAATACGCCCCCAACTGATGTCGGTGATGTAGAGCAAGCCGTCTACACCGCCTAAGTCGAGGAAGGCGCCGAAGTCGGTAATGTTCTTAACGATGCCTTCCAACACCTGACCGCGCTCTAAGCTGGCTAAGATTTGTTCGCGCTGTTCGGCTAAGTCGCTTTCGATGAGGGCCTTGTGGCTTATAACGGCGTTTTTAATTTGTTCATTTATCTTAACCACCTTGAACTCCATCGTCTTGCCCACGTATTGGTCGTAGTCCGTTACGGGCTTGATGTCAATCTGAGAGCCTGGCAAGAACGTTTCTAAGCCGTTGCAGTCCACGATCAGGCCGCCTTTCGTTTTGCTAATGACGGTGCCGGTGATGATGGCTCCTGTCTTATAGGAGTCCACGATGCTCTCCCAAGCGCGCAAGATTTTGGCCTTTTTTCGCGAAAGGGCAATTTGGCCTTCTTTGTCCTCTTGGCTTTCGATGTACACCTCAACCTCGTCGCCTTTTTTCAGCTCGGGCACATCTCGGAATTCGCTAAGCGGAACCAAGCCGTCGCTTTTGTAGTTGATGTCGAGCACAACATCGCCTGAAGTGATGGCACTCACTTTGCCCCGAATGATTTCGTTCTCAGTAATTTCAGTCAGCGTAGCGTCGTACTGTTGGAGCATGCGCTGCCGCTCTTCGGGCGGATAGGTTATAGCACCGCGCTTATCAATGCTCCAGTTAAAGTCGTCGTGCGAAGGGCCGGCGCCCGTAAGTTCTTCCATCGGGAGATCTACCTCGTCGTCCGATTCGGGAGCTATGATCACGTCGTCCTCCGCATTTTTTTCAGCCGGAAGGTCATCGTCTTCCTGGTCATCCTCTGTGCTCTGGGTAACGCTTACTTCTGCTTGTGCTTCGGGGAGGGATTCCGTCTCTTCTACGACAGCGGTAGGCTCCTCTTGCGCCAACACCTCTACACGAGCGGATGTTTCCTCAGCGGTGTCTTCAGCCTCAGGGCTTGCTGGCTCAGAGGAAGGGAACTCGCTTTTTTCGGTTGCTGGCGCTTCTTCCGTCGCGGAAGAGGTTTGCTCTTCAGGGGCGGGTGTTTTTTCTTCGTCGAGCATCATAATGTGAGTGATTGCGTTTTTTGGGGGATTTACTGAACTAAATGCGAGCCTCTCTGCACGGGCGAGGCTCTTACCCCTTTTCCTTTTCAGTGAGGATACTCAAAAAGGCGCGCAAAAGTACGCGATCTCAACTATGAAAAAGGGCTAGCGAGTGAGTTTTTTTGAAAATAAGTTTTGGGCTTATGGCCCGAAAACGGGTGTTGGGGAGACTCCTACTCGGGAATGTCCGCAAGTTGGCTTTGCAGCAGTTCGCCGCCTCAGAAAGCGCCTGCGAAGTGTACTTTTGTGTCCTGTGCCTACGTGAGGGAGGCGCATTTTTTTCACAACAAAATCCTGTTTTATGTTTACTCTTACGCGATGTTTAAGCCTGTTGTGTTTGTGGCTGCCCATCCTGGGTGCGAGCCAGACGGCCATCAATAAGGTTTTTAATCTGGCGCCCGGCTACGATGCAGGGTGGGCCATTCTGCCGGCTGCGGGTGGAGGATATGCCATCTTTGGCGAACAGCGCTCAAGCATTGGGGCGCGCCCCGATGCCTTTTTTCTGCGCGTAGATCAAGGCGGTAACGCTCTGTTTCACCGAGCATACGGTTCGCCCGATACCGACGAGGCTTTCGGGCGTGGGGTAGTTGCCTTAGCAGATGGGTGGTTGGTAGCTGGTGCAAAATCTGCTCCGACAAGCCGCGGCTGGGTGGTGCGCCTGAATGCCTCTGGTCAAGTCATGTGGGAGAACACCTATCCTAACACCACGAAGTTCACCCAACTGCTTCCCCTGCCCGCCGGTGGTTACTTGGCCGTGGGGGCGTTGGGGAACCTATTGCAACTGGTCCAACTGAGTGCCGACGGCTCGGTGTTGTGGCAGAACACCTATCCGGTGCCCGAAGCCATTGATGCCTACCTCACCAGTAGCGGTAAGGCCTGTATCGTCATGGGCGCCAACCGCGTGAGTAAGGTGCATCTAGGGACTAAACAGGTGGTATGGTCGCGGACCATCTCCTTTCCCGCTTTGCCGCTCGGAGCGCCCGAAATTGGCCGGCTGACCGATATTGCTCCTCTGAGCGACGGTCGCTTTGCGGTTATCGGCTCGGTATATCGAGAGCTGCCCACAGCACTCCATACCGCTCATTATGCTGCTGTTGGGAACGAGCGCGGCGAGTGGATGTGGGAACGCTATTTTCGCAGTGCTACCCGCAGCGACTACGACGAGAACGAAGGCTTCAGCGTAACCTTCCTCCCTAATACCCAAAACATTCTCTTCACCGGCAAGGTAGGCGACAACATCTCCGTAACGCGCACTGACCTGAACGGCAATGTGGTGGAGCAGCGCGAAATTGCCGCTCCTGGTCCCATCTATGCGGCCACGCTCATCCGCGATGGCGCGCATTACGCTATGACGGGAGCTGCTTTCTCCGACGGCATGAACACATATTTCTACCGCTCGGCCGGCAACGCCCTGAGTATGCTGGCCGACCATGCGCTACAAGAGGCTGAAGTGCCTGCAGATAAATGGGACCTCCAATACGAACCTAATCTGGGGCGGGCTTGGCTGGTAGCCAACACCCAAGAAAACCTGCGCGAGGCGACCTTTCGCCTGTGGGCACTTGACGGCTCGCTTGCTCGTGAAATCCGCCTGTGGCTCACAGAGGGCGAAAACCGCTTCCCCCTCGACCTCAATGGCCTACCCGAAGGCCTCTACTGGCTGGCGGAGGTAGGTACACCTTCGCCGCCTAAAGCCCTGTTTGTCCGGCACTGAGCCGATGCCTTTGAGTGCGACAAAGCGCCCTTGCTTTCCATGGAAAGCAAGGGCGCTTTCTTGTTTTGGCCAACGGCTAATTCCTTAGAAGGTGACCTCGCGCACCAACGTCTCGTTGCCGCGCACGAAGCGAACGGTGGTGGTGTCGCCTTTTTGAAATTTCGACAGCGCCTGCATGTATTCGCGCACACTGTGCACTTCCATGTCGCCCAAAGCAATGATGCGATCGCCGCGCTGTAGCCCAGCGCTGGCGGCAGGTTTGCCCTCGGTAACACCGTCTACGTAGACGCCTTCGCCCTCGAAGGTATAGTCCGGCATGATGCCTAAGGTAACGCGGAAGCGCGGAGTGTCTTCGGTGCGGGAGCGCGTGGGCTGGAAGGCCAGCTTGGGTTTTTGGTCGAGGGCTTCGATGACTTGCACTATGAGTTCGAGCACAGCCTTTTGGCCCGAAAAGTTGATTTTATCCACGTCATCGGTAGGTTTGTGGTAGTCAGCGTGCTGGCCGGTAAAGAAGAAGAGGACTGGGATGTTTTTTAAGTAAAAGGAAGTGTGGTCGCTGGGGCCGATGCCACTGCTGTCCATTTTGATGGCTACCTGTTTTTGAGGGAGGCTTTCCAATAGAGGGACGAAATCGGGCGCCGTACCCACGCCCCCGACCACCAGTCGGCGCTCGTCGTTGAGGCGGCCAATCATGTCCATATTGATCATGAAATGCACTTGACTGAGGTCAATGGTTGGGCGCTCAGTGTACTTTTTAGAGCCGATGAGGCCGAGTTCTTCAGCGGAAAAGCAAATGAACAGATAGTTGTAGCGCTCGCGGACGCCATTTTTAGCCAAGTAGCGGGCCAATTCGAGGACGCCGGCAGTGCCCGAAGCGTTATCGTCGGCGCCGTTGTGTATTTTACCTATCGGATTAGCGTCTAGCGAGTTGCGGTCGTGCCCTAGGCCGAGGTGGTCGTAGTGGGCGCCGATGATGACGGTATGTGGGGCGCCGTTATCTAGAAAACCGACGACGTTTCGGCTCGTAAGCAGCGGTGCCTCAATGGCTTCGCCGCCGTGGGGGTCGTTCGATTTTTTGAAAGTAAACGTGTGAAACCAAGTACCGTTGTCGCCCATGGGCTTAAGGCCCGCTTTCTTGAATTGCTTGGCGATATACTGGGCGGCCTTTTGTTCTTCGGGGGTGGCTGTCCCGCGCCCTTTGAGCTTATCGGAGGCTAAATAGGTGATGTCTCGGCGCAAGCGTTGTTCGGAAATGGTCGCCTGGGCCAATAGGGATAGATGCGCCAAGCCTAGGAGGCAAGACAGCGCTAAGGTTTGGATGCTTCTCTTCATGATGTTTACCTGTTTTAGAGAGCCAAAAGTAGTGTCCGCATAAAACCTTTTAGGCTTAAAGAAACGGCCGATATACCGTTAAGTTCACTTTACCAAGTCGGTGATCGGGTTGTCGCGCCGCATGTAGGGCTTCAGCAGGCTGTAGGGTACGATGAGGCTATGCTGGCCGTAAATGGCGTGAAAGGGCGTGCAGATTTCGAGGCCTTCGCGGCGAATGACGGCAATGGGGAAGCCCTCTTTGGCCAGCCATTCGCGAAAGGGAGAGTCGGTGGCGTATTTAGGCAACTTAGGCGACTCTTTGCGGGCGTAATCGGCCAACCATTCGCGGGCATTGAAATTGCGGTTAAAGAGGTCTTCAAAGGTGATTTCCTTGCCTGTGCGCAGGTCGAAGTTGAACGCCCGGGCTGAGGAAGGCTGTTGCCAGGACTCGCTAAAGAAAAGTTGGCCGCAAAAGACGGTCTCCGTCCAGCAGCTGATGCTATACCAAGCGCTGGCGCGCAGGGCATTGCGATTTTCAGGTGTCAGGGGGCGCTGTTGCGCGCTGATAGCCGTTTTGACTCGCTCTATCCATTCAGTAGCGATTCGGTCGAGGGTTTGGTGGCAGTTGGCGCACTCTAAGCGCGGATACAGGAGATCGTAGCTGCTCAAATAGTCGGCGTACTCAATGCAGTCGCTGGCCAGTCGGGCGCGTTGAGTGAGTTTGAAGGTGCGTTTTTCGCCGGAGCCGATCCATTGGCATTCGTGGGCTTGTGGGTTTTGAAGGTTACCCTGCAGATGAGCGGCCACCTTTCCGTTGGGCAGTAGGGCCTGCACTTCGTAGCGCTCTTCGCTGAGCATCTTGCCGCGAAGGGGATACGTTTTGTTTTCGGCCTCTATCCACAGGTAGCCGCTTAGCTGGAGGTTGCTCTGTCGAGTTAGGACTAGGTCGAGGCGGGCGTCGTTCCAACGGGCGACATAGCGCGCGGCCCACTTGTTGTCGCCACAGGGTTTGGGTACAGTATTGGGTGCTTTCACCTCGCGGGCGTGCAAGACAGCGCCTATTGTGTTGGCCACATTCATCCATTCGGCCTGCAGGATTTCTCCTTGAATTGCTCCGCTCAGCTGACCACAGACTACCCCGTCGGGAGTGCTCTCGGTCAGCACCAAGAGGGCATCGTCGAAGGTGCCATTTAGTGCAAGGGTGACTTTGCTGCGCAGATAGGTCATCTGGCCGCGACAGCTGGTGCCGTCGTACCCCAACGAGAGCAGTACCTCTGCCATGTCATCGAAGCGACCGCGGTAATAGCGCACCCACTGCAAGCGCGCATTGGGCGGAAAAAGGCGGCTTACTACTGTATCTGCTGCGGGTCTTTGCCCCAAAAGCCCAACGGGCAAAATGAGGGTCAAAACGAGGACTAAACTTATGAGGCACAATAGGCCCTTGAGCCGTTGGTTCAAACGTTCGGGCGCTGGTTTTGAAGCGCAGGGCCTATCACTCTTTTGGGCAAGTGTTGTCGCAAAAACACAAAACATCGGTCAGGATTTTGATTTTTTGATTTTTCTGATGTAGGCCAGATGCGTCGGGTCATGAGAAAAACGCATCCGCGCTCCAGCTGGTAAGAGCCGAAACGCGGATGCGGCAAACGCGGGCCGAAGCGCTCTTATTTCAACACCGGACCAGCTGCCAAAATTTCTGGGCTAGCCTCGCCGGCAAACTTTTGAAAGTTAGCCACAAACTCTTGGGCCAATTGCCGGGCCTTAGCGTCATAGGCGGCTTTGTCTTCCCAAGTGTTGCGCGGATTCAGTATTTCGTCGGGCACATTTGGGCAAGTCGTCGGCATAGCGAGGCCGAATACCTCGTGCTTTGTGTAGGGGACATTATCCAAGGCGCCTTCAAGGGCTGCAGTAACCATGGCGCGCGTGTAGGCTAATTTGATGCGCTTGCCCACGCCAAAGGCACCACCGCTCCAACCGGTGTTGACCAGCCAGACGCTTGCTTTGCTCTTGCGCAACTTTTTGCCCAGCATTTCTGCGTATTTGGCTGGGTGTAGCGGCAAGAAGGGGGCACCGAAACACGCTGAGAAAGTCGTTTTAGGGTCGGTAATGCCCACTTCGGTACCGGCGACTTTGGCGGTATAGCCGCTGATGAAATGGTACATCGCCTGTTCGGGCGTTAAGCGGCTAATAGGAGGCAGCACGCCAAAAGCGTCGCACGTCAAGAAGAAAATGTTCTTAGGATTGCCCGCCGCATTGCCGCTGGGCACGGCGTTGGCTATAAAGTGAATGGGATAGGATGCCCGCGTGTTTTCCGTAATGCTGCGGTCGGCGTAATTGATGGTGCGCGTGTTAGGGAAGAAAACCGTGTTCTCCAGGATCGCACCGTGGCGCATGGCGCGGTAGATGTCGGGTTCTTTTTCCTCGCTCAAGTCAATGACTTTGGCGTAGCAACCGCCTTCGAAGTTGAAGACCTCTGTGTCCGTCCAGGCGTGTTCGTCGTCGCCAATGAGCGGGCGATTGGGATCGGCGCTAAGGGTAGTTTTGCCCGTTCCAGAAAGGCCAAAGAATAGCGCAATGTCGCCTTTCGGGCCCACATTGGCCGAGCAGTGCATGGGCAGTGCACTGGTGCGGGTGGGCAAGATGAAATTGATGACGGAAAAGATGCCTTTTTTGATTTCACCCGTATAGCCCGTGCCACCGATGAGCAAGCGCTTTTTCTTGACGTTGATGATGGCAAAGTTGTGCTGGCGCGTGCCATCCACTGCCGGATCGGCGCGAAATCCAGGGGCGCACAGCACCGTCCAGTGTGGCTCGAAGCCCTCAATTTCCTCGCGTGTAGGGCGCCGAAACATGTTGTAGGCAAACTGATTGCTCCAAGGATACTCGGTAATCACCCGCAGGCGCAGGTGATAGAGCGGATCGGAGCTGGCATTGGCCTTCGCATCTCGCACATATATTTCTTTCTTTTTCAGATAAGCGCACACTTTGCGCCAGAGTCGGTCGAACTGCTTCGCATCGAAGGGTTTGTTGACTTTGCCCCAGTGTACCTTGTGGCGCGTGATGCTGTCTTCCACAATAAAGCGGTCTTCCGGAGCGCGGCCCGTAAATTCGCCGGTAGAAATGACTAGCGCGCCGTTGTCGGCCAACTGTCCCATGCCCTTGAGGATCGAATGCTCCATGAGCTCTTCAGGCAAGAGGTTCCAATAAGCCTTTTTGTAGCCCTTCAGTCCGATACTTTCGAGCGAAGCAGCTGGGTTGCGAAGTCCAATGTCTTGCATGTTGTTGATGTTAAATTGGTTAGGCAATGCTTTTCGATCTGAAATCGCTGGTCAAAGAGAGGTCTGCAGGCATACCCTACTTTTTTGACGCGGCGAAGATACGGCGGGAGGCTTTTTAGCCAACAGCAGCTCGAGGAATGCGTCGAGGGCTTCAAAGGGCATTTTCCAAAAGGAACAAAGCACAAAACAAGGTGAGAAAAAGCCAATCTACAAAGCAGCGTTTGCTCCTGTGTGCCGCTCTAAACAAGGAGAAAGGAGGCGTAAAGGTCGACTCAGGCTCTCCGAGCTTCCTGAAAGCATTCGTTTGCAACACTCGCTTCGCGCCATGACCAAAAAGACACTTTTAGCCGCATTGTTTGCCATACTCGCTCCAGCGCTTTTCTCTCAGCCGTGGTTCCAAACAGGCGACCAGTGGACTTATTATGTAACTACGGGCTGGAACGGAAGTAACTGGGGCTTTCATACCCTCACGGTAGAAGGCGACACCCTCATCGACAACACTCTTTGGAAAAAAATTACTTATCGGCAGATTACGTTGCCTCCGGAAGACTTTTACGTGCGAGCCGAGGGCCAGCAAGTATATCGGTTAAGGACCGAAGGAAGCCCGCTTAGCCGCGTTAAAATCTACGACTTCTCGCTGGTGCCGGGCGACACCGTGCAGCTGAGCGCCCTTCAGTGGTATGTCGTCGTAGATACCTCGCGCTTAATGGTGGGCCATCAGCAGCGCCGCGTTCAGCATTTTCAATGGCAGGGGGCGGGGCCAGTCTATATTGCCATTGAAGGCATCGGTATGACTGGTTTGGCACAAGACCCTACCAACCCCAATGCCTGCTCCTTTTTATTGCTGGATATGCCTTTCTGCATGGGTTATGTGGACGGCTACAGCTTCTATTTTCGCTGTTTCAGAAGGGATGAAAACGACCTATACTGGCCTTTCCCTGACGTTTGTCAGACTCTAAACACTGCTAATTTTGACGACGAGGCGAGGCTCGTTCGTGTGTGGCCCAATCCGGCTCGAACCCAGCTATGGACGCGTGGTACTTATAAAATGCTGCGCTTGTTTGACGCGCAAGGGCGGCTCGTATGGGAGAACATTGCGCTGAGCGGTGATCTTTCGGAGGTTCCCGTGGGCCATTTGCCTCGGGGCATCTACCTTTTAAGCGCTTATTCAGAGGCTGGCGCGGTTACTGTGCAGCGCATTGCTTTGGTGCCCTAAGGCCTCAAACCCGTCTCTTTTTTAGGGTGGCCCACACCGAGCCTGCGCCATAGTTTTGCTGCCGATGTATGCTATTGTCGATGTGGAAACCACTGGCGGTTCGGCCCGCTACGAGCGCGTGATCGAAGTAGCCGTTGTATTGCACGATGGGCAGCGAGTGGTAGAGACTTTCTCGACGCTGCTTTATCCGGAGCGCAGCATTCCGTGGAACATCACGTGCATTACAGGCATCACTGATGAAATGGTGGCCAAAGCGCCGCGTTTTTTTGAGGTGGCCCGACGCCTGGTAGAAATGACGCGCGAAGCCGTCTTTGTGGCACACAACGTATCGTTCGACTACGGCTTCCTCAAGGAGGAGTTTGCGCGCTTAGGCTACGCATTCAGCTGTCGCCAGCGGCTGTGTACTGTGCGGCTGGCGCGCAAAGTATTTCCCGGGCTGCCTAGCTACAGCCTAGACTACTTGCGCGCCCATTTTGGTATCGGCTCAGAGCGTGCGCATCGGGCATTGGACGACGCGCTGGCCACGGCTCAACTTTTAGAGCGCATTTTGGCCGCCCAAAACGGCCAGCAAAACCTTCAGGCGCTGCTCCAGTACGGCGTACAGGCCTCACGCCTGCCCGAGGGTATCACATTAGAGCGTCTGCAGGAAGCCCCGGAGGCCTGTGGCGTTTACTACTTACACGACGCCCACGGCCACGTGCTGTATGTGGGCAAGAGCAAAGACATTCGAAAGCGCCTATTCGAGCACTTTGCCGATACTTCTCCTAAAGGCGAAAAGCTGCGTGCGGGAGTGGCAGACTTTAGCTACGAGGTAACGGGTAGTGAGCTGGTGGCGTTGTTGTTGGAAAGCGCTGAAATTAAGCGCCTACAGCCGCGCATCAATCGGGCCTTGCGCACGCGCGAGTTCAATGCAGCGATCTACGCCTACACCGATGAGCGCGGCTATCGCTGCCTGTCGGTGGGGCGCTTGCCACAGCGCTCGCGCTCAGCCTTAGAGCGCATTGCCGAGCTGCCTCGTCTGTCAAATGCGCGCAAGTGGTTGCAAAGCACTGCTCGCCGCTTCGATCTGTGCCATAAACTCTGTCATCTGGAGGAGACTACCGGCGCGTGTTTTCACTACACTTTGCACCGCTGTGCCGGTGCATGCGTAGGTGAGGAGCCACCTGAGGCCTACAACGAGCGGGTCGAGCAAGCCATCTCCGCCCTATCGCGCAGGTTATCGGGCAGCTTCATCCTCGTAGAACCGGGGCGCACTCCTGACGAGCAGGCGTTGGTCGTAGTACAGGAGGGCAACTTTGCCGGCTATGTTTATTGCTCTGTGGAGGACATGCTACCGCTTCATCAAGTACTGGATACCACACAAGCACCCCTAAAAGACCCCGATGCGGCGCGCATTATCCGCAATTATTTGGACCAGCATAAAAGTGCAGTGCGCATCTTGCCTATCGAACTTTAGCGGCCGTTACGGGTGGGCATTTGACTGTGCCAAAGCTGCAAAATACGCAGCAATCGCCCGGAAGCGGCCTCAGCACCGCGTGGCAAGAGGTGCATTCGTAAAAAAAAAGGCAGGCGTCGGTTGGCATCACCTCCGTCTGAGCATAGCCGCATTTAGGGCAGTTGATAGTAGAGTTGTATGTTTCAGAAACTTCGGCTTTCGCTGCCGGCTCAGTCAAATGCATCTTTCCGGCCGCTTCAGAGCTGCAAGCATCGCAAGCGCAAAGCGCTGCCCGACGACTGTGGTAGTGATTCCATCCTGTAGCGCCCAGCAGGCCCGCCATTCCAGCGTACAAGAAATACCTCCAATATTCGCTCTCATCCACATGATAGCCATATAAGATGAGCACTCCGCTAACCACAGCCAAGGCCAAAGGGTAAATAAAACGGTGTTTCCGATAGGCCAGCGCCAAACCGGCGACACTTAGCGCCACCATCCCCTGAAAAATCCACATCGTCCAGCCGCCCAACAGCTCAAAACTGCCCAGCCCTAAAGCCGAGGCTATCACAGCAAAGAGCGGAAAACAACAGGGCGATAGGAGGGCCGTCAGAAATAGCCCTAACGTGCCCAATTTATCCAGTGAAAAAAAAGATGCGTTTTTCATTCCTTGAAAGTCTATGCCTTTAGAACGAAATGTGTACCACTATCGCGTCGCGTATGGCTCTTTTTGTTACTTGCCGTTTCAATAGGCCCACTTGACGTAGACAGATCCCCACGTAAAGCCTCCGCCAAAGGCGCTCAGGATGAGGTTGTCGCCTTTTTTCAAGCGCTCTTCGTATTCCCACAAGCACAATGGAATAGTAGCGGCAGTGGTGTTGCCGTATTTGTGGATATTGACCATCACCCTTTCCATGGGTATTCCTAAGTGTTCGGCTACGGAAGTAATGATGCGCATGTTGGCTTGGTGAGGAACGACCCAGTCCACTTCGCCCACGGTTTTGTGGTTGCGGCGAAGTACTTCTTGGGCAGTGCTGACCATCCCTTCAACGGCGAATTTGAAAACGCGCTTGCCCTCCTGATAAACATAGTGTTCGCGACGGGCGATGGTTTCAGCAGAGGGTGGGCGCAGTGAACCACCGGCTTTCATATGCAGGAATTCGCGCCCAGCGCCGTCGCCTCGCAAGATGAAGTCCTGGATACCCGTTCCGTCGCGGCGCCCTTCCAGCAGCACAGCGCCGGCAGCATCGCCAAAAAGGACACAGGTGTTGCGGTCGGTGTAGTCGGTGATGGAAGACATCATATCGGCTCCTACCACGACAACTTTTTCGTAGGCGCCGGAGACGATAAACTGGGCACCGGTGACTAGGGCGTAGAGGAAGCCCGAGCAGGCTGCGTTGATATCGAAACCGAAGGCGTTTTTGGCGCCAACTTTATCGCATATCGTGTTGGCCGTGTCGGGAAAGACCATGTCAGCCGTCACCGTAGCGACAATGAGCAGGTCAATTTCTCCGGGAGCGAGGCCTGTTTTAGCCATTAGGCCTCGTACGGCTTCAGCCCCCATATCGCTGGTGGCCCAACCCGGAGTGCGCAAAATGCGGCGCTCCTTGATGCCAGTGCGGGTAGTGATCCATTCGTCGGAAGTGTCCACCATTTTTTCTAAGTCGGCGTTAGTCAGCCGGTCTTCCGGTACCCAGCCGTTGACGCCTGTAATGGCGGCTCGCAATTTGTTTGGCATATTAAGTATGTGTTAAAATTGACGCAAAGGTATTGGTAAAGATTGGCAGCCAATAGAAGGGAGCAAGCGTATTTTTGCAGGCAAATGAAGCATTATTTATCGCTCATTAAATTCAGCCATACGCTCTTTGCCCTGCCTTTTGCCTTGGTAGGCTTCTTTGTTGGTGCTGCTGAGAGCGGCGAGGGCTTGAGTTGGAGGCTTTTGGGGTTGGTCATCTTGTGCATGGTGTTTGCGCGCAGCGCGGCTATGGCGTTCAATCGTTGGCTCGATCGCGATGTAGATGCGCTCAACCCGCGCACACAGATGCGCGAAATCCCGGCGGGTATCCTTTCGCCGCAGGCGGCGCTGCGTTTCGTGGTGTTGGCCAGCGCGCTGTTCATGGCTACGACTTACTTTATCAATACCCTGTGCTTTCTTTTATCGCCGGTAGCACTGGCCGTTGTGTTGGGTTATAGCTATACGAAGCGCTTTACTTCGCTGTGCCATCTCATTTTGGGTTTAGGCCTAGCCTTGGCCCCAGTAGGTGCTTATTTGGCCGCCACCGGGCGTTTTGGATGGATATCTATTTTTTACGGCATGGCTGTTTTGCTCTGGACGGCGGGCTTCGATATCATCTATGCGCTACAGGATGAGGAATTCGATCGAGAAAATCGCCTGTTTTCCATACCTGCTCGCATGGGTAAGGCGCGGGCCTTGCACCTTTCGGAATGGCTCCACTTGGGAGCGGCAGCTTTCGTGGTAATGGCTGGCGGGCTGATGCACAGCCGCCTACCCCAAGCGCACTGGCTGTCGTGGTTGGGCACAGCCGTCTTTTTGGCCATGCTTATTTACCAACACCGCTTGGTAAGGCCCGACGACCTCAGTCGGGTGAACATGGCTTTCTTTACAACCAACGGCGTGGCTAGCGTGGTTTTTGGCTTGCTCACCATCCTCGACCTAACGATCTTTTAACGCCCAAGCGCGCGAGCTGTCGGCAGGGGATGTGCTCAATTCTTGGCAACACCTAAATGGAGTGAAAGCCTCCGCCCTCGCCGCAGCGCATCGAGTCGTTCTGAGCAGCGGTATTGGGCGGCTAGTGCAGCGCAAACAAATCGCTAACGGCTGGAATGCGCGCGGCGATGAAGCCTTCGGCATAGCGCACTTGGGCGGAGCGACCAAAGACGCGCGCCTTGGCCTCCATGAAGTCAAGAAAGTCCTTGCTCGAAATAGGCGTTTGAGGGCCTTCGTCGGGAGCATCGGGATTGTAGAATTGGGAGCGAAAGGCGAGTATAGCCTGCATTTTGCGCTCGAAATAGGGGGTAATATCCACGATGAAGTGAGGCGCTAGATGGCGATCTTGGATGTAGTGAAACACCGATTCTGGGCGCCAAGGCTGCTGGGGGGTGCCGCACTCATCGGACGTTTCGATTTTGAGCAGGCCCGCATAGAAGCAGGCATCAGCGGCCAGCCGGGCTGCCTTACCGTGGTCGGGGTGTCGGTCGTTAGGAGCGTTGCAAAGCACTATGCGAGGACGATGTCGCCGAATGAGGCGGATGACGGCAAGCAGATTTTCGCGTGAATAGTCGAAAAAACCATCGGGCAGATCGAGCTGTGTGCGAAAGGCTGCGCCCAAGAGTTGTGCCGCTGTGTGGGCTTCTTGAGTGCGTAGTTCGGCGGAGCCGCGCGAACCCAGTTCGCCGCGCGTGAGGTCGAGCAGGCCGAAAGTGTAGCCTTTGTCGGCATGGCGCAGCAGCGTTCCACAAGCGCTCAACTCTACGTCGTCAGGATGCGCGCCAATGGCTAAAATGTCAACGAGCATAGGTATTTTTGTTGGAGAAAAAACAGACTCTACTATGCAATCATATTCGGACCTCTTGGCCCAAATATCGGAATTAAGAAAAACGGTGGCCGCCTTAGAGTTGGCAGAGCAAAAAAATCGAGAGCAATTGAACGCGCTTCGGCAGCGCTACGCCGACGATCTGTTTGCCGAACGCCAGCTGGTGCGCCAGCTGCGCGAAGACCGGCACCGCATTCAACAAGATTACGAGCGCCTGCGTGTACAAAAAGGAGGCTTCGGTTTAAAAATGCTGACACTATCGGGTCTTTCTGGTTTTGTAAGCGCCCTGCTTTTATGCGTCGCTTACGCGTATTTTTTTCAGCCCAAATCGGAGGTTTTGGCCGCCTTCGAACATTTCCGCGACGCCCACCTTTTCAACTATGAGCGCCTCTTGTGTGCAGGGCACCTCAAGGAGGTAGAGACGCATCTGGCCGAAAGCGCTCGGGCGCCGGAAAACGGGGCCATTCGACCTTACTTAGAATTTTCGCGCAAGCTGATAACTGCTACCCAGCAAAACTGCCAGTGAGCTGGCTCAGTTGCGCAGCGGCTTGCCGTTTTCGAGCATGTGCTGAATGCGAGCCAACGTTTTTGGCTCGCCACACAGGCTCAAGAAGGCCTCGCGCTCAAGGTCGAGCAGGTATTGTTCCGAGACGTTTTGCGGCCCAGTCAAGTCGCCGCCACAGAGTACCCAAGCGATCTTGCGAGCGATTTTGATGTCGTGTTCTGTAGCATAATGGCCCAAATAGAGCGAGTGTGCGGCAACGTAGAGCGCTCCCAAGCCCGTGCGGCCCAGTACGTACACATCCTTTCGCGGCAGAGGCGCTACGTAGTCATCCGCCATTTCGAGCACGCGCTTCTTTGCTGCGCCGATGTTGCGGGCGGTGTTGAGCACGACGCGGTCTTTCTGCGGCAGCAGGTAGCCGTATGAGAAGGCCTGAAAGGCTGAGGTGGCTACTTGGCCGGTCGCAATGGTTTTGAACTTTTCGATCAGCGTCGGTATTTGCACGTCGCCCTCCCGGCTGTAGGTATCAGAGGCGCGTACGGCAAATTCCTTCGTCCCACCACCGCCGGGCAGCAGGCCCACCCCTACTTCGACGAGGCCTATGTAGCTTTCGGCCGCCGCCTCTACAGCATCGCAGTGCATGGCAAACTCACAGCCGCCGCCAAAGACGTAGCCCTGTGTAGCCATGACGACTGGAACCTTACTGTAACGCAGGCGCATGGAGGTCTGCTGAAAGAAGTGTACGGCCATGTTTAGCTCCTCCCATTCCTGCTGGTAGGCCATCATGGCAATCATCATCAAGTTGGCGCCGACGCTGAAGTTCTGAGCGTTGTTGCCAATAACGAGGCCATGCCAGCCCTCTTCCTCTGCAATGCGGATGCTCTCCTGCAGGCCGCGAAGAATGCCCTCGCCGATGGCGTTCATCTTGGAGTGAAACTCCAAACACAGCACACCGTCGCCAATATCGTGCAAAGTGCACTCAGCGTTGTGGAATACGGGCTTTTGGTTTCGGTAAGCGTCGAGTACGATAAACGCTTCGCCACCGGGAAGCGGCTCATAGGTCTTTGTCAGTGGGTTGTAGCAAAAGCGCTTACCGCTTTCCATCTTGTAAAACTGCTCATGGCCAGCAGCCAACATTTCTTTTACCCAGGGGGCAATTGTTTCACCTCGGGTTTCGGCTACTGCCGCTCCTTCGGCTACTCCAACCATGTCCCAGTATTCGAAAGGGCCTTTTTCCCAGGCAAAGCCGGCGCGCAGCGCGTCGTCAATGGCGTAGAGGGTGTCGCTAATTTCCGGCACGCGCTTAGAGGCGTAGGCAAACAAACTTAAGAAGTAGCGCTGAAGCAGCTCGGCGCCCGGGTCATCGGCTTTGAAAATGGCCTTCATACGGCGCGGCAGCTCGTCTATTTGCTTGAGCGCGTCCAGGACGGGCAGATTGGCCTTCTGCGAAGGTGCGTATTCGAGCGTCCGTAAGTTGAGCGCCAGCACTACGGAGCGACCCTTATCATCCTTTTGGTCGGTCTTTTGGTAAAAGCCTTTGCCCGATTTGTCGCCGAAAAACTTGTTTTCCACTAAAAATTGCAAAAACGGCGGCATTTGGAAGGCTTGCACTTGTTCGTCGTCGGGGCAGTTTTGGCGCAGACCACCGATGACGTGCACAGCGGTGTCCATGCCCACCAAGTCTGCTAGTCGAAAGGTGCCCGTTTTAGGGCGACCAATGGCCAGGCCAGTGAGCGCATCGACAGTGGCGATGTCCAGACCGAGTTCGTAGGTGAGCTGAAACACCTTGGCCATGGAGAAGACACCAATGCGGTTGGCAATGAAAGCAGGCGTGTCTTTGCAAAGCACCGTTTGTTTGCCCAAAAACACGTCGCCAAAATGCATGAAAAATGCGGTAACCGCTGGGTCGGTATCTGCTGTGGGGATGATCTCCAGCAACCGCATATAGCGCACAGGATTGAAAAAGTGCGTACCGAGAAAGTGTTTTTTGAAATCCTCGCTGCGCCCTTCCGTCATGAGGTGGATAGGGATACCTGAAGTATTGGAACTCACCAATGAGCCGGGCGCGCGGTATTTCTCTACCTCTTCGAAGATTTGACGCTTAATATCTAAGCGTTCCACCACGACTTCGACCACCCAGTCGCAGTCTTTGATTTTGGGAAAGTCATCCTCGAAGTTCCCGACCGCAATGCGGCTAGCGAATTTGGGGTCGTAAAACGGATTAAGCTTAGCTTTCAACGCATTTTGAAGTGCCTGCTGAGCGATTCGGTTGCGCGCCTCGGGCTTTTGAGCCTCGCTTTCCGAAAGGTCGGGCGGCAAAATATCAAGCATGAGTACTTCAAAACCACAGCCCGCCAAGTGGGCCGCAATGCCCGTGCCCATAAGACCAGAGCCAAGCACGGCAACTTTCTGAATGTGTTTAACCAACATGCGAAACAAGGAAGTTTCTAAACAGCAGAAACGGTGAGCAAAAAAGGAAGTGGCGAACTTTCGCCGCGCTAAGGTAGGGCAAGAGCATGGATATGCCCTACACCGACCCGCAAACTGCTGAACGAAGCACGTGGCGTTTGGTCTAAAAATTAGTCTTTGCGCTCAGACAGGTGCAGCAAGTACTCAATGGCCAGGGCATACCCTTCTAAGCCCAAGCC
>CALHAM010000073.1 GCA_937934275.1 uncultured Saprospiraceae bacterium | reverse complement strand
TTCTTGCTAAAGATTTCTAACGCTACGTTAATGCGATCGTCTGGCTCTAACTTTCCTAAGCCTTTGGTCATGATCTCTTCTACGCAAGTCTTTTCTAAAACGTCCGGCGAGTCGTTGTTTCGCCTCAACCCTCCTACAAAGCGATCAAAATCTGTGCGCGAAACGATGCCTACAATTTTGCGGAAGTTCACTACCGGCAGGTGGTGAAAAGAGTGACGATCGAAAATTTCTTTAACTTCACGCAAGGTCGTTTCGGGGTTTACGGTTACCAAGTCAGTAACCATGATGGTTGAGACGGGAGCAAAAACATTCATAATTAAGTGTCTTTGAAATAGTATAAATAAGCCTTGCTCGGAGAGCTCTCTTCTCCTCATGCACAAAGGTGTCTTGCGTAGACACAGGCATTGAATGATGACAAACAAAAAGGCAGGTGATTTAAATCAATGCGCCCAACCGAAGCCTTTAAGCCTTTCCAAAACCGGTGGAGCGTTATGCCATTGGGGTAGTCGCTGTACTTTTATCGCGGAAAACGGAACCGGCCATGAAAAAGAAAATCCTTGTTATTGAAGATCACGCCGATGTACGCGAGAATTTATGCGAGATTTTGACCTTGAGCGGCTATCAAACGCTAAGCGCTGAAGACGGCAAGAAAGGCGTGGAACAAGCCATTGCGGAACGCCCTGACCTAATTTTATGCGATGTGATGATGCCAGAGTTGGACGGCTTTGGTGTGTTGCATATTTTGAGCCGAAATGCAGCTACGGCGGATATTCCCTTTATTTTTCTAACCGCATTAGCGGAGAAGAGCGATTTCCGCAAGGGTATGTCGCTGGGTGCTGACGATTACATCGTCAAGCCTTTCGACGATACTGTTCTGCTCCAGACCATCGAAGCCCGTTTAAAAAAGCACGAGCGGCTACGCGAGGCGGCTAACCGACAAAGCGGCGGCAGTTTTGAGCATTTCATCAATGAAGCACGAGCGATGGAAGCCATCCAGCGCTTGTCGGAGAATCGCGAGGTGCGCCATTACCGCAAAAAGGATCTTCTGTTTCAGGAGGGCGAGTTTCCGCGCTGGCTTTTTTACATTGAGAAAGGTAGCGTCAAGTTGTTCAAAACCAACGAAGAAGGGCGCGAATTCATCCTCCGTATTGCTGGAGCAGGCGAGTTCTTAGGTTATCTGGCTCTTTTGCGCGACGACAAATACCAGGAAAGCGCAGCAGCTTTAGAAGACACCAGCGTGCGCATGATACCCAAAGACGACTTTTTTGCCCTGGTTTATGGCCATCGCGACGTCAACGCCCGCTTCATTAAACTTTTGGCAGGCCACCTAACGGAACAAGAACAGCAGCTCATTGACCTGGCCTACAACTCGGTGCGTAAACGCGTGGCCACTACCATGGTGCACCTCTTCGACCAGGGCTACCGCGAGATCAACATGCTGCGAGAGGACCTGGCTGCCATGGCTGGCACGGCTAAGGAGACGCTCATCCGAACGCTCACCGACTTTAAAAACGAGGGCCATATTGATATTCGGGAGGGTGTTATCGTAGTGCTCAAACCTGAAAAGTTGCGCAATATGCCCAATTAACGCGTTTTTGGGCACTTAAACTGACGGTCTATGTCGCTGCTACAGGCTCCTATCTTTGTGGCGTCTTCCGCTATACACGGGCTGGGTGTGTTTGCTGCTGCGCCGTTGGGCGCAGGCTCTGTTATCGAAATTTGCCCTGTTTTGCTGTTTCCTAAGGCCCAACTAGCAGCTGTGCGTCAAACAATTTTAGACGACTATTACTTTGACTGGGGCACCGACGGAGAATGGTATGCTTTTGCGTTAGGGTATGGTTCGCTGTACAACCACTCTTATGAACCTAACGCTGATTACGGGATGGATTTTGAAAATCAGGTGATCGAAATTTATGCATTGCGCGATATCGAACCGGGCGAGGAAATTTTTATTAATTACAACGGCTCGCCCGATAATCGCGAGCCTGTATGGTTTGAACGATGAAGGAAACCCAGGAGATACCCGCTACTTACGAAGAGGCCTATGCCGAATTGCAGCAAATCGTATCCGACTTGCAACAGGAAACGGTGCGCATAGACGACCTGGCCAGGTACATCGAGCGGGCGCGCTTGCTTGTTCGGCTATGTCGCGAACGCTTGCGCCAAATAGAGGAGCAGCTTCGAGAAGAAGACGAGCCGTTTAACCCGTAAACCGATAGCCCACACCTCGCACGGAGTGAAAAAATCGCGGCCGCCTGGGATCGCGTTCAAAATACTTGCGAAAAGCAAGAATAAAGTTATCTACAGTGCGCGTAGTGGGATAGACATCGTAGCCCCATACGCTTTGCAGGATTTGCTGACGGCTAACCACTTCGCCTCTGCGCTCGACGAAGAGTTTGAGCAGCAGGGCTTCCATCTTAGTGAGTATCAGCCGCTCGCCACGCCAATTAATGGCCTCGAAGGTAGTAAAATTGACGGTGTTCCCCCCGAAAGTATACGTGTCGGGCGCCTCCCCCTGAGCGCGCTGGCTGCGCTTGAGCAGCTTGCTGACGCGGAGCAACAGTTCCTCCAAATGGAAGGGCTTTGTCAGGTAGTCGTCGGCACCGCGCTTTAAGCCCATAATGCGATCTTGGGCTAAGTCTTTAGCTGTCAACATAAGAATAGGCACCTCCGTATTCGTTAGGCGCACGTGCTCGGCAATGCTGAAGCCGTCTACTTCGGGCAGCATCACGTCAAGGAGGAGTAGATCGAAGTGTTGGCTTGCGGAGAGCTCTAAAGCATGGCGCCCGTTATCGGTGCTCACCACCTCATAACCCTCCAATTCTAAGTTGATTTGCAGGCCTTCGCGAAGCGTTTTCTCATCCTCCACCAACAGAATGCGCATGACGAGCGATTAATCCATTTCTAAGTCTATATCGTGTTGTTCGTGCCAGGGCAGACCATCTAAGTTGAGGCGCTCCATAAAGGGGTCTGGGTCAAATTCTTCAACGTTGAAGACACCTTTGCCACTCCACACACCTTGCAGCATCAGACGCGCGCCAATCATGGCGGGTACGCCAGTAGTGTAGCTCACTGCCTGTGTGCCCGTTTCTTCATAGGCCGCTTGGTGCGAGCAGTTGTTCCACACGTAATAGGTGCGCTCACGCCCGTCTTTGATTCCCCGAATGCGGCAGCCGATGCTGGTAAAGCCCGTATAGTTTTCGCCTAAGCTCTCTGGCGGCGGCAACACGGCTTTAAGAAACTGCAGCGGCACAATGTCTACACCTTTGTAGCGGATCGGCTTAATGCTGGCCATGCCGATATTCTGAATGACGCGCAAATGCGTCAGGTATTCCTCGCTGAAAGTCATCCAGAAGCGCGCGCGCTTGAGTGTAGGGAAGTTCTTCACCAAGCTTTCCAGTTCTTCGTGATAAATTAGGTAAGAGCGACGCGGACCGATTTCGGGATAGTTGATGTCTTTCCAAATAGCGTGCGGCTCCGTCTCTACCCACTGGCCATTTTCCCAGTACTTACCGCGCTGAGTTACTTCGCGGATATTGATTTCTGGGTTAAAATTGGTGGCAAACGCCTTGCCGTGGCTGCCTGCATTAGCATCTACAATATCTAAGTAATGAATTTCGTCGAAGTAGTGCTTTGCCGCGTAGGCAGTGAAGACGCTCGTGACGCCAGGGTCGAAACCACAGCCTAGCAGCGCCATGATGCCTTTTTGTTCGTAACGTTCGCGGTAAGCCCATTGCCACGAGTACTCAAATTTAGCCACATCCTTGGGTTCGTAGTTGGCCGTATCCAAATAGTGTACTCCGGTTTCTAGACAAGCATCCATGATGGGCAGGTCTTGATAGGGCAATGCGACGTTGATTACCAAATCGGGCTTGAATTTGCGAATAAGCGCAATGGTTTGCTCCGGGTAGTCAGCGTCTAAACGCGCCGTTTTGATTTTTCGGCCGCCGTATTTGCGATAGACGGCATCAGCGATGGCGTCGCATTTCTTTTTAGTACGGCTGGCCAGCATAATATCGCCGAAGACATCGCGATGCTGAGCGCATTTGTGGGCCACCACTCGACCGACACCACCAGCGCCAATAATGAGCACTTTAGACATGGGCTATTAGTACCGTAATTTTTGAATCAAGAAAAAGAAGGAATGCGGCAAAAGTAGGTATTCAATACTTATGCGCCGAAAGGCTGGCCAAGGAGTTTTTGGGGCCAAGATCCCGTCAGACGGGCTGATAGCGCCACAGAGGCGCTTGTATCTTCGACTTACTGCGTGTGCCACCTTATTTTCCGAACAAACCTCATGGGTAGTTGTTCTGACGGCCTACTAACCGTTTTTCCAACCTGAAATCCTAGCCTTTCGTCCATGCATAAAGTGTTGATACCTTTTTCCGACGTTCCTCAGCTGTCGCGCACCGACGTAGCGTATGCAACAGGAGCAGAGGAGTTAAGGCCGTTCTATCGCTGGGAGCCTACGCCAGAGCAGTTGCCCGCAGTGATAGAAGCGCGCTTGGGCACTTTCCTTCCGCGCGAAACGCTGGTCGAAGTACTGACCGACCAGTACGCCCATCTTCCATGCAGCGAGACGGTAAGGGCCAACATACAAGCGCTGCGAAACGAAGACACCTTTTGTGTGGCTACAGCACATCAGCCCATGCTGTTGTTAGGGCCTCTTTATTTTCTGTACAAAGCCATCAGCACCATAAAGCTGGCCGAAGAAGCTGAGCGGCGCACTGGGCGGTGCGTAGTGCCGGTGTTTGTGTTGGGCAGTGAGGATCACGATGTGGAAGAACTGAACCACGTACGGCTGTTTGGCCGCGAGTTGCGCTGGGAGCCGGGCATGCATGGCCCTGTGGGGCGCATGCCGACACAGACGCTACAACCGGTGTTAGAAGCGCTGCGCCCCATTTTGGGCGAGGGGGAACACGCGCGCGAGGTGTGGGAGATGGTGCGCGTGGCCTACGAAGCACAACCCACCTTTGCGGAGGCTACGCGTGCTCTGCTCCACAGCCTCTTAGGGCGCCATGGTTTAGTGGTGGCAGACCTGAGCGACGCCCGCTTGAAGCGCTGCTTTATTCCCGTCATGCGCGACGAATTGCTGCATCAAACGGCCTACCGCCTGGTGAGTCGGACCCTCAAGCAGTTGCGCGCCCGAGGCTACAAGGAACAAGCCCAGCCGCGGCCCATCAATCTTTTTTATTTGACGGAAAGCAGCCGCGAACGCATCGCGCAAGAAGGCGATGCCTATCGGGTATTGAATACGCCGCTGGTATTTAACCTCGAGACTCTACTCGCCGAGCTAGATGCTCATCCTGAGCGCTTTAGCCCCAACGTCGTGCTGCGTCCGCTTTATCAGGAGATGATTTTGCCCAATTTAGCCTATGTAGGCGGCGGCGGTGAACTGGCCTATTGGTTGGAGCGACGCGCCTTGTTCGAACACTACGGCATACCCTATCCTATGCTCGTTCGCCGCCATTCCGTGTTGTGGTTCGACAAAGACGCCATCAAGCGTTCGCTCAAGTTTGGCTTTCCACCTCAGCGCTACTTTGACGCTCCTGATGCATTAATACGCGACTTTGTGGCTGCCCGCGCCGACGCCGGCGTAGACTTAAGTGCTGAGATTAGCGAACTCAAAGGCATCTACGAACGCGTCGCCCAGCGAGCCAAAGCCATTGACCCTACGCTGGAAAGCGCCGTACGAGCTGACGCCGTCAAAGCAGTCCATCAACTCGAACACTGGCAAAATCGCCTCTTGAGAGCCGAAAAACAGAAGCACGACATTGCCCTCGGACAACTGCGCGCCCTTCGCGAGAAACTTTTTCCGGGAGGCCAGTTGCAGGAGCGTGCCGATAATTTCATCCCCTACTACCTCAAATATGGCGAGCAATTCGTGGAGGCTTTAATGGCGCATCTGAAGCCTTTTGAGGCCGGTTTTGTTTTGCTAGAGGATTGCTGAATTTTTCTTTGCGAAAAATTCGAGTAGAGTTTTAAAGTTGCCTCTGGAGTTGCGGATGTTTGCCGCTATAATGTTGGTGCCATGAGGAAAGCGAAAAAATATGTGTGCGTGCACGGGCATTTTTATCAACCGCCGCGTGAAAACGCGTGGCTGGAAGTGGTAGAGCAGCAAGAAAGCGCCCGCCCTTATCACGATTGGAATGAGCGCATCAACTTTGAATGTTATGCGCCCAACGCTGCAGCGCGTATCCTGAACGAGAAGGGGTGGATCATCAAAATTCGCAACAACTATAACCGCATCTCCTTCAATTTTGGCCCCACCTTACTCACGTGGTTAGCGGCCAATGACCCAGAGACGTATGCGCTCATTCTGCAAGCCGACCGATTAAGCCAGCGGCGTTGCGGTGGCCACGGCAATGCCTTGGCCCAGGCTTACAACCACCTAATCATGCCCTTGGCCAACTATCGCGATAAGGTAACGCAAGTGTACTGGGGCATATACGACTTCGAGCACCGCTTTGGGCGCCGCCCAGAAGGCATGTGGCTACCCGAAACCGCTGTGGATATAGCAACGCTAGAAGTGCTGGCCGCTCACGACATTCGGTTTACCATTCTGGCCCCGCATCAGGCGGCAGCCGTCCGCCGCATGGGCGAAGAGGTCTGGCAAGCCGTAGATACCCAAACTTTGGACACACGGCATCCCTATTGGTGTTTGCTGCCTAGCGGGCGCCGTATCGCTTTGTTTTTCTACAACGGTCCAGTATCGCAGGCCGTCGCCTTCGAGGGCCTCCTCAACGACGGCCACGAATTCGCTCGCCGCCTACTTGCTCTGCTCGACGACTCCGATACTCCTCAGCTCGCTCATATCGCCACCGATGGCGAAACTTATGGCCACCACCATCGCTTTGGCGAAATGGCCTTAGCCTCTGCACTCAACGATATTGAGGCCAGTGGTCGGGCAATCTTGACCAATTACGGCCAGTTTTTAGAACTCTTTCCTCCAGAGTGGGAAGTGCAAATTGTGGAGAATAGCTCTTGGAGCTGTAGCCACGGCGTAGAACGCTGGCGCAGCGACTGCGGCTGCAACACCGGCGCTCATCCCGAGTGGCACCAGCGCTGGCGCAAACCCCTGCGCGAGGCACTCGACTACGTGCGTGACCAGCTCGCTCCTGCTTACGAGCGCGAGGCTGGGCGCTTTTTTAAGGACCCTTGGAAAGCCAGAAACCACTACATTGAAGTCATCCTCGACCGAACCGAAAAAACACGTAGTGCCTTCTTTGGCGCGCATGCTCGCCGAGAATTGAGCGAGTTGGAAAAAGTAACTGCCCTGCGACTGCTCGAAATGCAGCGCTTTGCTCTGCTGATGTACACCAGTTGCGGTTGGTTTTTCGATGAAATATCGGGCATAGAAACCCAGCAAATCCTCCAATACGCGCTTCGAGCCATGGACTACGCCCAGGAAACGACAGGGCTGAACCTGCACGAAGCGTTTGAAAAGCGCTTGAGCCAAGCGCCTAGCAATCGCTACGCCGATGGCGCTACTAGCTATCGGCAAAATGTGGTGCCCGCCCGCATCACTTTAGAGCGCGTAGCGGCTCACTTTGCTGTGGCATCGCTCTTCGAAGAAGCCCCTGAGCAAATGAACCTACACAACTACTTGGCCCAAGTGGAGGCCTTCGAGCGCATTGAGGCCGGCACACCGCGCCTGGCGCTCGGACGCCTGCATATTCGCTCTTGCCTGACCCAAGCCGAACTCACCTACGCTTTTTCCTCCCTTTACTTAGGCCAACAGCACATCCTTGGGCACGTTAGCGACAGCATTCCTCGCTCGCAGTTTGAAGCCGTGCGCAGCGAAATCATCCAGGCTTTTCAAAAAGCAGATTTGGGCGCCGTCATTCAACTGCAGCAGGAGCGCATCGGCGCTCATCGCTTTTCCATTACTACCCTCTTTTCAGATGAGAAGATTCGCATCATGCGCGCCATTACAGCCCAGAGCCTTCAACTCGCTGAAGCCAACCTGCGCAATGTGTTTAACGATAACTACCAGGTCATTGTCGGCTTTCAAGATGCCGGACTGCCCATCCCCGATACTTGGCGAAACATTGCCGCCTACGTGCTCAACAACGACCTGCTTCGCTTCTTCGACAATAACCACGTCAACTCCATTCAAACACTCCGACGCGCAGCCCAAGACCTGCGCCATTGGAACGTCAAGTTGGCCGACGAAGAAGCTGTGCTGCACACCGCTAGCCAACGCATCCACCGCGAAGTTCGACGCCTACACCGCGAATATCCGCCCATAGGGCGCGTCCTTTGGCTCATCGAAACCCTACAAACCCTGCAGGAGATGAACCTTAAGCCCGACATTTGGCGCAGCCAGAACTTATTCTATTTGGCAACAAAAGGCTACCGAAAAGGCGAATGGGAGTTTATCAACGACCAATGGAAGACAGCCTTTGAACGTTTAGCGCAATTGTTAAAAGTGCAACTGCGCCCTTAAACCCATTCGCCCCATCCGCCCTGAAACCCAACATTGGTCAAAAAATTTCATACAATACTTGCTTTTCCTAAGCCCCGCCGTACCTTTGCCGCTCGATTTTTGAACGAAGCATTTCTCAGTCATGAACGAGCCAACAGCCGTTAAGATAGTACACGAAGCCCTGCTCACAAAGCCAGACTTTCCGGAATTTAAGGCGGGCGATACGATTGTGGTAACCTACCGCATTCGCGAGGGTGACAAGACGCGCGAGCAAGATTTCCGCGGTGATGTCATCCAGATCAAAGGCCACGGTCTGACGCGCACGTTCACGGTGCGCAAGATTTCGCACGGCGTAGGGGTAGAGCGCATATTTGCTTTTTCTAACCCTAACATTGCGGCCATTAAGGTTCTCAAACGCGGCCGCGTGCGCCGAGCACGGCTGTATTACCTGCGCAACTTAGTGGGTAAAAAAGCCCGCATTAAGGAGCTCAAAGTATTTGGTCCATCGAACGCAAAAGGGGCTACTGAAGAGTAAGTACAGGGGGCCAATTGCCCTATGGAATAAAAGGCATCGGCTGGCTCCTTCTTTAAGGGAGCCAGCCGATGTTGTGAGGAGCAGTACGCAGTGTTTTAAGGCTCCAGCATGAAGGGATAGCGATAATCGGTAGGCGGCACAAAATTTTCCTTAATGGTACGCGGTGAGAGCCATCGATAAAGGTTGAGCGGAGAGCCAGCTTTGTCGTTGGTGCCCGAGGCGCGCGCGCCGCCAAAGGGCTGCTGGCCTACAACCGCGCCTGTAGGCTTGTCGTTGATGTAGTAATTGCCTGCAGCATGGCGGAGTTTTTCGTCGGCCAACACCAGAGCTGCTCTGTCGCGAGCAAAAACAGCTCCTGTGAGTGCATAAGGCGAAGTGTGGTTCACTAAGTCCAGCGTCTCGGCGTACTGGTTATCGTCGTAGACGTAGAGTGTCAGTACCGGCCCAAAGATTTCTTCGCACATGGTAACGTAGTGCGGGTCGGAAGTGAGTAATACCGTAGGTTCGATGAAGTAGCCCTCCGACTTGTCGCAGTGACCGCCAAAAATCACGCGAACTTTGTCGGACTTTTGGGCCTCGGCGATGTAGTGTGCAATCTTTTCAAAGGCTTTTTCGTCGATAACGGCGTTGAAAAAGTTGGTAAAATCCTCCGGGCTTCCCATTTTAATGCTGCGCAAGTCTTCGAGCAAGTATTCTTCGACTTTTGGCCAGAGCGATTGAGGGATATAAGCGCGCGAAGCGGCCGAACATTTTTGGCCTTGATATTCAAAGGCACCGCGCGTGAGGGCTACGGCTACGGCTTTGGGGTCGGCAGAATGATGAGCTACGACGAAATCTTTGCCTCCTGTTTCACCCACGATGCGCGGGTAAGAGCGGTAAGAGGCGATGTTATCACCAATGGTTTTCCACAGCTTCTGAAAGACGCCTGTGCTGCCCGTAAAGTGCAAGCCGGCGAATTGCGGGTGCTTGAAGATCACTTCGCCTGCTGTAGGGCCGTTCACATAGATGAGATTGACAACTCCTGGCGGTAATCCGGCAGCCTCGAGGATCTCCATGATGACGGAGGCCGAATAAATCTGTGATTCTGCGGGTTTCCAGACCACCACATTGCCCAACATGGCGGGTGCCGTGGGCAAGTTGCCGGCGATAGAAGTGAAATTGAACGGCGTCAGAGCAAATACGAAGCCTTCCAGGGGTCGCCAGTCGGTACGGTTCCAGGTGTTGCGCACACTAATGGGCTGTTGCTGGTAGATTTCCTGCATAAACCAGGCATTGAAGCGCCAAAAGTCAGCCAGTTCGCAAACGGCATCAATTTCAGCTTGAAAGGCGTTTTTGCTCTGGCACAACATGGTGGCCGCATTCATGCGAGCGCGATAAGGTCCGCTGAGCAAATCCGCGGCCTTTAAGAAAATGGCAGCGCGCTCCTGCCAAGGCATGGCTTCCCAAGCAGGTTTGGCTTTAAGTGCTGCCTCGATGGCCACTTGTACGTGCTCGGCAGTGCCTGCTGAGTAATAGCCCAGCGTGTGCTGGAGCTCGTGCGGCGGGCAGATGCGGCGTTGTTCATTGGTGTAGACGTGCTGGCCACCGATATACATCGGGATATCCCGCTCAGTAGCTTTTAGGTTGGCTAAAGCCTTCTTGAGCTCTGCTTTTTCTTGGCTGCCGGGCGCATAAGACAGCACCGGTTCATTCAAGGGATGAGGAAGAGAAAAAATAGCGTCAGGCATGGCGTGTTATACGTTGATTTTAACTTCTTGTGGCAAAAATGGTGAAGCGTCGCCGCCACCAATGATGATCTCCCGCACGATGGTGCTGCTGATGTGCGACATGCCCGGCTGAGAGATGAGAAACACCGTCTCTAAATCACCCCCGCCTACAATGCGGTTGATTTGAGAGATAGTCTTTTCGTAGTCGAAGTCTGAGCCGTTGCGCAACCCGCGCAGCAAATAGCGCGCCCCAATGCGCCGGCAGTAGTGAGCAGTAAGTTTTTGAAAATGATCCACTTGTACACTCGGGTAAGGTGCAAAGACCTGCCGCAGCCATTCCAGGCGCTGTTCCAGCGAAAAGAGGTACTGTTTGGCGCTGTTTACTCCCACAGCCACGACAATGCGATCAAAAAGAGGTAAAGCCCGCACGACGAGGTCTACGTGGCCAATGGTAATGGGGTCAAAGGAGCCAGGGAAGACTGCTACTTTCATGGGTGAGCCGGTTATCGGGGCGAAATTCCAGCTCCTTAGGCGGTTTTACCTCACCTTACTCAACCTTTTTGGCAGAAGGCAAGAAGTCGCCCGGCTGCGCGGGCAGCCAGGCGACTCTACCCCCTCAAAAATCCGCTCAGACAAGGCAGATGTGTCAGTCCACAATTGTCAGGTCGCCCTTCATCAAGATCACTTGCCCGCTGGCCAGCTCTACCTCAGCCCACCAGACAAACACGGCGGGGTTCATGGGTTGATTGCGGAAGTAGCCATTCCAACCGTGCTGAGGGGTGTTGGGCTGGATGTTTTCACGGCGGAACACCAGGTTGCCCCAGCGATCATAGATCTGCAAGGAGTTGATCTTGCTCACGGTGTTGGGCGCCGCAAAGATCATGAATACATCGTTGCGCCCTGCTCCTCGCACCGGGCTGATGGCGTTAGGTGCCCAAAGGTTGGGATCGCCCACGCGCACGATGGTGCGAGCAACGGCCTCACAGCCCTCTCGGTTGATGACGCGCACCGTGTACTCTGTCGTGGTGAAAGGCCGCGCGATGACCACGTCGGGCCGGTTGGTCAGCGTCAAACTTTCCATAGGCGACCAGATGATGGTATCTATTTCGTAATACGGAATGTTGACCCGTGCTTTCAGGGTGTGCGACTGGCCAAATTCGAGGCGTATCTCTGGGTCGAGCTGGACCTTCGGCTCAATTGGCGCCTTAAACGTTAGCTGCTCTTCGTATTCACACCCATTGGCATCCTGGACTACCAGTTGGTATTGTCCCGGGTTCAGGTTCACAAACTGGTCAGCCGACAGGAAAGTATTGCCTCCGTCAATAGAGTACAAATACGGCCCGACGCCGCCTTGTACCTCTTCGAAGCGGATAGTGCCCTTGCGCCCATCGCAGCTGGGCGGCAAACTGAATAGCTTCAGCCCTGCCGGATAGTTGGTGTTCTCCGTAACGAGAGCAACATCAGAGGCCGTGCAACCGGTGAGGGTGTTGGTTACGAGCAAGGTGTAGGTGCCGGGAGCATTGACCACCGGAGTGGCGGTGTTAGCCCCCGATAAGATGTTGCCGTTGGTCGTCGTCCACTGGTAGGCAATAGTCGGGCCAATAGCAGAGCCGTTGGCATTGAGCATCCCTTGCTCGACAGAGCAGGTGAGCTCGAAGTCACCTCCAGCCTGAGCAGCAGGCGGTTGTACATCTTGAAGCACCTGAGTAGACGCCGTAGCGGTACAGCCGTTCTGCTCGTTGAGGATGAGCAAAACATAATTACCCGGTTGGTTCACTACGGGGGTAAGTGTCTGACCGCCCGAGACAATACCTGGGCCACTCCAAGTGTAGGCGTACGAGCTACCCTGAGCACTGGCCGAAGCGTCAAGGGTAGTCTGCTTAACGACACAAGTCAACCATTCCGGCGTTGCTATGGCGATGGTCGGCTTTTGCGTGTCGGTGGGTACGTTGACTTGAGCGGTGTTGGTACAACCGTTGTAATTATCGGTAACAACGAGCACATACAAGCCACCGGCGTTGACGACAGGAGTCGCTGTATTGGCTCCACTGGCGATATTGCCGTTTGGAGTTGTCCAATCGTAGCGGACGCCCAAGCCGCCGCCTGTACCAAAGGCATTAATCGTTATAGAGGTGCGCGCACAAGTGAGCGTATCGGCAGCGGCAACTACCACGGAAGGCGGTTCCACGTTCTGGGCAACGCTTACTGTTCGCAAAGCCGTGCAGCCGTTTTGAGTGTTGGTAACGAGCAGCGTGTAAGTACCCGGTGCATTTACGGTTGGCTGCAAGGTAGTGGCGCCTGCGACGATATTGCCCTCCACCGTTGTCCACTGATAAGCGAATTGCGGACCGGTGCTGCTGGCTGTGCCGTTAAGCACGGCTTCACGAACCAAACAGGTTAGTTCAGCAGGGGCAGCTACGACGGCATTGGGCGCAGTGGCATCTTGCAACACCTGTACAGAGGCCTCGCTCGTGCAGCCATTTTGGAGGTTAGTTACGATAAGTGTGTACGTGCCTGGAGCGTTTATCGTCGGCTGCAAGGTATTTTCCCCCGAAACGATGTTGCCGTTGAGCGTCGTCCATTCGTAGGTGAAGTTGGGGCCAACGCTGCTGCCACTGCCGTTGAGTTGCAGGGTTGGTGAGGTACACGTTAGTGTAACCGCATTTCCAGCCGAGACGTCGGGCGGCACTATATCGCGCAAAACCACTACCTCGGCAGTATCGGTGCATTTGTTGTTGGTATTAGTAACGATAAACCGATATGTGCCCGGCTGATTTACCGTGGGTATTAGCGTGTTAGACCCAGAAAGGATGTTGCCACCGCCGAGGGCCGTCCATTGATAAGTGAACAACGGGCCAGCGCTCGAGCCGTTAGCGTTGAGCTGAGCCGTCGGGTTGGCACAGGTGAGTACGGGCGGCGCGGCCACTGCCGCCACCGGAGGTGTCGTGTTCTGCGTAACAATGACTTGATCAGTGGCTGAGCAAAAGTTGGCGCTATTGGTCACTACCAAGCTGTATACACCTGGTGCATCAATGATGGGATTGAGCGTGTTCCCGCCCGAAACGATGTTGCCGTTTGAGGTTGTCCAGCTGATTTGCACTGGGCCACTGCCTAAATTGGACGCTGAGCCGTTGAGGCTAAGCGACGTAACGGCGCAGTTGAGCTCGGCATTTGCACCTGCATCCACCACCGGAGTGAGGACGTTTTGGTTTACCTCCACAGAGGCGGTGGCAGTGCAGCCGTTGGCGAGGTTGGTGATGACTAAGTTGTATGTACCCGGTCGGTTAACGATCGGGCTGGGTGTGTTGACACCAGAAACGAAACCACCGCCGACGGTCGTCCAGGCGTAGACGAAGTTACTGCCGACGCTGCTGCCCGCCGTAGAGAGCGCCGTTTGCGTCAGCTGACAATTCAGTACAGCGGGCGGAGCGATGATGGCTGTAGGCGGCATTCGGTTGACGATGACGCTGGTAGAGTCTACCGAGGAGCAGCCGTTGTCGGGGTTAGTAACGGTGAGCAAATAGATGCCGGGGGCGTCCACCACAGGGTTGAGCGTGGTCGCTCCACTGACAATATTGCCATTGGGGGTGGTCCATTCGTAGAGGAAATTAGGCCCAATGCTGCTGCCGGCACCGCTAAGGGTAACGGTATTGGCCGTGCAGGTGAGTTGTCGCTGTGGTCCAGCTTCAGCCTGAGGCGAGTTTTGGTCAAGCAAAATTTGTACAGACGCCGATGACGTGCAGCCGTTTTGAGTATTGGTAACGACCAGCACGTACGTGCCGGAGCGGTCTACCTGCGGGGTCGGGGTATCGGCCCCCGAAAGGATGTTGCCGTCGGCAGTCATCCAAGCATAAGCAAAATGGCTGCCTTGACTGGAGGCCGATCCATTGAGGATCAGCACCGGTTGGGCGCAGGAGATGATAGCAGGCGTTCCGGCGTTGGCAATGGGCGGTGTCAAGTCTTCGCCAACGATGATGGTAAATTGCGCTTCGCAGCTGTTGGT
>CALHAM010000072.1 GCA_937934275.1 uncultured Saprospiraceae bacterium | reverse complement strand
GCCCAAGCGCTCGATGAACGCCTGAGTGCCGCCCGTGCTGTAGAGCACAGCTCCCAGCGCGTGTAGGCGGCGTACAATAGGCTCAAGCCCATCCTTAAAATAAACGGAGAGGAGAACGGAGCGGATTTTTCGTCGGTCGGTGGTTGAACCAGCGGTTTTTGTCATAACGGTTTCTTATTACAGCGAGGCGAAGGTACGCCGCGTTGTTCCTTTTGGCAGCGGACAGTACGAGCAGAAGTGCTCCCTCTTTTCTGAGCTTTTTTCTCTTGTGGCAGGCTCAACGCAAGAGAGGCTTATTTTTTAACCACTTGCGTTTCGACGGCCGGCAAGTCGTTGAAGCGCGCGCGAATGCGATAGGTACCGCTAGGTAAAGCGCGCATGTCGATAGTATGCCCTGCCGTTGAGAAAAGTACTTTGTGCAGCGTTTTGCCTTCGCCATCCAGCACGGTGGCTTCCGTACGTCCAGCGGTTGGGCTGTGGACGAAGAGATGGACAAAACCGCTATACATAGTGTTGGGGAACACGTATACGCGAGGATGCTTCAACGGATTTTGTACCCTTTGTGCTTCGGCGAAGACGCGGCGAATGGTGTTGGTCAGCGGCGTGGTCAGGCGGTTGTCGCGCGTAGACTGGTATTCGCCGATGATGTCCCATATAACAGCACCGCCCAGTTTGCGCAGGCATATGTATTGGGCTTTGAGGGCAATAGAGCGCTCGTCGTCGAAGGAAATAAACGAGGCATAGGCGTTGCTGATGAGGTACGGCACTTGGGCGGTATCGTCCCAGTAGTAGGCATAGGCGCTGTTGGTGAGGTAGCGAGCGATTTCGTAGTAAGGCGGTGTGTTGCCTCTTCTCGGGAAGCGCTCACTATCGGGCCGGCCGAGGGTACGCACATGGAGGGCGGGTGGGCCTTCGGTGAGGTATGAGCGTCCGTAGAAAGCCAAGCCTAAGTTAATTTTGGTGGGCGGAACTCCATAATCGAGCAGGGCTTGCACGGCTTCAGCGCAGCTATAGCCCGCTTGGGTAGCGTTTGCCGACGGAAAGAGGGGAGCATTGTGGTTCGAGACGGCATCCCATTGGCCATAGAAAGAGTAGGTCATCAAATTAATGGCATTCACCAACGGATAGACCTGCGGCCAGTTAATGGCGGCCAAATGTTTAGGGGCAGCGCCGCAAGCGATGGTTAGCAGGAGAGAACGGTGCAGCCGCACGCTTAGGTCGTCGAGGGCGCCTCGCACTTCGCCAAGCAAGGCAGTAAAGTTATCGCGGTCGGCGGGGCTGCCGTTGCGCGCCGGGTCGGCCGGATATTCCCAGTCGATGTCAATACCGTCTAAGTGATAAAGCTCAACAGCACGGGCACAGGCGGCAGCGAAGCGAGCGCGCTTGAGCGGGTCGGCGGCCACGCTCGAAAAGTGCTCAGAGTGGGCCCAGCCTCCCACGGAAACCGTAAAGCGCACGCCGTGTCGGTGCGCATAGTCAGCAAAGCGCTGGCCTACCTGATGATAAGCCGGATTTCCCAAATCCTTTGACTTTCCGTAGTCCGCCGGTGCATGGGCAAGCAGCGGCCCCAACAACAGGACCTTGTCTTGTTGCGGATGGATGAGCGATAGCGCACCATCGGCTTCAACGTTCAGAAAAGCATAGATAACAACATCGTACTGCTTATAGGCCAGGCCAGGGGGCATGACTAATCCATTGCGGTCGCCGGCGCGCCAGCTGGGGTAGTATCCTGTGATGAGATACCGAGGCGCCTGGCCGTGGCCACCAGTGCAGGCAGACGCAAGACCAAAGCACCAAAAGAGGCAGCGGTAAAATTGTCTCATGCTTATGCTGAAAGGTTCAGGTGCGCTCGAAATGTACTTACTGAGGAGCTTGTCAACAACAGCCTCCTTAGCCCGTAAGGCGCTGACGCAAGGCTTCATACAAACAGATGCCCGCCGCCACACTGACGTTGTACGAGTCAAAGTCTGCGCTTTGCGGAATGCGCACCACCGCATCGGCCATCCGAAGGAGCTTGGGCGCCAACCCTGTGCCCTCCGCACCGAAGACCAGCGCCGTAGGGCCGCGAAGATCTGCCTCAAAAAGCAGCTTAGCTGAAGGCAAAAGGGCTGTGGCAATCACTTGCACGTCGCGTTCTTGAAGCCACTCAATCGTCGAATACACACTGCGCACCCGACACAGTCGAAGGCGCGCCAGTGCACCCGCCGAGGCCTTCATCGCCTCCTCGTTGACGGGTGCCACACCCGACTGCGGCACAATCACCGCGTGTACTCCAGCGCATTCCGCCGAGCGGCCTATAGCGCCCAAATTGCGAACGTCTGTAATACCGTCCAGCAATACCAATAGTGGTGGTGTTTGCGAGGTTTCTATGGCCGCCCATTCCTCCTGCAGCGACCGGTAAATCACCGCCGATAGCCAGGCAACCACACCTTGATGAGCGGCCCCACGCGTTAAGCGGTCCAGCTTTTCGCGCGGTACCACCTGCAGCGGGATGCCTCGTTGGTGTGTCAGGAGGCGCAACTCACGCTCCACCTCTCCACGCAGCCCTTGTTGGAAAAAAATCTTTTCGAGCGGCTGATCGGCTTTGAGGGCTTCTACCACCGGATGATAACCGTAAATGAGTTGAGACACAAGCAGGAATAAAAAAAGCGACGTTATCGAGGCTGTTTATTGAGCAGCAAAGGTAGATACTAGAGGATAAGTATAGGCAAGAAGCCGCCTCCGTAGCGCTTTTGCCAAGGCTACTATACGTGCGAACAGCCAATTAAGGGCCTAAAAGCTGGCACCCTTGACCTTAAGTTCAGCCAAGGGCGCCAAGAGCAGTTGTCGGCTCGCTCTGAGAAAGCCGTGGTAGTCAAGCGTTGCTACTCTGCAGTAGAGGCACTGTTGTCGGAAGCTGCCGACAATTGATTGGGCGCCGTACTGTCGCTGGCATAGCGAATAATGACTCCGTCTTTACTGTCGTTCAGCACGGCTTCAAGCACCGAGCCTTCCGGCGGGTTTTCGCTCAGGATAAACTCCGCCATGGGGTCTTCAATATACTTCTGAATGGCGCGATGCAGGGGGCGGGCGCCAAATTGCGGGTCGTAGCCTTTCTCCGCTACAAAGTCTTTGGCCTCTTCGCTCAGCAAAAGCGATAGCTTCAAGTTTTGCAGGCGCTTCATTAGGCTGCTCAGCACGTTGTCAATGATGCGGAAGATCTCCTCGCGGCCCAGCGAGTTGAAGACCACTACGTCGTCGATGCGGTTGAGGAACTCGGGCGAGAAGGTGCGCTTAAGCGCGCTCTGGATAATGGCGCGGGCGTGTTCTTCTGCAGCTTCCATACGCGCCTTCGTGGCAAAACCTACGCCTTGGCCAAAGTCCTTTAGCTGGCGCACGCCGATGTTGGAAGTCATGATAATGAGCGTGTTCTTGAAGTCTACTCGGCGACCCAAGCCGTCGGTAAGTTGCCCGTCATCGAGCACTTGCAGCAGGATGTTGAAAACATCAGGGTGAGCCTTCTCAATTTCGTCGAGCAACACCACCGAATAAGGTTTGCGGCGCACGCGCTCGGTGAGCTGGCCGCCCTCCTCGTAGCCCACATAGCCCGGAGGCGCACCTATGAGTCGACTGACGGAGAATTTCTCCATGTATTCCGACATATCAATGCGGATGAGGGCATCTTCGCTATCGAACAGATAGCGGGCCAAAGCTCGGGCCAGTTCGGTCTTGCCCACGCCGGTCGGGCCGAGGAAGATAAACGAGCCGATGGGCTTCTTCGGGTCCTTCAAGCCTACGCGGTTGCGCTGGATGGCCTTAGTTACTTTGAGGATAGCCTCATCCTGGCCAATGACCATCTTACGCATGTCTTCGGGCATATTGACCAGTTTCTTGCTTTCGCTAGTAGCCACTTTGCGCACGGGGATGCCCGTCATCATGGCCACCACTTCGGCCACATCCTCTTCCTCTACGGGGTGGCGGCGCGTTTTGCTTTCTTCTTCCCACTCCACCTTGGCGTACTCCAATTGGCGAAGCAGTTTGGTCTCCTGATCGCGTAAGTTGGCTGCTTCTTCGTATTGCTGATCTTTTACGGCAGCACTCTTGCGCTCTTTAATGAGCTCAATTTTCTTTTCCAAGTCTTCAATGTGCTTAGGCACGGAGATGTTTTTCAGGTGCACGCGTGCGCCGACCTCATCCAACACATCGATGGCCTTGTCGGGCAAGAAGCGGTCGGTGATGTAGCGGTCGCTCAGGCGAACGCAGGCTGTGATGGCGGCATCGCTGTACCTGACGTTGTGGAACTCCTCGTAGCGGCTTTGGATGTTTTTGAGGATGTGTATCGTCTCTTCTTGGGTAGGAGGCTCCACCATAACGCGCTGGAAGCGGCGGTCGAGGGCGCCGTCCTTTTCAATGTATTGGCGATACTCGTCCAAGGTACTAGCACCGATGCACTGCAGTTCACCGCGGGCCAGCGCAGGCTTGAAAATATTAGAGGCATCTAACGAACCCGAGGCACCGCCCGCTCCGACGATGGTGTGAATTTCGTCAATAAACAGGATGACGTCGCGGCTTTTTTCCAGTTCGTTCATGATGGCCTTGATGCGCTCTTCGAATTGACCGCGGTATTTCGTGCCGGCCACTAAGGCGGCCAAATCGAGCATGACAATGCGCTTGTTGAAGAGCGTGCGGCTTACCTTTTTCTGTACAATCCGCAGAGCCAGACCTTCTACAATGGCGGTTTTGCCTACCCCCGGCTCGCCAATGAGGATGGGGTTGTTCTTCTTGCGCCGGCTGAGGATCTGGCTAACGCGCTCGATTTCCACCTCACGGCCAATGATGGGGTCGAGCTTGCCTTCCTCGGCCAGTTTAGTGATGTCGCGGCCGAAGTTGTCCAGCACTGGCGTCCGGCTCTTGCCTTGGCTTTTGGAGCCGCTCGCACGAAAAGCGCCACGCTCTTCGTCTTCGTAGTAGTCCTCATTAGAAGAGGAGGCAAATAGGTTGGGCGAGGTCAGGTCTTGTTCTGAGCGCACGTACTCTAGCTCCTTCTTGAAGGTTTCATAATCTACGCCGTATTCGTTGAGGAATTTGGTGGCAAACGTATCAGTATGCTTCAGTAGCGAGAGCATCAGATGCTCGGGCTGCACTTCTTCGCTTTTTTGAAGGCGGGCCTCCAAAAAAGTAACCTTCAATATGCGCTGCATCTGAGTAGTTACTTGAAAGTCGCCCACCGACAGATTTTCGGCAGGTGGAAAGGGGCTACGGCGCGGAATCGTATTTTCCACGCGCTTCTTAAGCTCCAGTACGTCCACCATCAAACTTTCCAGCACACGCACAGGAAGGCTGTCGCGCTCATGCAGAATGCCCAACAGCAAATGCTCTGCACCCACATAGTCGTGTCCTAAGCGACGGGCTTCCAGCCCACTCTGGTGGATGATTTGCTTGACGACCGGAGAGAACTTCTGGTTCATGAAATAAAGTGAGATGAATGTGAAAGAACAGGAAAGAAACTACCTTATATCTGGACGGGCAAGATACCCTTTGCGTTGTGTTAAAAGTCAATTTTTTTATGCAAAAGTGCAATGCTTACCGCTTTCAGACACTACTTTAACAAAAAAAGGCTGCAGTAGTTTTAAGGCGGCGAGGGAGCGAACTAGCATCCAGAAGGCAAGCACTGCTCAGAGGCAGTCCCAGTCGTAGAGCACGCGGTCAAAGCGGCGGGCGATGAGGTCTTGCTCGCGAATGAAGAAGTGGCCCACGCCCATATCGCCCCACATGAGGTCCATGTCCTCGTCGGAGTCCAATTGGAACAACAGCAGCATCGGGTCGTCAGAGCGTCGAGGATCGTCTTGTGTGAAATAGGCGTAGCCGCCAACCTTGTGCCCATCGCTGCGCACAGCGCGGCCAGCAGCGTCTTGCAACTCCCACTCGCGCTCGCCAAACTGGAGAAAAAAGTCAGCGCCAAAGTGTTGCCAAAAGCGGTAGTCCGTAATGGGAGCCACCTCTACAGCCGTTTCGAAGGTGAGAGGATAGGAGTGCTCTGGGCGGTGAGGCAATAAATCGTAATCGGTTGCCAAGGGCAGCGTCGTTTGCAGGTCTTTTTCGTCTAAGAGCGGCGCTGGGAAATAGCAGACACGGAAGTTTGCCTGGTTTTCGCCGTTGTCAAAGTCCATGCCGTAGAGTTCGTCGTCGTAGATATAGAATTGCACAATACCCGAAGTAGGAAAAGGTTTCAGAGCAGGCATGTCGGCGAAGTTGAGTTGAGCGAGAAAGAACAGTGGCCGGCCGTCGGCGGCAGTGGGGTAAGGTGCCTCTTTGGGCCAATAAGGCAAGCCCCCCACCTTGCTTTCCCATCGGGAAGTTGGCCGCTCGGGCTTCGCCCGCACGCGGATATAGGGCTGGAGCGTGGCCAGCCATTTTTCCCGAAAAGGCGCTAATTCAGGAGGCAAGGAGTGCAAAAGGGAGGCCGTATTTTCCATAGCGTCTTTTTCATTCGTTAGAAAACCCACAAGGGCACGCGAGGTTCTTCTGAGAAGAACGCCCGCGGGGATTACTGAATACTGATGCGCTGAATGCGATCACCGGGTTGGAGGCGGTGCACGATATCCATACCCTGAACGACTTTTCCAAACAGGGTGTAGCGCCCGTCTAAGTGTGGCGTAGGCGAATGCGTGATGAAAAACTGAACGCCTTCGGTGTCTGGCCCTGCAGAAGCCATGCCCACATAGCCCTCGTCATCGTAGGAAATGAAGCCGATTTCGGTGCGCAACGAAAAGTCGAGAGCACCATAGCCGTCGCCGCGCGGGCATCCGCCTTGCACTACAAAGTTGGGCACGACGCGGTGAAAGGCCTTGCCGTCGTAATAGCCCTCGCGCGCCAGTTTGACAAAAGAAGCCACCGAACCGGGCGCCCAGGCGGGGTAAAGTTGAATAGACACGGTTCCAAGGGAGGTTTGCAAAAGCGCGCGCGTGTTGGCGTTGACTGTAGTCAGGACGGCCCAATCGATGGGATGGTTGTAATTGGGCTTTGTGTAGGGCGGCTCAGGGCGACCTTCCAAATAAGCCAGCGCTTTTTTCAAGGCCAAATGTGCCTCAAAATCGCGCGGCAACTGCAGCTGTTCGAGGGCGGCCCGGATTTCGGCCCGCTGCGTCGAGTCCGCAAAATTGCGGTATTGCATCACAGGAGAGCAGATGCCCTCTGCTGCGGCAGCCATCATGCCGGCATCGCCAGAGCGGATGGCTTCTAAAAAATACTCGAACAGATCGCGCTTAACGTAGCGAATGCTCTCGCCAAATTGGCGGCTGATATCGGGGCGTCGCACGATTTCAGAGAGCGCTTCTACGGCTCCGCTTCGCACCACAACGGAGGGGTCGGCAAAGCCTTTGTCGTGGATCCACTTGAACTGCCAGCCCACTTCGCCAAGGGCCTTGAGGCAAGCGGCGCGCTCGTAGGGGTTTTGCGATTTGAGGAAGAAGTCGCGCAAACGGTAGTTGAGGTACTCTCGGCGCTCACTTTGGGCGCTGCTCAGCCATTTGTAGGAAGCCCGAAACAAGGCTACCCGCGTAGGCCATGGCAGGTCGGGGTTATCGCGCCCAATGCGCCAATAGTAGTCGGCATCTTTGGCGTTGCCGTGCGCAACGAAGAACTCCGCCGCCGCGCGCGAAACATGCGGGTTGGGGTCTTGTAGCAGCGGTGAAACTAAGGCAAACACCGTATCAGGGCTGAAGAAGGCCAATGCAGAGATGAGGTTACAGCGCACACGCCAGTCCTGTTCGTTCTTAATGGCCTTTGAGAGGATGCCAAAAGCAGGTCGAGTATGCGATTTTCCCAGCGCCTTAGCCAGCACCATGCGAATATGAGGGTCGTTGGAGCGCACAAAAGCGGCAGCTAACACCACGGCTTGAGCACTGTCGGGCACCACCTCGGGCGAGCGGGCCAAATAGTGCGCCGCCATCAGGCGCACCGACGCCGGTAGGCGCTCGTTGGCCACATACTGAAGCATAGCCGCAGTACCGTCTGGGCTTATAAAACCGCGCAATGCGTAACGATACAGCGCACGGCATTGTCCCTCGAGGAGAAGCGTGTCGGTAGGTTCATAGGTACTCACAGTGGCGATGTAGCGCAGGCTTTGCACGCTGCCGCACTTACCAATGGCCTCCAGAACCGTAGCGTTGAAGCGCTGATGTTGCGACAGCGAGTCGTCTCGCCGAAAGGCTTCTATCAAAGGCTGCTCAGCCCGCGGCGAGCCAATCTGCCCCATCGCAAAAGCAGCCACAATACGCACCTCTTCTGAGGGGTCGCGCAGCAGCGGAACCAGCGGCTCTACGGCAGCCGAGTCGCGCACGGAAGCAAAAGCCAACGCCGCCAAATAGCGCAGCGTAGGGTCTGTATGACGCAAATAGGCAATCAGGCTGTCGGTGCGGCCTTCGTCGCGCAAATTGTAAAGGTGTTGCACTTCGGGCCGTGTCCAATCCAACTGAATTTTCTGTACTTCGCTGGTTTGCTCCGGCGCTAAGCAACCGACGCCCCAAAGCAATAGCCCAAGCAGACCTGAACCGATAAACGCGCGCATGTGTCTTATTTTGGGGCAAATGTAGAGCACTCAACGCCTTTGCGCGCTTGCTGTAACTTAGCGTTTTCGCCGCCAAGGGCGATCCTCTAGCTGAGGCATTCTGCTGCTCTTTTTTCAGCGACATTCCACATCCACTGCTACCACATAATTTTGGACAACCTTTAGGGTTGCCGCCGTCTTGGCCCCAGCAAAGCCCGTCAGCGCGCTGTCGGTTATCTGGTCGGCATACTGCCGTAGCATAAGTGCAGCGAGCGGCAAATACGACCAATGCCATTTTTCCTCCCGATAGCCCTTCGATCGGTCAGCGCCAAGCGGTGTGTAAGGCTGGCAAAAACCAAAGCAGTAAGCATTCTGGCGCAGCCAGACGTAAACCCGCTCGTGAGAACCTCCGACCTCAAAGTCTTCGTTTTTCAGGGAATTTAAATCAACATCTGTACCCCAATGGTGCCGCGAAGCGCCAGGCATGGCCGAGTATTCTAAAATAGATTGGGCGCGCCGCACGGTGTCGGGGTAAGCCCTAGCTCGCTCTTTCCACTTGCGCTCCCAGATTCCCTTCTGATGAGTAAAGGAGCGCGTGGCCGACAACACCTTTAGGGTAATGCCCTCCTCCTGAGCAGCTTGAGCCATGCGGATAAACGCTTCGCAAGCCTCGCGGCGCAAGTACAAGTCGGCACGCACAGCATAGGGCGCGGGTAAGCGCACGAATTCAGGGTGGTGCTCCGGCTCGAATTTGCCCAGCAGCTCGTCCAAGGGAAACCAGTGCCCAGTGTCCGCAACAGACGGTGTATACTCAGTGCGCATCGCCCAAACAGATGGTTGAGAAACGTCGGACCGACAAGCACACCAACCCCCTAAAAGCAGCGTAAAAAGAAAGGGAAAAAGACGAGTAAACATATCTGCAGGTGCAGTAAAAAAATTTGTCTGCCAAAGATGACAGAATCTCTACAGTGAGCAGCCTCCTTAGTCAAAAATGCTGCGTACAGCCCAACTCAAGCCGGAGGATCGAGCAACGAGTAGGCGATGTACAACACAACAACAACACTAGCCCCCAATGGCCCTAAGAGACACAACAAAAGCCCAGCTACAACAACAAAGCCCGCAATAATTCGCCGCGCTGCCGAGCCTGCGCTACTGAGTTTGAAGCCGTGCATCGGGATGCGGCTAACCATCAAGTACGACAGCAGTGCCGTCAGAGCGTAAGTAGCCCACGGATTTCGGCGGAAAAAGTTGCCAATACTGAAGGTGTTGTCGTGTGCGGCCAAAGCTATGCCCAACACCAAGAGCGTGCAGGCTGGCGTACTTAAGCCAACAAAGTGCGAGCGCATCGTGGAGTCCAAATTGAAGCGCCCAAGCCGATAAGCGGCAAAAGCACTTAGCACAAACGCCGGCGCAGCAGCCCAACACCACAGCTGCGGATCGTCCGAACACATCGCCTCCATCAATAAGCGGTAAAGCATAAGGCCCGGCACCACACCAAAACTCACCCCGTCGGCCAGCGAGTCCAATTCGCGTCCTAAAGGTGAATGCACATCCAAAGCCCGGGCCACCCAACCATCGGCATAGTCCAACACAAACGAAGCAACGGTAAAGGCTGCAGCCCGATAAGGCTGCTCATCCAACCACAATACTGCAGCACAGCAGCCGCAAAACAGGTTGGCCAACGTTAGAGCATTAGGTATCTGATGGCGCATAACAACAACGCTTCGGGAATGGGTCATGTCATTCTGCAAAGTAGGTGATAGGTTGTAAGGACCTCGCCGCACCCCTCATCAAGGCGAGTAGGGCAACCATTTGGCGCTACAGCAGTGGCCTCAAATACAAAACAAAAAATACCACCACTGCGCCGCGACAAAGGTAAAAGAAGAGCATCGAATGCGCAGAACAGCCAAAGAAAAATACTAATTCAGGAACCCAAAAGATAACGACAACTTCAGTAAAAATGACTTAAGTAAGTAAAAGCTCATCTAGGCCTCTATGGATAACTTGCTTTTTTTACCGAGCCGCACATCCGGAACCGCTGCCATCTCGACAAACTCGCCACCTAAATCTTTATGAATCGCTAACTAGATAATAACCCAATGATAAAGCAAGAATTATGGAGGCAAAACCAATATTGCTTAACCCATCTGCATGTCCTACATCAAGGACAAGCAGTTTTCGACTAACAGCTATCAGCCCAATTAACAATATATTCTGAACCTTGACATTATGTTCTTTTACATAAAGATTAAAAGTATCAATTAACTCTATGGCAATCAAAATATTGAAGAAAACGGACAAGACCTGAGCCGTCTGCTCTTTTGTAATTAAGAGCCTTGTCTCATCATCGCCCGGATGTAAAAGCGCTTTGCCAAATTGATAGATTGGTTCTATAATCTCTACCGATGCATACAATACAATCAATGTCGAGAGAATATAGAAAAAACAAACATCTAAAATTTCTTAATAAAGTCCTGAATCATCATCGTGAAAATTGAAGTGGTCCTGACGTTTTGAATGCACCCGAAAATGTTTTTTAAGTGGACACAAGAATAGTTAACTCACAGAGATTTTTCGAACATGCAAGCATGTAGGAAAAATCGCCCGAAGCAAAATCTTTGTTGATGCTGAGTTTATTTTTGTTCTTTCAGCTCAACAGTTCCATTTTCTGTTTTGTCTACGATGATTACAAGACTTGGCACTGTCGTGTAGGACTGTTTTTGTCCAACCGTGGTCTTATAAAAAAAAGTAATTTTTCCTTCGTCGTCTTTCTGCAAACTAATCGGATAGATGGCAGTCGTCAAGTCAGTTTCAGGTAAAATGACCGCAATGACATATTGTTTTTGGAAGTCTATTTCCGTGGGCTTTCCTTCATCACCCATGGTTGTCGCCATGCCAAAAATTTCATTAAACTTCTCGGCAGTCTCAATCTTTGGATTGTCTAATTTAGGCGCATCGTTCCTTACAAAATAGTTTTTAGCCTCTACGAAGGCAATAGTCTGAGTCTTGCGGTGAGATTCGCAGGACACTAGTACCAAGGTGGCTGCTAGTGCTGTTAAGATCTTCCTTGTCATTCTTGTTTTCTTTTTATTTTGTTAAAATTGATTGTTTTGCTTTTTTAGTAGTTGAAAACCTATTATTTCGCCCTTCATTCAATCGGAGAGCAGAACTCCTGTCTTCCGTGTTCTGGAAGTGTCTAATGGAAGAGGTATTGAGCCTTATATCTGCTGCTTCAAAGGCTAATGATTGGCCAATGGGCACATAGCATCTTTCTATGATAGAGGACAGCTTCATCTCAACTTTTTGGCAAAATTAGGCTTCGCTGTACAAATTATGATGTCGGCATGTAGAAGTTTTAGCATAAAATCAGGTGCCATCTTGAGTGGCGAAATCAAGTACGGCACCCATGACACCCATCGCAAAGCCAAATGCAAACTCGCCAACCGAACCAAAGGATCCGCCCGAACAGGAAAGATGAGCTAACCTTACAAGATTTTAGCACATCTAACCCCTAATTGAGAGCCAGACATCTGCTTTATTAATTTATAGTTATTTTTCTGTCAACCAAGCAATAGCAAGATAGCTGTTCGATTAGTTTTGCGAAAAATTTTTCAATATTTAAGTATGGGACTTCAAGAAAAGCGCTTAGCAAAGAATATCCAAGAAAGCGTTTTACCCGCCTTTATGGCCGAAATCAAATCTATTGCCGGTTTTGAGCCTGAAGTGAACATTGATTGGGACACTTTTACGGCCTACGACGAGTATCCGCTTACCCGTTTGGAGGGCGATATTTTGCCGGGCCTAATCGAAGTTTTCAAAAGCATCTGCCGCGACGAGATGGGAAAAGAGGCGCTTCAATCTGCGCTGAAATCCATTCGATTGGAAAATACCGACGATCAGAGCACTATCGAACTCCGATTTGAGGGCGGCGAGCTTTACCACAAGATGCAGCTGGCTGGCGGGGTCTACAGCCGATATAGCCCCAGTCATATCATCGAGTTGCTCGAAAAATCGCTCTAATAATCATGAAGCAAATATTTATTGGGCTGTTTGCGGCAGGCCTCTTTTGGGCTTGCAAACAGGACAACAAAACTGCCTCTACGGCAGCGAGCAACGCTAAACCAGATGTTGCGGCCACTACAAGCCAATCCTCAGAAATCCGTGCTTTAAAGATAGGCGGCGTTTTATACGTCCATACACCGGGTGGCCTCGTACTGCGCAAAACGCCCTCAAAAGACGGCGAGAAAATCATGAATGTGCCCTTAGACGGGCGGCCGCTGACTGTGCTTGAATTACCCGACCCTTCCAACCAATATGTGGCTGAAAAAATAGGGAGCTTTGAAGTGTCGGGTGGCTGGGTAAAGGTCAGAACAGAAGGCGGTCAAGAAGGCTATCTCTTTGAAGGCTATCTTTCTCGTTTTCCACCCTTGACAAAAATGGATTTTGGGCAAGACTCTTATGTAGAGGGATTTTACGCCCACATTTCTCGCCCCAAAGGCGAGCGCAAGCCTTTACCCGAGCAGCCCGGCTTGATAGAAGGATATCGACAGGAATTTGAAGACGGTGCCGTCTTTCAATTCGAGTACTATGAAGGAGGTGTAACGCATCATCTTTACCTGCCAGCAGATAAATTCACCGTTCAAGAAGCACTTGTATTGTTTCGTCCGTTGTGGTTTAAAGGCAAAACCAAAGGAGAATACGATGCCGCCGCGAAAAAGATCACTCTTACGGATGTGGATGGTTATCAGTATATGAGTATCGAGCCAAAGAACGGACAACTGGTGTTGGAATTTGCGGCAGCTGATTAACCGCAGAGGTTCTGCTAGCGCTTTGCGGCGTGTAACTATTTAGGTTATTTCAAAGCTAAAAAAAACTATTACTCTTGTCAAAGCATTGAGATAAAGTTGCCGTCCACTATAGAAGAATGCCATTCGCTAATACAACAATCAATATTAGCTACCGTAGCTGCGCTTCAAGCAGAGGTAGAAGAACTCAAGTGCTAACTGGGTCATAACAGCCGTAACAACCACTGGCTGCCCACCCTGGGCAACGAAGTCTTTACCTACCAGTTCGTGCACAGAAAACAGGGCCATGATGCCCACAAGCCACATCTGTCCGTGCTGCACCGTTACCGAGGATGGCTCATCCACGAATTCCACTCGTTCTACTTACGTTTTACCCAAGCTAAGCATGGTGCCTGCAACGCACATATGCTCCGGGAAATGGAAGCACAGGCAGAGGCAGGCAGGTCATGGGCTAAAAAAATTCCGAAAATACCTGCTCTCCCTCTATGAGCAAACAGAGAAAGGCACCGGAAAAGTGGCAAAAAAGCAGCAGGATAACGCCCTGAAGAAGTATCGCCGACTGCTCAAAGATGGCTATCAGGAAGAACCGCCCTCGAAGCCCAACCCTTTGGGCAGTGGACGACTACAAAACACCAAGGGAAGAAACTTGCTCCTGCGCCTGGATGAAAAGCGGGAAGCCGTATTGGCTTTTGCCTGGCATAAATGCGTTCCCTTTACCCATAAATCTTACTGAGCGGGATATTCGTCCTGCTAAGACCAAATTGAAGGCGGCAGGTTGTTTCCGCACCTTGAAAGGAGCATAAATATATGCCAGAATGAATGGCTTTATTTCAACGCTTAGAAAGCAAAACCTCAATTCTTTCAAGGAGCTTGTGAGAATATTGAACGGCAGTTTGCCGTCATATAGGCTTGCAATATCCTAATTTCTTTAAGTGTCTTTATTAGGCCGTAGTTACCGATAAAGGCACAAGTTACTTGCTGGTCATCCGGCTTTAAGAAGGACAGCACTTATCTCAGCTGCTTCAGCGGAGGTCCCGTTCCAAGGTCTCATGTCTACCATATGAATAACTTCTGAGTGTGGCCCCTCCAATGCGCGTTAATATTCCGGAGGGTACAGGTGGTTCAAGCGGTCTATGTCGTATGCCTAGGTTCGCATCTGCGACAGCGTACCGCCTCTCCACTCCCTTGAACAAGAGGTTGGCCTAAAAGTCAGTAAATCACTCCGTATATTTCATCTCACCCGACCCTCACGAAACTCGATATTTTTGATAAATACGCTCGATGGTTTCGGCCAGTTGGCGGTCTTTGTCAGTAATCACATTGCCGGCGTCGTGCGTCGTCAGGTGGATTTCTACGGTGTTCCACACATTGCTCCAATGAGGATGGTGGTTTTGTTTCTCCACAGCAAAGGCCACTTCCGTCATGAATGCAAAGGCTTCGGCGAAGTCGCGAAAGCGGAAAACAGCTTGTAGGCGGTTGTCTTTTTCTTGCCACATCGTTGCCAATCCGTCGTTTTGAGCAAAGATACACATGGAAAGTGCGGCATCATTTTATTGCATGCCCATTTCTATGACGAAAATCACCGACCAAACTGCTTGCAAGGCAGCCTATCTTTGACCGCATTATGTTTTCGAATCTACAGATTTTTTCGCCTATAAACCTTCCACTACCCATTTTTCATTTCTCACTTGTCCCAACATATGCAAGCACTTCTCGAGCAAATTGAAGACAAGTACCGCCGATTGGGCCAAGACCCGGAGACCTATTTGAAAGGGTTGCTGCACACGCGCCCGTTAACGTATTGGGACTACATTCAGGTGGATACGCTACTTTCGCTCCAGCACCCGCGCACGGATTTTCCCGACGAGGTGGTGTTCATTGTCTATCACCAAGTGACGGAGCTGGTGCTAAAGTTGGTGCGCCACGAGTTGGACCAACTGACCACTGGCCCCCTGCCTGAGGTAGCCGTTTTTGAAGAAAAAACCCAGCGTTTGGTGCGCTACACGCGCCTGCTGAGCATGTCTTTCAGCATCATGAACCAAGGCATGAGCCGCGAGGAATACAGCCAATTTCGGCTGGCGTTGGCGCCTGCCAGCGGCTTTCAGTCGGCCCAGTTTCGGTACATTGAGCTGCAATGTACGCCTTTAGAACACCTTATTCCACCGCAACGGCGCTCAGCCATACGAGCGGGGATGTCTATGTGGGAAAAGTTCCAGTTGCTTTACTGGCAAGATGCTGGCTATGACCGCACTACCGGGGCGAAGAGCCTGACGCTGCAGCAGTTTGAAGACCACTATTTGAACTCATTTATAGAATTGGCCCAACGGATGGAGCGCAACAACCTGTATCTGCGCTATTTGGCATTGGCTGAACAGGGCAAGGGCACCGATGCCCTGCGCTCGGCCCTGAGGCTGTTCGACTACACCTTTAATGTGTCTTGGCCGCTGGTACATTTACAGACTGCGCATACTTACTTGGGCAGTGGGCACGAGCAAACAGCAGCTACTGGTGGTTCACACTGGGAAGAATATTTGCACCCTAAACACCAAAAGCGCATTTTCTTTCCCTGTTTATGGAGCGAAGAAGAGCGAGCGCATTGGGGCGAGGTTGAGGCCACCAGCCCTTAATTTTTGCCGTTTATTACCGGCACTTTAACCAACGGCGGATAGAGGGCCACCACCGTGCGGCGGTTGCGCTGGCGGCCCTCGGGCGTCTCGTTAGAAGCCACTGGATAGTACTCGCCTTTTCCGACGGGCGTCAGCTGGTTGGCATTTACGTTGTACTGCTGGACGAGGGTGCGCACTACGTGGTTGGCCCGAGCTAAGCTCCAATCCCACGTGTCTTCGATGTTTTTCAGGTTTTTGGGCACGGCATTGTCGGTGTAGGCGATCACTTCTACGCCGATGTCGGGGCGCTGGCTTAAGAGTTCGGCCAAAGGTTTGAGGAGATTTCGGCCTTCCGCGCTAATGAGTAGCCCACCTTTATCGAACAGCTGGGCATCGGGCAGCGTCAGTAACACAGCGGGTTCGGCGACCTCTACCGATGCGTTTTTAAAGCCGGCATAGCGCTTGTCCAGGTCTTGGCGCAGTTGCTCTAGGGCCTCTTGACGTGCGCGCTGAGCTTGGCTCACCGACGTCAGCTGGGTATCTAAGTGCGCTAGTTGTGCTTTTGCGTTGGCAAGGGCTTTTTCTAAGGCATCTTTGTCGGAGAGTAATTTGGAGGCGGATTCGCCTAAGGCTGCAGTGCGCTCGCTGAGCTCCTGTTCGAGATACCGAATTTCCGTCTCTTGGCGGCCTATTTCACGGCTCAGGTCAAAAAGGCGTTTGGCCCATTCCGCCGCTTCGCGACGGCGTTCGAGCACTTCGTCGAGAAGCGTCTTTTCGCGCGCTTCGCATTCAGCGCGCTTTTGTGTTTCGGCCAGGTAGGCTTTCTTAGCCATGCAACCGGCGGCCATTAAGGCGCACGCTGCAGCGCACAGCGCGAGTCTAAAGAAGAAAAAAAGCGCGTTCATTTTGCTTTTCACTCTAAGTTAAATTAAAATGGAAGGGTTTACTCTCTAGAGCGCGTCCACCAAAAATATAGCGGAAGGCCTGTCAGCATAAGTCCCGCTCCCAGCGCTGCTTCTCTCGGGTGGCTGAAGCAGGTGATGACTACCAGCGCTGCACAGAACATTACAAAAAGAGCGGGTATGAAGGGATAGCCCCACACGCGGTAAGGGCGCGGTGTTTGTGGCTCGCGGCGGCGCAGTACGAATACGCCAAAGGCCGTGGCGCCGTAGAAGAAGAAGGCGGCAAAGATGAGCATGTCGGTTAGCTGGTCGAAGCTGCCCGACAGCACCAGCACGCAGGCCCATACACCCTGTATCCAGAGTGCGGCATTGGGCGTGTGGTAGCGCGGGTGAATGTGGGCTGCTGCGGGAAAGAACAGCCCGTCGCGCGCCATAGCATAGTAGACGCGCGGCGGCATGAGCACGGTGGCATTAGTGCAGCCTAGGGTGGTGATGAGAATGAGCACAGACAAGCCAGCAGCCCCGGCAGTGCCAGCAAAATGGCGCACTACGGCTACGGCGGCAATCTCGTTTTGGTCTTTAAAGCCGGCAATGATCTGGTCTATGGGCAATACGTACAGGTAGGTAAAGTTGACGGCTACGTATGCGCCGATAATGAGCAACATGCCAGAAAACAGCGCCAGAGGTAGGTTTCGATTAGGCTCCTTGATTTCGGCTCCCAGAAAACCCACGGTGTTCCACCCTTCGTAGGCCCAAAAAGCGGCGAGCAGGGCGGCAAAAAGGGCTTTGATGAAGTCAAAGTCCCACACTGGGCGGGAGGCAAAGGTGCTGGCGGGTGTTTGCATGTTGGCCCAGCTGCCTCCGCCCCAGCCTAAGCCAGCCACGACGAGCAACAGTAAGCTGGCCAGCACGAGGCGCGAAATCCATGTGCTTATGCCCGCTCCGCCGCGCAAGCCCCGCGTATTTAGGAACGTCAGCGCCAAGATAAGGGCGATGGTAGCGGCCTTGACGCCGCTGTTGTCGAAGGGTTGAAAAAGTCCCCATAGCTCGATTTGCTCAAAGTTTTGGGGCAGTCGGGGCAGCGTCACCAGAGCGTTGAGCGACTGGGCGAAGACGTAGGCGATGCTGGCGATGGCTGCGGTTTTGATGACGGCGAAGGTCGTCCAGCCCCACAGAAAGGCCATAAACCGGCCGTAGATGTGTCGGAAGTAGGCGTACTCGCCGCCTGCATCGGCCAACATGCCGGCAATTTCGGCGTTGCTGAGCGCGCCACACAAGCTGATGAAGCCTGCCAGTGCCCAGGCCAAGAGCACCCATTCGGGGGCACCCAATTGGTCGGCCATAGGAGCTACTTTTTTGTACACTCCGGAGCCGATGACGGAGCTGACAATGAGCAGTGTTGCCGCGCGCAGCGTTAGCGTACGCACGAGTTTTCCTTGTACTTGCATATCGATAGGAAAGAGCGGTTTTACCAACCACATACGACGCGGCGCAGCGGTTCGAACCAAGTGATGCCGAGCAATCGGCGGATGTGGGCGAAGTCTTCGCAAGCCTCTTCGCGGCGGTTAAGGTTGAGCAGCACGGAGCCTCGGTAGTAGAGCAGTTCGGTGTTGTTAGGCTGGAGTTGGACGGCCTTGGTCCATTTTTCCAAAGCAGCATGGAGGTCTTCTTCGTTGGCGGCCTCAGCGGCGAGGAGCATTGCCTGGTCGAAGGCCTCGTTGGCAGTTTGGCAGTGCGGAGCGTCGGATTTAAAAAGGACGCGCAGCGGCACGCTGGTGGTTACGGGTCGGCCCTGGTAGTAGGCGGGTGTCCACAGGCCAGCGGTGCGGTTGATGAGGCGGATGGCTTCCCACTGAAAGTCCATGCCGAGATTGCTGAAATCCAGCTGTTGGTCTATTTCGATGGCGCCGTTAGGACGCACGAAGATAGACGTTTCGATGACGCCGACCTTGCAGCTGTCGCGGTAGGCGCGTGGATAGTGCAGTTCGTTGAAAATGAAGGCGATGAGCGAGTCTTCGCCCGCGCCTTGGAAGCGCGGCAGCGTATCGAGCACGGTGTAGACGGAGTCGCCGCGCTCGTTGAGGTGGAAAGGCGGCGCTTCTTCCAGCCGAAAGCGCAGGGGTAGGGCTTGCCGCATCCGCACAGCCTTGCCGCCCAATTGGGCGGGCCTCCAGCGCAGACCGGCTTCGCCGAGGGCTTGGATAACGCGAAGGGCTTCAGCGCCACACCCTCCGCCGATGTCCTTAACGACGCGGAGATCGGACATACGCCCGTCGGTTTCGACCACAAAGGAGACGACTACCGTACCTTCTATGTTGGCTTGGCGCGCCTCGGCAGGGTACTGAACGTTGCGGCTGATCAAGGCCAATAGCCCGCGCTCGGCGCAGCGCCGCAGGCTGTCGTCGGGCCAGCCGGGATGTTGTTCGGGTAAGCACCCCGGCACCAAAGGCAAGGGCAAGTACTCTACTGCGTCGTAAATAGTCGTATCGGCTTTCTGTCCTTGAGCCGCAAGGGAAAAGCCACTGAGCAAAAGCACCAACAGTAGGTACACAACTAGATGTTTTCTCATACTTCAAGGGAATTAAAGTCAAATGTAGAGCACTTGCAGCGGTCGCACGTGCTCCAATGGCTGCGGAGCGATAGGGGAGGTGGTGCTATCGCTCCGCAGCCTCGCTTCTCACAAGAGTCTAAAGGGCGCAAGCGCTCACTTTTTTTTGCGCGCAGCCAACTCTTGGCGAATCTTGTTGAGGGCACTGCCGGCGCGCACCCACTCGATTTGCTGTTGGTTGTAAGTGTGGTTAACGTCGAAGACGTCCGCTGTGCCGTCGGCGTGGTCGAGCCGAACCTGGAGGGGTTTTCCGGGCGCGAAGGTGTCGAAGCCCAAGATGCTGACGCGGTCGTCTTGGCGCACCTTATCGTAGTCGGCTGGGTCGGCAAACGTGAGGGCCAACATACCCTGCTTTTTGAGGTTGGTTTGGTGAATGCGCGCAAACGACTTGACGATGACGGCCTTGACGCCCAAATAGCGCGGCTCCATGGCAGCGTGTTCGCGGCTTGAGCCTTCGCCGTAGTTTTCTTCGCCAAACACCACCGTGCCAATGCCCTTTTTCTGATAGTAGCGCGCCGAAGCAGGCACTTCCATGTATTCGCCTTTTTCGACGTTATAGACTAAATTGCGCTGGTCGTTGAAGTAGTTGACGGCGCCGATGAAGAGGTTGTTGGAAATGTTCTCCAGATGCCCTCGGTACTTGAGCCAAGGGCCAGCCATGGAGATGTGGTCGGTGGTACACTTGCCCTTAATTTTGATGAGCACGCGCATGTTTTGCAGTTGGTCGGCAGTGATGGGCGAGAAGGGCTTTAATAATTGTAGGCGCTCCGACTTTTTATCTACCACCACTTTGATCTTGCTGCCCGATTTGGCAGGCGCCACGTAGCCAGGGTTTTCGACAGCGAAGCCCTTTTTGGGCAGTTCGATGCCTTTAGGCGGGTCCAGTTTGACCTCCTGGCCCTTTCGGTTGATGAGTTTGCTTTTTCTGGGGTCGAACCTCAGGTCGCCGGCAATGGCGAAGGCGGTAACGATTTCGGGCGATGCTACGAAGGCATGTGTATTGGGGTTGCCGTCATTGCGGCCGGTAAAGTTCCGGTTGAACGAGGTCATGATGGAGTTAGGGCGCTTCATGTCGTCCATGTGGCGCGCCCACTGGCCGATGCAAGGGCCGCAGGCATTGGCCAATACGACACCGCCAATGGCCTCGAAGTCTTGGAGCAGGCCGTCGCGCTCTGCCGTATATCGGATTTGCTCGGAGCCGGGGGTGATGGTGAATTCGGCTTTGACTTCCAGTTCTTTTTCGCGGGCTTGGCGCGCTACGGAGGCGGCGCGCGTCAGGTCTTCGTAGCTGGAGTTGGTGCACGAGCCGATGAGGCCGACCTCTAAGCGCGCCGGATAGCCGTTTTTGCGCACGGCAGCGGCAAATTTGGACAGCGGCCAGGCCAAGTCGGGCGTAAAAGGCCCGTTGATGTGCGGCTCCAACTTAGAGAGGTCAATCTCGATAACTTGATCGAAGTATTGCTCTGGGTCGGCATAGCATTCGGCATCGCCGGTCAGGTAGGGAGCGATTTTGTTGCACAAGGAAGCCACTTTGCTGCGACCTGTGGCTTTCAGATAGCGAGCCATGCTCTTGTCGTAGCCAAACAGGGAGGTGGTAGCACCAATTTCGGCACCCATGTTGCAGATGGTGCCTTTGCCGGTGCAAGATATGCTCTGCGCGCCCGGACCGAAGTACTCTACGATGGCGCCGGTGCCGCCTTTGACGGTCAGTATGCCGGCTACCTTCAAGATGACGTCTTTGGGCGACGCCCAGCCGCGCAACTTGCCAGTGAGCTTGACTCCAATCAGTCGAGGCATTTGCAATTCCCAGGCCATGCCGGCCATAGCGTCTACAGCATCAGCACCGCCAACGCCAATAGCTACCATGCCCAACCCGCCGGCATTCACCGTATGCGAGTCGGTACCAATCATTAGCCCGCCGGGAAAGGCGTAGTTTTCTAGGATGATTTGGTGAATGATGCCGGCGCCCGGTCGCCAAAAACCAATGCCGTACTTCTGAGAGACCGTACTGAGAAAGTCAAACACTTCTTTGTTTTTATCGAGCGCCGCCTCGAGGTCTTTTGCAGCGCCCGCCTCAGCGGTGATGAGGTGGTCGCAGTGTACGGTGGTGGGCACGGCCACTTTTTTACGCCCGCAGGTCATGAATTGGAGTAGAGCCATTTGCGCCGTAGCGTCTTGCATAGCCACTCGGTCCACCTGAAAAAACACATAGTCAGTGCCCCGCTGGTAGTCGGCCATTGGGCTGTCAGGATGCAGGTGGGCGTATAAAATTTTCTCTGCCAGCGTCAGGGGGCGCTTCAAGAACGCCCGCGCGGCATCCACACGGGCCGGATAGTTTTTGTAAAACTCCCGGATCATTTTCAAGTCGAAAATCATTGGACTATAGTGATTGAGTAACGGGTGATAAGGACAATATTGCTAAGCCGCGCAAAGGTAGAGAACGACACTCAATCGGGCCGAAACAGCCAAAAACTCGGCGAAGCCGTTGCCTTGCCACCTGCGGCTTGCCGAGAAGAGATAGCTTGGGTTTGCATCTTCGGCAAACCGTATGTTAACCTTTCAGAGGTGAAGCTTTAAACGCTTTTTGGCTCAACACTATGGGCCTAAATGGCCTACTTTTACGCCTTTACTTTCTGAGGTGCAGGGCTTTTGTTCTTTTGTACTCAGGCGTTAAGCGTTTTCCAGAGCAGGTCTTTGAGGGCTTGAAGGTTCTTGCCCGTTACGGACGAAATGAACAACGCGGGCACGCTGGCGGGCAAGGTCTCGCTCAGCATAGCTTCCATTTCAGCGTCGATGAGGTCGGCCTTCGTAATGGCTAAGAGGCGCGGTTTGTCCAAGAGCTCTGGATTAAACTGCTGCAGCTCGTTGAGCAGGATAGCGTATTCTTGTTGAAGGGTGCGCGGGGTATCGCAAGGGATGAGGAAGAGCAAGGCGCTGTTGCGCTCGATGTGTCGGAGGAAGCGATGCCCCAGCCCTCGGCCCTCGTGTGCCCCTTCGATGATGCCCGGAATGTCAGCCATGACGAAAGAACATCCGGGTCGCACTTCGACAATGCCCAACTGGGGGGTTAGCGTGGTGAAGGGGTAGTCGGCAATTTTGGGTTTAGCGGCGCTAAGAACGCTGAGCAGCGTGCTCTTACCAGCATTGGGAAAGCCCACCAACCCTACATCGGCCAGCACTTTGAGTTCCAGAACAATCCATTTTTCGATGCCCGGCTCTCCGGGTTGGGCGAAGCGCGGCGTTTGGCGCGTGGCCGTCTTAAAAAAATGGTTGCCTTTGCCGCCGCGCCCTCCCGGCAGCAGCACCTTGCAGTCGTCAGGCTCGGTGATTTCCAACAACACCTCGCCCGTCTCGGCGTCTTTAGCTACAGTGCCTAACGGCACCCGCAAGATAACATCTTCGCCATCGGCCCCCGTCTTAAGACCACCGCGGCCCGGTTCTCCGTCGCCGGCATACACGTGTTTGGTGTATCGAAGTGACAGGAGCGTCCACTCGTGTGGGTCAGCTTTCAGAAAAATAGAGCCGCCACGGCCACCGTCACCTCCGTCGGGGCCGCCTTTGGGAATGCCCGGGCCGCGATAAAAGTGCACACTGCCCGCTCCACCTTTGCCCGAACGGAAGAGGATTTTCACATAGTCCACAAAATTCTGCTCTGCCATAGCTCGCTGAAAAAGAAGTGCAAAGGTAGGCTTACAACGCTTAAGGCTCGCTTGCGCTTCCGCTTCTGCAGCCCAAAGACAGCACGATGGGCCTCAACTGTTGTCGGCCCCGTAAACCTTGCGTGAGCGCTGGTGTTTTCTTCATCATCGTTTTCTATCTGCCATTACCATCATGCTCCACTGGTTTAAATCGGACCCGATAAAAAAATTGCGCAAGCAATACGACGAAAAGATGCTGCAAGCGCGCGATCTACAGCGCCGAGGCGACATACAGGCTTTTGCCCAAAAGAGCGCTGAGGCCGAAGCCATTATGCAAGAAATTGAGCGCCTCAGTCAGCAGCAGTCCCCGGAGAAGCGCTCAGGTCAATGACTTTGCGGCGCAGTTCGAAGTGGCGGCCCAGATACACTTTGCGCACCATTTCGTCGGCAGCTAGCTCTTCTGCAGTACCGGCGCGCAGGATGGATCCCTCGAACATGAGATAGGCGCGGTCGGTGATGCTCAGCGTCTCCTGCACGTTGTGGTCGGTGATGAGGATGCCGATGTTTTTGGTCTTCAGTTTCGCCACGATGTACTGGATGTCTTCAACGGCGATGGGGTCAATGCCGGCGAAAGGCTCGTCGAGAAGGATGAATTTGGGGTTGCTGGCCAAGGCGCGGGCGATTTCGGTGCGGCGTCGCTCGCCGCCAGAAAGGGTGTCGCCATTGCTGCGACGCACCTTGTGGAGGTTAAATTCGGCAATAAGCTCTTCCAATTTTTCCTCTTGCTGCTGGCGTGAGAGAGGCCCTACTTCGAGCACGGCGCGGATGTTGTCTTCTACACTGAGTTTGCGAAAAACACTGGGTTCTTGAGGCAAATAGCCAATACCCTTTTGCGCGCGCCGATACATAGGCAAGCGGGTGATTTCCTCATCGTTTAGGAACACTCGGCCCTCGGTAGGCCGAATGAAGCCCACCACCATGTAGAAGGAAGTGGTCTTGCCCGCACCGTTGGGTCCGAGTAGGCCCACGATCTCTCCTTGCTTGACGTCGAACGACACATCGCGCACTACGGTGCGCTTGCCGTAAGTCTTCAGCAAATGTTCAGCACGCAGTATCACGCTCCTAAGAGTTTTTTCACTACCTCCGAAATGAGGCGCGGCTCAGCCTTACCGGCCAATTTCTTGGTGGCTGCTCCCATGACCTTGCCCATGTCTTTTACCGAAGTGGCCCCTACTTCGCTGACGATCTCGCGCACAGCGGCCTCCAAGGCTTCGCCTTCGAGCATGGCGGGGAGGTAACGCTTGATAACTGCGATTTCCTCCGCCTCTTTTTGTGCCAGTTCAGGGCGGTTGTTGCTGACGTATATTTCGTATGAGTCTTGGCGGCTTTTAATGAGCTTCTGCAAAATTTGCACCTCGCGCGCCTCATCGATGGGCTGACCCGAACCGTCGGTCTTGGCCAATAAAATGGCGCTTTTGATCGCCCGAATACCGCGTAGAGCAACCTCGTCCTTGGCCTTCATGGCAGCGGCCAAATCCCGGTTAATTCTTTCTTCTAACGTAGTCATAAGTGCTCTTTTCTAAAAAGTGCCGTAATGCAGCGGCAAAGGTAGGGCATTTGGCCGTGCTCAAAGGCAGATGAGGGGGTTTGTGTCGACATGCTCGCCGGATGACTCTGGCAACGGCAGGGCAATGGCCCTGAGGGGCCTTTCGCAGAAAGGCACAACCCTAACGGAGGGCATTCTTTCGTCAATGGTCATCTCTGTTGGTCAAGGTTAAATTTCATGGAAAAATTTACGCCTTACCACCGCTTGCTACCTTTGCTACTGCATCTAACTGCAGCACCGTTCACCCATCTAACTCTACCCTACGTATGGCTCGACTGACCGCATTTTCTCGATTACTCCTCACGCTGCTTATTGTCGGCGGTGTCTACTTGGGCGTAAAAACCTTCTTACCTCAGATTAAAGAACTGGTGG
>CALHAM010000071.1 GCA_937934275.1 uncultured Saprospiraceae bacterium | reverse complement strand
ACGTCGCCCTATCGCCTGCGCGAGATTCTCGATGCCGGCGGTTCTCAGTTCAACGTTCACGATCCTGAGTCTTGGCCTCACCAAGCGGCTTTGGCCGCCGACGGAAAATGGGAAGAACTGAAGAAACTTCAAGACGAGCTGACCGGCGGTCGCCGCGCATGACTTTTACCGCCTCGTCTTGATTGAGCAGTAGCACCGTGCCCGAGCGGTAGGAATCGCCCGGGCACGTGTTTTTATTTTTAGCGCGACAGAGCTCTTACATAGGCCCTGACCTTACGCAGGTCATCTTTCCGTCTGCCGGCCTAAGCGCTTTTAGTCAGCGAGGGGGCTACAGGTGGATAGGCCGATTGGCCGTAGCCGCCAGTGCGGCTTCGCGAAACGCTTCTGTGTAGGTAGGGTGTGCGTGGCTCATGCGGGCGGCATCTTCGGCCGAGGCGCGGAACTCCATGAGCGCCACGGCCTCGGCGATCATGTCGGCCGCACGGGCGCCCACGATGTGCACGCCGAGAATTTCGTCCGTCTCAGCGTGAGCGATGACTTTTGCCATGCCGTCTAAGTCCATACTGGCGCGGGCGCGGCCCAAGGCTCGGAAGGGAAACTTGCCCACTTTGTAGGGCACGTTTTTCTCTTTGAGCTCTTCTTCCGTGTACCCTACTCCGGCCACTTCAGGCCAAGTGTAGACGACGTTTGGGATGAGGTGGTAGTGGATGTGCGGTTTTTGCCCAGCTAGCCATTCCGCCACAAAGACGCCTTCTTCTTCAGCCTTGTGGGCCAGCATGGCGCCGCGAATCACATCGCCGATAGCATAGACGCCCGGCACTGCCGTTTCCAAATGGTCGTTGACGGGGATGCGGCCTTTTTCATCTAAGGTAAGGCCAATATTTTCTAGGCCCAAGCCCTCGGTGTAGGGTCGTCGGCCGATGGAGACCAGACAATAATCTACCTCGAACGTCAGGGTTTTAGAGGCGTCGTCGCGGCTTTGAGCGACGACTCGGACCTGGGTTTTGGAGGGCTTCACTTCGGTTACAGCATGGCGCACGTAGAATTGAATGCCCAGGGCTTTGAGGCTTTTGCTCAACTCGCGGCTGCAGTCAACATCCATGGTAGGCAGGATGCGGTCCATATACTCGACGACGCTGACTTCTGTGCCGAGGCGGGCGTAGACGCTGCCCAATTCGAGGCCGATGACACCGCCGCCAATGATGAGCATTTTGCCCGGCACCCGCTCGAGGTTGAGGGCTTCGGTGCTCGTAATGACACGGGCTTTGTCGTAGTTGAACTGGGGCGGCACGATGGGTTTAGAACCGGTAGCGATGATGATGTTTCGCGCTTCGAGAACGAGGTTCCCTTCCTCCCGGGCCACCTGAATACTTTTGGAGGTTAAGAAAGAGGCGTGGCCGTGGTAGACGTCCACCTTGTTTTTTTTCATGAGGAATTCCACGCCTTTGTTGTTTTCGAGCACAACCTGGTTTTTGCGCCGAATCATTTGCGGCATGTTGACTTTGAGGTCTTTAAGGTCAATGCCGTGGGTTTTGAAGCGATGTTTGGCCGCGTGGTAGTGCTCGGAGGAGTCTAAGAGGGCCTTAGAGGGTATGCAGCCTACATTGAGGCAGGTTCCGCCAAGGACGGGGTATCGCTCCACAATGGCGGTGCGCATGCCCAGTTGAGAGCAGCGGATGGCGGCCACGTAGCCGCCGGGGCCGGAGCCAATGACGATAACATCGTACTGCATGAGAAAAAGAGAAAGCGGTTATTTAAGCGAAGAGAAGCTATAAGCCATGGGGAGTTCAGGCTGTGGGCGGCGGGCCGCCGTTTGGCCCTTTAGGGCGGTTAGGCTTTGGGCGATTTTTCTTCTTTTTCTTTTTACGCTCGCCGTTATTGGGAGCGGAGGAGCCAGCGGGGGGTGCAGTTGAAGGAGGCGATGTGGGTTTAGGTATCTCCAACGGGGAGGGTTGCTGCTGGGCGAGTGGCGTTGTCGGCGGTTGGTCGGCCTGCTCCAAGGCGGAGGCGAGGCTTTGGCCCGCGCGTTTATTGCGCTTCTTTTTGCGCTTCTTTTTGCGCTTTTCGATGGGCAGTTCGAGCACATTGCCGACGTTTTCGTAGTCGTGTTCGGGTTCATCGTCTTCCTCGCCGTCGTCGGGTGGCGGTGGTGGGGCTAGGGCGAGGAGTTCTTCGAGGCTAGGGGGCAGCTCGCCGTTTTTGATGCGGTCGAGGGCTTCCCACACTTGGTCGACGTGCAGGGCGAAGAGCTTGCTGCGGTCGTCGGCATAGGTGTAGTACATGAGTCGCCTGAAGACGTCTGTTTTCAGGAGGATGGCCAGCCCTGCTTGGGTTTTGAGGCGCTCAGCTTTATCGGGGAAGTCTTCTAAAGCGTCGATGTAGGTATCGAGTTCGTAGTTGAGGCAGCATTTGAGGCGGCCGCACATGCCGGAGAGTTTGGTCTGGTTGATGGCCAAGTTTTGATAGCGAGCGGCGGCAGTGTTGACGCTTTTGAACTCGGCCAGCCAGGTGGAGCAGCACAGCTCGCGCCCGCAATTGCCGAGGCCACCGAGGCGAGCGGACTCTTGGCGCGCGCCGATCTGGCGCATTTCGACGCGGATATTGAACTCCCGCGCGTAGTGGCGGATGAGTTCGCGGAAGTCTACGCGGCCATCGGCGGTGTAGTAGAAGGTGCACTTGCGCCCATCGCCCTGAAACTCTACGTCGCCGATTTTCATGCGCAGGTCGAGACTGCGCGCAATGACGCGCGCGCGAATCATGACGTCGCGCTCAGATTTGCGCAGTTGGTCTAAGCGCTCCATGTCGCGTTCGTGTGCTTTCCGGATGACGCTCTGCTGGCGGCTGTCGGGCCGTACGCGCTTGCGCTTCATTTGCAAGCGCACCAGCTCGCCCGACAGCGATATGACGCCGATGTCGTAGCCGCCGGTACTGGACTCCACCAGCACCCAATCGCCTGTGGTAGCGCGGGTATGAGGCGGGTTTTTGAAAAAGTCTTTGCGGGCGCCGTTCTTAAAGCTGACCTCAACCATATCGAATGGCGTCGGGTCTTGGATACCCATAGCCGTCAGCCAATCGTACGTGTTATGTCGGTTGCAGCCGCCCGTGGCGCATCCGCCATTGGAGCGGCAGCCTTTTACACTATCTTTTCCTGTAGAGCAGGAACAACCTACACAGCCCATGATTTGCTTCTTAACTCGTTTGAGTGGATAAATAGGGTGGATTACCGCAGGGGTTTAAAAAGGCGATGGATGCTTATCGAGGCGTCCAGGATAAGCGCCTTCGGGTTGGCATTTCGCTCAATATGAAAGATGCTGTCGTTGATGCGGGCCGCTAATTGGGTAATGTGCTCCCAAGCGAAGAGGTTGGCCATTTTTCGAGCGGTTTCCAGCTCGGCTGGGCGCAAACGCACCGAAAGGGTAGGATTAACCTTTAGAGCAAGTAGCTCGCGCAAGAAGTGCAAGGCATAGCCCAAAAACTGTTTTTGGTTTTCGCGGCCCAATTGGGCGAATTGTTCGGCCCACCGCACCAGGTCGGTGCCGTTGCCGCGCCAACATTGACGCAGCCACTCGACGAGCAGGCGGGCGTCGTCGCTGTCCAGCGTTTGGGTCATCTGCAAGGCTAAGTGATAATCGCCGTTGGCCAAGAAGGCAATTTGTCGGGCGCGCTCGGCGTCGAGACCTTGGTGGCTTTGCAGGGCTTCAGCCACGGTCTCGTCGGGCAGCGGATAGGTCTTCACTATCTGGCAGCGCGACAAGAGGGTGGGCAGCATGGCGTCAGTGTTTTCAGCCGCAAGCACGAAGACCGTTTGCTCGGGCGGCTCTTCGATGAGTTTGAGCAGGCGGTTGCCTTCTTTGCCCAAGTATTCGGGCAACCACATGAGAAGTATTCGGTAAGGCCCCTCAAAGGCCTTCAGGCTCAATTTGCGCACTATAGCGATGCATTCCTCCTTAGTGATGTTGCCCTGCTTATTCTCAGCACCGAGGCGCTGAAACCACTCGTGGGCGCTGAGCCAGGGGTTTTCCCCCATGGCCTTGCGCCACTCGGGCAAGTAGTCCGTACTCACGGCGTTGGCCCCCACCACTGGATAGGAGAAGTGGATGTCGGGATGCACCCATTGACGGGCTTTCTGGCAAGCCTTACAAGAGCAGTCGGGCAAGCCAGCGGGCGTACTTGGACACTGCAGCCAACGAGCGAACTCTAGCGCCAGCACTAGGGTGCCCCAACCGGTTTTACCGGCCAACAGCAAGGCGTGTGGGATGCGCTCCTGTTGGAGGAGCTGCCTCAAGTACGCCTGCGCGTCGTCCTGTCCGAATACAACCATGGCCTGTGTCCTACTCGCATTAAAAGAGGGCAGAAGTGGCGCAGGCAAAAACGCTCAACGCTCAACTACCACCACTCCCAGTTAAGAAAGATGCGCTAAGATGGACGGGTCGAGTGGCTCGCAGGCCGGCGGAAAAACGGCTATGAGGCGGCCGTTTTCGTCGAGCAGGTATTTTTGAAAATTCCAGGAAACAACGCTGTCGGAATGCCCGTTCTCTGCAGCAGTGGTCAGCCAGCGGTACACAGGATGTGTGTGTGGCGGTCGGATGCTTACCTTAGTAGTCAGCGGAAAGGTTATGCCATAGCGCACGCTGCAAAACTGGCGTATTTGAGAAACGTCGCCCGGCTCTTGTCCTCCAAAGTCGTTACACGGAAAGCCCAGCACAACCAACGTATCGCCAAAGTGGGTGTATAATTCCTGAAGTTGCTGATATTGAGGCGTGTAGCCGCATTCGGAAGCTACATTAACGACCAATATCTTTTTACCTGCAAACGCTGCGAAATCAATCTCGGCTCCGTCGAGTCCTTCCACGCGAAACTGATGAATGGTACTCATGTTTGCTCTTGGGGCGAAGGTATGGCAAAAGTTGAAATGTACAAGCGCAGAAATGAGGCAAAGGCGCGCAAAAGACGCTTTGACCCCTCCGAGTTCGCGCCTAAAGCACCGCACAGCTCCCGAATTTTGAAGGCGTGGCGCATGCTCGGCAAGCACCCGCCTTGCAAAGAAAAGCCCTCCTGCAAGAGTGCATAGGCTCGGAGCAAAAGCAAAACGAGGCCATCTCCGTATCGGCTCCAGCCCTACTCCATCTCCTGAATAACTTCCGTAACTTCGGGCACCATGCGTTTGAGCATGCCCTCAATGCCGGCCTTGAGCGTAACGGTTGACGACGGGCAGCCGCTACAAGAGCCTTGCATGGTTACGTAAACACGGCCCTTTTCGAAGGCTTTAAACTCGATGTTACCTCCGTCCATTTCTACAGCGGGCTTGACGTAAGTGTCGATCAGCTCCTTAACGCGGCGAGCAATTTCGCCCTCTTCGCCGGTAAACTGGGCGGCGTTCTGATGGGCCATGTGCTCATCCCAAAACTCGGCAAAGCCCTCGCGGATGACCTCACCTCCCTTTTCTAAATAATCTTTGATGAACTCCTTTAGCCGAAGCATGATGTCGGCCCAGTCGTAGTTCATCTCTTTAGTGATGGTGATGTAGTTGTTGTTGAAGTAGACGCTCTTAACATAGGGCAGTTCCATCAGAGCATGGGCCATGGGACTCCACTGGGCCGCTAAGTCTTTATCTTTGAAGTCGGCAATGCCGCGATGAAGCAAGCGATTGGTAACGTATTTCAGCGCCTCTGGGTTAGGCGTCTGCTCGGTGTAGAGCATGACGGGGCCTTTTGCAAAAGTGTTTTCCATACAGTTGTATTTAGTTGACATCCCTGAAAACAAGGACAGTAGCCTTTGGTTCGCCTATGTTTCGAAGAAAAAAGAGCCGTCGGGCAGTTCAAACACGCGAACAGTAGGGTATCGGAACAAGATATGGGGCAAAATGGCGTGGAAATCTTTTGCCTCAATATCGGAGGCTGGTTCCGTCGCTCGGTGCAGGTTGCGCAGCCGCTCCAATACGCACCCGGGTATCTGAGTATCGTAGCTAAGCCTCTGGAGGCTAACCTGAAGGGCGCTGTTTTCTAACATTTGCAGCAACGCATCCAGAAGGCGAGACAGGCGATACGGATCTTGCATCTGAGCAGGCGACACACGTTTTAATCTCCTCATATCGCCGCTTTTTGCAACAAAAATACGAAATTGACTCTAATCGCACCGAGGTGAGCTTACGGCCTGAAAAGCGGCAGACGTAAGCGCTCCGGCCAGCGCTTTGCGGCTATCGGCGCCCGATGACATCGCGCGCCTCCAAGATGAGGGGCTGCCAATAGGCCGAGGTAGAGATGTTTTCGGAGACGACACCGCGGGTGTTGGTGCTGTGGACGACGATGATGCCTTCAGAGCGGTTTTCCACCACTAAGGCAACGTGCTGAATCTGGCGTGGGCTTTTGCCAAAGACGATGATGTCGCCGGGCTGCACGTGCTTGAGCGGCACAGGCTTGCCTTCGCGCGCTTGCAACGAGGAGGCCGGCGAGATGGCAATGTCGAACTGGCGCAAGATGTAGCTGGTGAAGCCCGAACAGTCGAAGCCGGTAGCGGGTTCTTTGCCGGCATAGCGATACGAAGTGCCGCGCAATTGCAGGGCATATTGGACGATCTCTTGGCGCAAGCGGGCCTCCGAAGCGCTGGGCGATGGCGCTCGGCCAACGCTGGCAGTTCTGCGCGCAGCGGTGCAGGCCAAGAGAAAGCCGCTCAATAGGAGGCCGACAACGGAAAGGCGGAGAGCAGGAGAGTGCAGCATTAGTGAAGCCTTTTTTTTGAAACAACGCTGTAAAACGCCCAAGGGCTTATAGGAAGTGTCTGAGCCATGGGCCGCCGCTTCTTCTCATAAGCCGATAGCGCCGCCGACCTATAAAAAACGGTTGTCGGAGGGCCTCCAACAACCGCTTCATTTTTCGCTTTGTCTAGCAATGCGTCTCTGTCAGGGTAGTGTTTTTCTTGTGTCAGCGCTGGTCAGCAAAGCTGCCGCTAAAGAACAATTCTGGTGGAGCTTACCGCTCGCCCAGCACATCTCGAGCAAAAAGGATGCGCGGGCGCCAGTAGGAGGAGGCGTGTACGTTCTCCAAGACAACGCCGCGGCGCGTGCTGTGAATGCAGACAATGCCGCCGGGAGTATTCTCTACTACTAGGGCCACGTGGTGAATGCGGCCTTTGTAGCCGAAGAACAGCAGGTCGCCGGCGACCACTTCGCTCAGCGGCACGCGCTTGCCTTGTAAGGCTTGCATTCGCGAACTCGGCGACAGCGGAACGTCGTACTTGGAGAGGATGTAGCTGGTCAGTCCTGAGCAATCAAATCCCTTTTCAGGGCTGCGACTGCCGTACCGATACGGCAGGCCGATAAACGTTTGGGCATACTGCGCGATTTCTTCGCGCATCTGAAGCATCTCTGGCGCCAACACGCGCATCGGACGGAAGGCAACGCCCAAACCAACAACCAGCAAAAGAAGGAACGAGAGGAAGAGAAGCGAACATTTGGCGAGGCGTCTACTACTGCAAGAGTCGTTCATAAGCAGAAACGGATTTTTCGTCAGCCTTCCTGCGGAGGAAGAGCGGAAAGCATTTGACGGCAGTGAAAGAGTGAGGGGGATTAAAGGAAAGGCGTAAAAACGCGCTAAAGCGGTGTCCTTACAACGGGCAAAGGTATAAAAGCCAACGGATTAACCAACAAGAATTAAAAAAATGTAAAAATCCTTAGCGCTCCGACCGTTAGCGACCACGTAGATAACATCGGTCAAAACGAAAGCGGGCAGCAACCCACAAATATTCGGCTACTGCCCGCAGCATTTCCGCCCAAGCCCTCTACTTACGGGAGGCCAGCGTGTTGAGGCGAATCATGTCTTGCATGATGCGGAGCGTTTCGTAGAGCTGGATGTCTTTTTGGCGCTCAGTAAGCCAACTCTCATTGCGCGCCATGCGCGAGGAGTCGCTCTGAAGGTTAGGCAAGTCAGCAGCGAGGTTGGCAACGACGAAGTCTTCAATGGGCGTGAACATGTTTTCAAAGCGCTTGGCCTCTTCCTCATTTTTCTTCTGCTGACGGAAGAAGGCCTCCCACTGCACGGGGATGCTCGTCTGCTGCTTTTGCCGGCGGAAGCGCTGGGCGTTTTCTTCGATTTTCTGGAAAGTGGTATCCGCCTTGACGCGGCGGTTGCTTTCTTTTTTAACCTGCTCGAGCAGAGGGGCCACATTGTACACTTTTTGCGAAAACGCTAACGGCTCGATGCTCGTAGCAGGGAGTGAATACTCGTTTTCGCGCTCGCCATAGTCATAGTAATTATAGGTATCGGGGAGTACAATGTCGGGCTTGACCCCCTCGAGCTGGGTGGTTTGGCCGGTAATGCGGTAAAATTTTTGGATGGTAACCTTCATTTGGCCCAGTGGCTTGACACTGGGGTCGTTGGTGGAATAGTCCAAATCCCAAAAGCGCTGCACCGTGCCCTTGCCGTAGGTGGAGGCGGCTCCGACAATGATCGCGCGCCCGTAATCTTGAAGGGCGGCGGCAATGATTTCGGAGGCGGAGGCACTGGCGCCATTGACCATGATGATGAGCGGGCCATTGTACTGGACGCGCGGGTCGGTGTCTTCGTTGATCTCGGGCGCGCGATTGCGGCTTTTGACCTGAACGATGGGGCCGTTTTCGATAAAAAAGCCCGACATGCGCACGACGTCGCGCAGCGAGCCGCCGCCGTTGTTGCGCAGGTCTAAGATGATGCCCCTAGCGCCTTCGCGCTTGATCTTATCGATTTCTCTGGCCACATCTTCAGCGCAGGAGGTAACCCCCTGAGGGGTGAAGTCTGCGTAAAATTTGGGCAGGAAGATGTAGCCAATTCTGTCTGAGCTGCCTTTCACCCCGAGAAGTAGCGATTTGGCCATGGCCTCCTCGGTAATGACCACATCGCGCACGATGGAAATAACTCGAAGGGTGCCGTCGGGCTTTTGCACCGTCAACCGGACGGTCGTGCCTTTAGGCCCTCGAATCTTAGCCACTACATCCCCAATTTCCATGCCCATGACGTCAACAGGCTCTTCATCGCCCTGAGCCACTTTAAGGATGACATCTTTAACTTCGAGTTGTTTTTGCTTCCAAGCCGGGCCGCCAGGCACGATTTCGATGACGGTAGTCTTTTCGCCGTCGCTTTGCAAACGGGCACCTATGCCTTCCAATTTGCCCGACATGCTGACGTCAAAATCGGCTTTTTCCTGCGGAGAGAAGTAGCCCGAGTGCGGGTCGAAGACGCCGATGAAGGCGTTCAAATAGCCCTCCAGGCGGCGATCGCGGTCGCGGCGCTGCAAGCGCTTAAACCAGCGGTCGTAAACCTCGAGGGTTTTCTGCCGCGCTTCCGCCTCGAGGGCATCGCGGCTTTTCTTTTCGCCGGAGAATTCGGGTTTTTCTTGCTCTTTGAGGGCATTGTAGATGCGTTCGAGCACCTCGTATTTAAGCCACAATTCCCATCGGCGGCGCAGTTCGTCGTCGTTGTGCGTCCATTTCACCTTTTCGCCATCCACTTCGATGTAGGCTTCGGTGGAAAAATCCATGGGCTTTGCCAGTATTTCGCGGTACCACTGCTGGGTTTTCTGGAGCGCCTGGTCGTACAGTTGCATGGCCCGGTCGAAGAAAACAAAAGAGCCAGCGCGGGCCTGGTCGTCCAATTGTGTTTCAAAGACGAGGAGCTGGTCGATGTCGGCTTGAGTAAAAAAGCGCTTTCCGCCGTCTATTTGCTTCAAATAGAAGTGAAAAACCTGGCGAGATAGCCGGTCATCCACTTCCTTAGGCTCGTAGTGAAAGCGCTCCAGACCCATGAGGATACCCTGCATGAGCTGGGCCTCTTTTTGCGGATTTGGGCCAACGGCGGGCCAAATTTCCTGGCGATGGACCCACAGAGCGGTACCCAACAAGCCCAGGAAGGAAAAGAGCAGTAAGGTGGGTTTCCATTTCATGTCAGCGTGCGCAGATTGAGGGCCGCCGTGTTTGGCAGCCATGGGAAAGCGTGTCATCATGCTAATAAGAGCGATATAAAGGCGATAACAAAGGTATGACCTGTTGAGTTGTGTGGCTTGGCCGCAAGGTCGGGCAATTGCCAAAACCGTTGAAACACAAACGCAAGAGAAGTGCTTTTTGTGACGCTTGAGAGGAGGGTATTTTTTGCAACTGCTCCTCAGCTCAAGGAAGGCGAATGCCTCCTCTGAGCGCCCATGCTTGTCTTGCCGGCCCTGCAACCCAGACAGACTTCTCCAGCACATCTCAGCGGAAGCGTTTTTAGGGAGAAAAACAGGCCGATGGCGGCTGGGCAGGCCCAAAGAGAGAGGAAAGGGAGCCTGGCGGCGGGCGAAGGAGGTAATGTCTCGAGGGGAGGGCTTACCCCATCAACAGTTGAGCGAGAGGACTTACTTTTGCCGACGTGAAACCAGTGGTATTGTTCTTTTACTTTCATCTGTGCTTCTTCTTAGGCACTGCTCGCGCCCAGGGGATGCCCGCTGAGGTCAGGCGAATCATGGGAAAATACGCCTGCAGCACTTGCCACGCCCCTGAGGTGCGACTTATTGGCCCTAGCTGGCGGGAGATGGCTCGGCGCCGCTACACGCCCAAACAACTGGCGACGCTGGTGCGCAAACCACAGCCGGGAAACTGGCCCGATTATCCGCCGATGCAGCCCATTCCCACCTTTACCAATGCCGACGCTAAGATTATTGCCGACTGGCTTAACCAGTTTAAAGATTGACGCTTTTTTATGCAGAAAACAGAAGCCTTTAGCGCCGAAATAACCAAAGGGTACACCTTCAGCGGCCCATCGTTTGTGCTGGGCGGCGCTATGCTCGACGGCGAAGCCATTCCAGGGCTTCAGGTGAAAATTCCTTTGCGCACCATGAACCGCCACGGCCTCATCGCCGGCGCCACGGGTACCGGCAAGACGAAAACCCTGCAAGTGATTGCGGAACAGTTGGCTGCCCACGGAGTCCCTACCCTACTGATGGACATCAAGGGCGACCTGTCGGGCGTGGCCATGCCCGGCGCTGAAAACCCGAAAATTGTGGAGCGCGCCGCCAAAATCGGCGTTGAATGGAAGCCTGCGCGCAACACCGTGGAGTTCCTCACCCTCTCCGAAGAAAAGGGCGCCCGCCTGCGCGCTACGGTCAGCGAGTTCGGCCCCGTGCTCTTCAGCCGCATCCTGGGCCTCAACGACACTCAGGGCGGCGTGGTAGCCGTCATTTTCAAATTCTGCGACGACCACGGGCTACCCTTGCTCGACCTGAAGGACTTCAAAAAAGTACTGCAGTACTTAGGCAACGAGGGCAAAGCCGACATCGAAGCCGAGTATGGGCAGTTCAGCGCCGCAAGCGCCGCTACCATCCTGCGCAAGGTCATCGAACTGGAACAGCAGGGCGCCGACCGCTTCTTCGGCGAGCTGTCGTTTGACGTCCAAGACCTCTGCCGCACCGACGAAAACGGCCGCGGTGTGATGCACATCGTTCGCCTGACCGACATCCAAGACCGACCCAAGCTGTTCAGCACTTTTATGCTGCAAATGCTGGCCGAAATTTACGCCACCTTCCCCGAAGAGGGCGACCTCGACCAACCCAAGCTGTGCATTTTCATCGATGAGGCGCACTTGGTCTTTCAGGAAGCCACGCCAGCGCTGATGCAGCAAATGGAGGCCATTATCAAACTCATCCGCTCTAAGGGCATCGGCGTTTTCTTTATTACTCAAAACCCGGTGGACATCCCGGAAAGCATCCTGGCCCAATTAGGCCTCAAGGTGCAGCACGCGCTGCGCGCTTTCACGGCCAAAGACCGAAAGGCCATCAAGTTAGCCGCGCAGAACTACCCCATCACGCAGTGGTACAAGACCGAAGACGTGCTGACCCACCTGGGTATTGGCGAAGCGCTGGTGAGCGCCCTGAACGAAAAGGGCATCCCGACGCCCTTAGTCCATGTGCTGGTGCGACCTCCCGAAACGCGGATGGACGTGCTGACGCCGGCGGAAATTGACCAAATGGTGGCTCAGTCGAAACTCGCGCGCAAATACAACCAACATATTGACCGCCGGAGCGCCTACGAAATTCTGTCGGAAAAAATACAGGAAGTACAAGAGCGAACGCCACAAAAGGGTGCTGCCACGCCGCCGCGTTCGGCCCGGCAAGAGAAGAGCGTTTTTGAACAGGTACTCGACAGCCCCACCACGCGCCAGATAGGCAATACCATCGTGCGCGAGCTGACGCGCGGCCTGCTGGGCGTGCTGGGAGCGGGCGGCAGCAGCACGCGCCGGCGTAAAAGCAACAAAGGGTGGTTGTAATAGAAGGCTTTGCTGTAGTTCCCGCTCCCTGGATACTTAGGATAGGAGGTTCGCCAAGCGCCGCCCCCACTCACCACAAGACAAGACGAACCGACACATGTCTGACCACCAGTCTTCTCCCGCATTTGCCAAAAACGACCGCCGCCTCATCAACGGCTGGGCATTTTTCGACTGGGCCAACAGCGCCTACGCCCTGGTCATCACGGTGGCCATTTTCCCGCCCTACTTCTTGGCCATAGCGCCCGACCGCGTAAACATCGGCGGGGCGAGCATCCGCGACGAGTCGCTCATGGCCTGGTGCATCTCGCTGGCCTATTTGATCATCGCCGCGCTGTCGCCCCTGCTTTCGGGCATTGCCGACTACGGCGGGCGTAAGATGCGCTTCATGCGCTCGTTCACCCTGTTGGGTTCGCTGGCGTGCATGAGCCTGTTTTTCTTTATCAGCCCGGCTAGCTTGTGGGTAGGCGTGGTGTGCTTTGTCCTGGCCACCATAGGTTTTGCCGGAGGCATTGTGTTCTACAACGCCTATTTGCCCGACATCGCCACAGAGGACCGTTACGACGCCGTCAGCGCTCGCGGCTTCATCTTTGGGTTTGCAGGCAGCGTGCTGCTGCTGTTGGCCAACTTGGCCATGATCCTGCAACATGAGGCGCTGGGCTTCTCTTCTGAGGCGTCGGCCATCCGCTGGGCGTTTGTGAGCGTGGGGGTGTGGTGGTTGGGCTTTGCCCAAATTCCCTTTCGGCGGCTACCGCCCGACCGCCCCGGCGCCTTGCCGGCAGGTGTGCTCAAGAAAGGCTACGAGGAAATCCGAAAAGCATTCGGCGTCCTGCGCCAAAGCGGCAACACCATGCGCTTTTTGGTCAGTTTCTTCTGCTACAATGCTGGCGTGCAGGCCATTCTCTTTTTGGCCTCCAGCTTTGCCGACAAGGAAATGCGCATGGAAAAGTCGCGCCTCATCGTGCTGGTGCTGCTCTTGCAATTGGTGGCTATTGTGGGCGCTTACCTGTCCTCTAGACTGTCGGCCTGGAAGGGCAATCGGGCTTCGCTGCTCACCATGCTGGTCGTCTGGACGGGCATTTGCCTACTCGGCTACGATGTGCAGACGGAGGCGCAAGTCTTCCTATTGGGCGGAGCTATCGGGCTGGTGATGGGCGGCACGCAAGCGCTTTCGCGGAGCACTTACGCCAAATTTTTGCCGGAAGAGACTGCCGAAACGACGTCGTTCTTTAGCTTCTACGACGTCATGGACAAGGTGTCTACGGTTTTTGGCACACTGGTCTTCGGGTTGGTCGCCCAGCTGTTCGGCGGCATGCGCGCCAGCGTGCTGGTATTGAGCGGCCTTTTCCTACTGAGCATGGCGCTCTTGTGGCTGGTGCGCGTACGCCGCATGAGTGCCTCCTAAGCAGGCACAAAAAAAACCGCGGCGCTCGTTTGCACCGCGGCGGTTTCCCGTATAATCTCATGAAAAGTCGCTAATCCGTGGGTCAATGAAAACCGCTTCTCGTCTTTCGTCCTCCGTTCTCTTTCATTGACGATACAAAAGTGCAAGGGTAACTTCCGATAGTAAAGAACAAAAAAAAGCGTTTGTTTTTGGCTTCAAAACCATAGATACGGGCAAACTTCTCTCACAAAACATTGATAATAAGACGTTTTAAGACTTTCTCTTTAAAGAGAAATCGCCTGGTTTGTTGAGCGAAAAACCTAAAAAATGTCTGTTTTTTCCTGAAAATTTTTTTTCAAGCCAGACCGATTGGCTTTTTAAGGCGCGCCAATGCGCCACAAACGGCGCCAGCCCTAACGGGCTTCTCTATGTATTCATGACGCCATTTCTACAAACGCCGCCAGCCCTGACGGGCTTCTATTTGTTTTTGGGACGCCATTTCTACAAACGGAGCCAGCCCTAACGGGCTTTTATATGCATTCATGTCGCCATTTCTACAAACGGCGCCAGCCCTGACGGGCTTTAAAGGTATGTGGGACACGATATATTACCAACGGCGCCAGCCCTGACGGGCTTTTCCCTGCCGCCGAACGCTTTTCACTTTTCACTCAAAAGCGGCGGGGGCGTCTTTGCGCTGTCCTTCGGGGCGCATTTGCGGGAAGAAAAGCACCTCCTGGATGGTGGTTTGGCCGGTAAAGAGCATGGCTAAGCGGTCGATGCCGAAGCCGATGCCGGCGGTAGGCGGCATTCCGTATTCGAGGGCGCGGAGGAAGTCTTCATCGGTGGCCATGGCCTCTTCGTCGCCGCGTTCGGCCCAGCGGCGCTGTTCTTCGAAGCGCTGGCGCTGGTCTAAGGGGTCGTTGAGCTCGGAGTAGGCGTTGGCCACTTCTTTGCCGTTGATGTAGAGTTCGAAGCGCTCGACCAATCCGGGTTTGCTGCGGTGTTTTTTGGTCAGGGGCGACATTTCGAGGGGATAGTCGAGGATGAAGGTGGGCTGGATGAGGTGTTTTTCGACCTTTTCGCTGAAGATTTCGTCGAGCAGTTGGGCGGTGCCCATGCTGGGGTCGGTTTCGATGTTGTGCTGGTCGCAATAGGCGCGCAGGTGGCGCTCGGAGGCGGTTTCGATGTCGAGGCCTGTGTATTTTTGGATGGCTTCGGCCATGGTGAAGCGGGTGTACGGGCCGGCGAAGTTGAGTTGATGTTCGCCGTAGGGGATGATGGGGCCGCCGTCATCGCTCAGGGCGCGGGCGACGCGCTCGAGCATTTGCTCGGTAACGCCCATGAGCCAGTGGTAGTCTTTGTAGGCGACGTAGAACTCCATGAGGGTGAATTCGGGGTTGTGCGTGCGGTCGATGCCCTCGTTTCGGAAGACTTTGGCGAACTCATAGACGCCGTCGAAGCCGGCGACGATAAGGCGCTTGAGGTACAGCTCGTTGGAGATGCGCAGGTAGAGGGGCATGTCCAGCGCGTGGTGATGGGTGATGAAGGGCCTGGCCAGAGCGCCGCCGTAGACGGGCTGAAGAATGGGGGTTTCGACTTCGAGCAGGCCCAGCTCATCTAAGTAGGCGCGCATGGTTCGGATCATCTTGCTGCGCTTGATGAAGATTTGGCGGTATTCGGGGTTGACGGTTAGGTCGACGTAGCGCATGCGGTGGCGCAGCTCTGGGTCGGTAAAGGCGTCGTAGATGTGGCCTTCGGCGTCGCGCTTGACGACGGGCAGCGGGCGCAAGCTTTTGGAGAGCAGTTTGAGGTGCCGCACGTGCACCGTTACCTCGCCAGTTCGGGTTTTGAAAGCAAAGCCGCGAACGCCGATGTAATCGCCTAAGTCGAGGAGTTTTTTGATGACCACGTCGAAGAAGGTGGCGTCGTCGCCGTACACAAACTCGTCGCGGCGCACGTAGAGTTGGATGCGCCCGCTGCTGTCTTGCAGGTTCATGAATAGGGCCTTGCCGGCCTCGCGCACGGCCATGATGCGCCCTGCCAGGCAGACGTCTTGGTAGTTGAGGCGGTTTTTGGTGCCGTCCTCCAGCACTTCCTCCCGATAGTTGGCGGCGATGTCGGCGGCAAAAGCCGTAACGTCGAAGGCTTCAGCCGGATAAGGGTCAATGCCTAATTCGCGCAGCTTCTGCAGCGCTTCGCGTCGAATGAGTTCTTGATCGGTCATGTTGTGAGCAATATCTCAGCCGTTTATTCTTCAGGTAAATGAGCAATGATGTCGCAGTTGCCGCGCACCACTTGGTCCATCTTAACGTTCAGAGCAGCATTGAGCGGCAGGAAGAGGTCTACGCGCGAGCCGAACTTGATGAAGCCCATGTCTTCGCCCTGCCTTACGGTTTGGCCTTCGGCTACATACCACCGGATGCGCCGGGCTAAGAAACCGGCTATTTGGCGCATTAGAATCTGATGCTCGCCAGTATCGTAAACCACGGTGGTGTGCTCGTTTTCTCGGCTGCTTTTGGGGTGCCAAGCCACCAAGTATTTGCCGGGGTGATAGCGAAAATAGCGCACGACCCCGCCTACGGGGTTCCTATTGACATGGACATTAAGCGGCGACATAAAGATGGAAATCTGTAGGCGCTTCTCGCCGAAATATTCCGGCTCTACCACCTCTTCGACAGCGCAGATGCGGCCATCCGCCGGCGCATACACCAGTCGATTGTCGGCCTTTTCAATAGGGCGCATAGGGTTGCGAAAGAACTGGACGAACAAGCCGTAAACGAGCAAAGACAACAGCAGTATCGGCCAAAAATAGGCCGACCCATAAATGCGCAGGGCGATGTTCAGCACCAATAGGAACAGACCAACTGCGGTCAGGATAGCAAAGCCCTCTCGGTGAAGGCGTATGAATATGTCCACCATGTTCGGGTGCAAAGGTCGGCAATTCAGAGGATAGGGCAACCCTATGTGCGATTTTCGCGGTCATGGGGCTGCAGAGGATTAGGATATGGGAAAACTTCGTGTATTTGCTCGAAAAAAAATGCCCTTAGAAATGGGAAAAAGAGGAGCGATGAAGGTACGGACGGTCCTTTGGCTTTGGGGTTGGGCAGTGCTCGCTTACGGCCAATGGCCTTCCTCTGTAGCCCTTAGATGCACTCCTGGGCTTCAGGCTGGCGAAAGGCGCGAGTACTTTGCGCTTGCAGTAAGCGATGTGGGCGCCTTTGAACGTCGGCTGCCAGAAGTGGCGCCACACGTGCGCATCCTGAGTAGATACTCACCGGCTGGAGTGGTAGTGCTGCATTGCCCGCCGGAGGTTTTCTGGCAGCGCGTAGCCACCCTGCCCGAAGTGTTGGTGGCCGATGTCGGCTACACCACTGCAGAGGCCGAGCGACCGGTTCCGGGCCATAGCCTCTCGCTCAACCACATCTACGCGGTGCATCGGCAACACCCTGACGTGGATGGGCGCGGCGCAGTAGTGTCGGTCAAAGAGTGGCGCTTCGACTCCACCGACGTGGACTTGCGCGGGCGCGTGCTGCTGAGTGGGCGCTCGGCACCGCAAACCACGGAGCACGCCACCCAGATGGCAACCCTTATCGCTGGTGCCGGCACGTCGGGTCCTCAGGCGCGCGGTGTGGCGCGCGGTGCTCAGGTGTTGTCGTCCTCCTTCATCGGCCTGTTGCCCGATGCCGATGAAGACTACGCCGCTTGGCAGGTGAGCATACAGAACCACTCCTATGGGTCGAACATCGAGAACTACTACAGCCCGGGGGCGCTGGCCTACGATGTGGCCAGCGCGCGGCATCCGGAGCTGCTGCACGTGTTTTCGGCGGGCAACGGAGGCCAAATGACGCCTACCGTGGGCAGTTATGCGGGCATTCGAGCATGGGCCAACCTAACCGGCTCTTACAAGATGGCGAAAAACGTCCTGCTGGTGGGCGGTCTAAATCAGCGGGGACAGTTGGATAGCCTCAGCTCAGCAGGGCCTGCCTACGATGGCCGACTGAAACCCGACCTGGTGGCTTACGGCCCCAACGGAACTTCCGATGCTGCTGCCTTAGTGTCGGGCGCTGCCGCCTTAGTGCGCCAGTGCCTCATAGAGCAACGCCAAATGCGCCCTACCTCTGACCTGCTGCGCGCCGTGCTGCTGGCCGCCTGCGACGAACTGGAAACTCCTGGCCCGAGCTACCGAAGTGGATACGGAAACCTCAATGTACGCATGGCTATCGAGGTAGCCCAGCAACATCCGATCTGGCGCAGCGCTGTGGCGCGGGGTCAAAGCACCGAGTATACCTTCGAGGTGCCGTCCGGCACTCATCGCTTGCGCGCAGTGCTGTGCTGGAGCGACCCGCCGGCTATCCCGCTGGCTCCTAAGGCTCTTGTCAACAATTTAGACTTGACCCTCGTCGCTCCCGATGGGCAAGTCTGGTATCCGTGGGTGCTCTCCCCAGTGGCGCATGCCGACTCTTTGTCGCTACCTCCTCGGCGCGGCATAGATACGCTCAACAACACCGAAGTTGTGGATGTATACGCACCCGTACCCGGAGCGTATACGCTGCGCGTATCGGCCAATACTCTAGCTACCGACGAACAAACCTTTGCTGCGGCCGTATGTATCGAAACGGCCGGACGCCTACAATGGAAAAGCCCCGCAGCCAACGAGCGAACTTTTAGCGGCGAGCCTCTATACTTGCAGTGGGAACACACGTACCTCGACAGCACCCGCGGCGCGCTCCAATGGCGAGCACTGCCCGATGGCCCGTGGGTTACTTTGAAGGCCGATATCCTCTTGAGCCAAGGAGGATACTGGTGGTCTTTACCGACCACTACTACCGCTGCACAGGTGCGTATGAGGGTTGGAGATGACCTGTGGCCCTCCGACACCTTTCTCATTGCTCCACCTATGCGCCTGTCGGTAGAGGTGTATTGCCCCGACTCTGCCCTGTTGCGCTGGAATGCCGTGCATCCCAAAGCCTATTACCGCCTTTGGGGGCTTGACGCACACTACTTAGCCCCTCTGCCGTTGCTCATCACCGATACGAGCTTAGTTTTGCACCACACCCTTTTTCCGCAAAGTCATTTTGCCGTCTCCGCTCTGCTCGACGCCGTCGAGACGCTGCCCTCACCGGCTCCAGCAATTGCCGAGCAGGGTGCCGGCTGCTACCTGAATGCTCTCATCGCCCTGCTCGACGAAAAGCACCCAAAGGTTACTTTGCAGCTCTACCTCGGCTCTTTGTACGGAGCAGAAGAGGTTTTTTGGGAAAAATGGCGCGGCGATAGCTGGCAACTCTTGCATCGGGAAGTGCCCTACGCCTTGCAAATGAACGCCGAAGATCGAGAGGTGGCTAACGGCACTAACACCTACCGCTGTCGCCTTCGCATGAGCAACGGAGCCTCACCCACAACACCGCCCGTGCATGTGTATTACGCCAGCCCTTCTGAAGGCATGGTGTACCCCAACCCGGCCCGTGCGGCTCAAACGCTTGCCCTTTTGGTGGCGAGCGACCACTTGCCCGCCCAGTGGCAATTATACGATGCTCTTGGGCGCCTCATCGCGGCAAAACTCCTTGAAGACACCTACACTGCCTGGTCGCTGCCGCCGATGCCGGCCGGCACTTATGCCTGGGCCTTCGTTGGAGACTCTGGCGTTATTGCCCGCGGCTTTCTGACGGTGAGGCCCTAAAAACGGGCGGGGCAACCGAAGTTCGTCCGATTGCCCCGCTGAGTTCCGCTTCAGCGTTGAAGACAACTAATAGAGGTAATTGAGCGCTGTACGATCGTTGGTGTTGAACGGTCGGTCAACGCCGTTGCCGATGCAAGCCAACATCCAGGAGCCGGCATCGGGGCCAGTGGGCGTACCCGGAATGTGTACTGCACCTACACCGGTAGTTTCCTGACCTTCGTTGCCGCCCGAGCCGCAGCTGTAGGAGCGGTTCATGTAGTCAGTGTGGCGAAAGCCAATGCAATGGCCGATTTCATGGGCAAAGACCGTCGCCAGCGTGTTGACGTTCCAGTTGCGGTATTGGCGGTTAAACTGAATCTCCGGATACGGATTGCCGCCACTCGGAAAGCCCGCCGAAGCGATAAAGGAGCCACCGTTGACAATGCGGATGACGATGTCGCCGCCGCTGGAGACGCGTTGGAACGTCAACAGCAGGTTCTCGGCATTGTAGCGGCTAATTGCTGCATTGATGGCGTTGCTGATGTTGGTGGTGATGGAACCCGACGTGCTGATGGTGATGGTGCGCGGCAGGCCCGTTACTAAGTTGAAGGTGCGGTACTGCTCTTCTTGGGCGATAATCAGGTTTGGGCTAAAGCTTAGGTCGGCTTCCAAATCCTGCTTGCGCAAGAAGATATCGCCCTCTACGATATAGCCATCCTCATGAGCGTAGGCATCCTTTGGGCTAAAGCCTAAGCGGGCGATTTTCGCCTTGACGTCTTCGGATACAGTGGGGAGCAACTCCTCAGCGCCCTTGTCGCGCACACAGGAGTAAATGCCGGCCGACACGATGGCGACTGCGGCAATCAAAAGGAGACGTTTGAGCATAACACAGACAGTTTGAGTTTGTGATCTAAAAAGAGCTGAGCGAATGCCGAAGCGGTTGAGCAAAAGTAGAAAAACTTACCGCGTATGGTCTTTTTTGTTTCAGGCCAAACGCCGTTTGCTTCGCTGTAAAAGACACCGAACCGACGAGTTGGTGTCCGTTAACGTTGGCGCAGGCGTCGAGTGGCAGTATCCACGCGCGGCTGTAAGCGCAGTTCGGGGCGTATGTCTTTGGTTGTGGCGCCTTTTCGGACAGCTTGCTCGATGATTTGAACGGCTCGGGCAGTATCGCCCTTTTGGATTTGGGCCTCTACGGCGATGGCAACGGCCTCGGCGTTGCGCGGATTTTGACGCAGGATTTCGGCCGCTTGCTGGGCAGCGCGGTCCGTATGGCCTAAGGCTAAGTTGATCCGGGCGGCGCCAATGCGAACTTTAGGGTCTTTCGTGTGGGCGGCCTTGCGCTCCAGTTGATTGCGCTGCACTTCTAAGGCGGCAATGGTATCGAGCAGTTCGCGTTTTTTGCCCTCTAGTTGTTCGGCGGGCAGAGTACCCTCTTGTTGGGCTTGCTCCAGTTCTTTTCTGGCCTTTTCGGGTTGGCTGCTTTTGAGGAAGGCTTCGATGCGGGCTTGGCGCAGGGCGGGCAACAGGGCGGTATCCTGCAGCGACACTGCCTCCAGGTCGCGGGCGGCTGCTTCGTAGCGCTCCGTATGCAAGAGGAGGGCGCCGCGTTTGAGGCGAGCCGTGGGGTTGTCGGGGTAGTATTCGAGCACCTTGTCGTACTCGGCAATGGCCTTTTGCAGCTGGTTAGTTTGAATGTAGTGGTCGGCCAATAAGAAGGTGCTTGTGGTATCGATGGGCGTTTGGGTTTGTTTGTCGGTAGTGGTCAATGCCGCGAGGTCTGCTTCGAGTGCCTGAAGTGCGGCTGCTAACACGGGAACCCTGCGGAAATTGGACAAGGCGATGTAGAGCATACGCGCGATGGTGGGCGGGGTGCTGGTCAGGGCTGCTTCTTCGGTGGCAGCCAGCAGGCGCGACAGGGTGGAATCAAGGCTGGCCGGGCTTTGTCGCGTATCTATCAGGCGATAACGCACATCTAAAGCGGGAGAGCCATCGGCTCGTTTGCGCACTTTGCCCCATACGAGCATTTGCACGCCACACTTTCGGGCTAATTCAGCGGCTTCCGCCGAGTTGGGGTAGTGGTTTTCGATGTCGAAACGCCGATGGACGGCGGCAATAGCCTCCGTTCGCAGCTGGGGGCTGCGCTCGATCCAGTCGTTGAGTTCGTCCATGATGTCTATGGCTGGGTCGTATTCTCGACTGGCCCCCATAAAAGGCAGGATAAGCACACGCACACGAGCGGCATCGCTGAAGCGCGGACAATCTTCGGCGGCCTGCAGGTAAATCCAGATGCCTACGGCCGCGACCAAAAGCGCTGCTAAGCCGCCCACGAGATAGTAGCGCCACACCCGCGAATAGGTAACCGTGGGCTGGGTACTTAGCGCTGTCCGGCCGGCTTCAATCAAGCCGATGATTTGCAGGGCTTTGTCTGTCAGCTGGTTGTAGGCGCGACGAGCTTCCTCACTCGATAAAGTGCCCTTGAGCACCTCCGCTTTCACTTGGTACAGCTCGGCCTGATTGATGCGAACAATGCGAGCCAGTTCGGCGTATTCGGGCAATGTTGCCAACCATTGCTCCAAAGCATCGTAAGCAGCCTCCACTTCGCCCTGGCGGAGGCGTTTTTTGACGGAGTCGAGCACTTGCTGGTTAGTCATGAGGCAGGGCTGATTTGAGCGAGTAAAAGAGCGTGCGGTTACAGGGCCTCTTGCAACAACGGGTAGAGGACTTTCCAGACGTTTTCGCTGACGATGCGATGCCCTGCGGCATTGGGGTGGATGCCGTCGGGCAGGTTGAACTCCGGCTCACCGCCAACGCCCTCCAACAGGAAGGGGATGAGGGTGGCTTGATTGGCCGCGGCTAAGTCTCGATACATCTGAGCGAACATTTCTGTATAGGCTGGCCCGAGGTTTGGCGGCGCCAGCATGCCTGCAATAACGATGCGACAAGCGGGATATTTGGCGCGCACTTGGTCAATAATGGCCTGCAGATTTTCGCGCGAGGCATCGAGGGGCAGCCCGCGCAAGGCGTCGTTGCCGCCCAGTTCGAGCACGAAGATGCTCACGGGTTGGTTGAGCACCCAAGCTACGCGGCTGCGCCCGCCGGCAGTGGTCTCGCCGCTGTTGCCGGCGTTGATGCATACGTATGGCAGGCCTAAGCTATCTATTTTCTGTTGGATGAGTGCCACAAAGCCCTCCTGAGGCGATAGGCCGTAGGCCGCTGTCAGGCTGTTGCCGAAAAACAAGATTACTCGTCGCTCTTGTGTGGTATCGGCAAGGGTGCTGCGCTCCTCCGCGGGCGCTGGGTTGGGCGAGCGGCGACAACCGCTGTTGGCAAAAGCGAGGATGACCACAGCCCCCACGAGTACGACTTGAAGTTTCATACAACAACAGTGTAGAAGGCTCAAAGAGCCGATAGAGATTAGGGCTTGCGAACTACTGGAAAGTTGCGCGCTTCCCAAGCGAGCATGCCGCCTTCCATATTTGTCAGATTCCGATACCCTTGCGCCACCAACATCTCGTATGCCCGGCGGCTGCGATTGCCCGAACGACAAGCCAAGATGACCTGCTGGTCGCGAGGGATATCCTGTAGGCGGTCTGGCAGCTGGCTTAGCGGGACGTTGCGGTAGTTTTTGACTTGATAGGCCAACTCAGCCACTTCGTCTGGCTCGCGGACGTCTATGAGGAGAACGCCTCTTTGCGTCAGGGCATAGGCCTCCTCCACGGATACAGATGACGTTGGGCTTTGGGAGGATTTTCTCGCACAAAAAGCGAGCAAAAAAGACGAGGCAACCACCATTGCAAAATAGAAAGTGATGCGCATAGAGGTAATTTTTGGTGAAAAAACCATTTTAGTCGGCAAAAGTAGACCTTTATGGGCATACCCTTGCGGCAAAAAACTGGTGTACAGGGCGTATCAAGCCGGTCGGGAAAATTGGCTGGGCTAAGGTAGTTTTGCCCAAAAATCTGACGCTTGCACTCATGGCAAAACGAAAGCAACCTTCGGCACCCCGATCTTTAGAGCCTACTCGCAAGCGCAGCCCATGGAACTGGGCAGGCCCAGCTTTGGCTGTTTTGGCTTTCAGCCTTTATGTCAATACCTTGGGCCATGGCTACGTCTTAGACGACCCGCTCGCCATCACCAAGAACGACTTGGTCCGACGCGGGCTATCGGCCATTCCGGACTTACTTTTCCAGCACTACCGCGCGGGCACAGAAGGCGCCACGGCTTCGGCCTTGTTGTATCGGCCGCTTTCGCTCATTACTTTCGCCATAGAATGGAGTATTGCGCCTGAAACGCCAAGGTTGGGGCACTTGATGAACGCCCTATGGTATGCCTTGACGGCGGCGCTGGCTTTTGCCGCCTTGCGGCGGCTGTTGCGCGGCTATTCGGTGTTGTGGCCAGCGGCTGCGGTGTTGCTTTTTGCCGTTCACCCTATACACACGGAGGCCGTGGCCAACATCAAGAGCCGCGATGAGATTTTGTGCCTCTTTTTTTGCCTGGGTGCGTTGTACGCTTGGGTGCGCGCACTGGAACACCCTTCGATGCGTTGGCATGCCTTGGCGCTGGGCAGCTATCTGCTGGCTCTACTATCGAAAGAGAGCGCCGTGGTCTTTTGGGGCATCTTCCCATTGGCGGCGTGGTGCTTTTGGGGCAAAAGCGCGCGCCAAAGCGCCGTTGCCTCGCTGCCTTTGCTGGGGCCAGTACTGGTTTTTCTGGCTCTGCGCGCCACCGTGTTGGGCCGTGTTGATAGCCATTTTAGCATTAGCCCCATGGACAACCCCATCGTGGAGGCTTCGGGTTGGGCTGAGCACACGGCCACTGCTTTTGCTGTGTTGTGGCGATACTTGCGCTTGCTTGTATTCCCAGAGCCGCTGCTGAGCGACTATTCGTATCGCCATTTGTCGGTGGTAAGTTGGGCTTCGGCCGAGGCCATTGCCGGTTTGCTGGTCTACGGCGGTTTGTTGGCGTTGGCGGTGTGGGGCCTGCTGAGCAGGCGCGCTTGGGCTTTTGCACTAGCAGCTTTTCTGAGCAGCATGGTGCTGTACAGCCAATTGCTCGTCGTCATCGGCACGTTGCTGGGGGAGCGGTTGCTCTACACGCCCTCCCTGTGGTTTTGCTTAGGGGTTGCCTGGGCGCTGTGGCGGCTCTTCGGGGTCAGTTTGACGGATGAAGGGCCTCTGCCAACGGTTAAAAGATTACTGCCGGCTGTAGTACTGTTCGCCTTAATCGCTTGGTTGATGAGCAAGCAGACGCTTCGGCGCAATGCCGACTGGAGCGACAACCTTACCCTGTTTCGCACCGACGTTGCCAAAGCTCCGGCCAGCGTGCGGCTCAACAACGGCGTAGGCAGCGAACTGTATCAGTACCTGACGGCCCAAGATAGCTTGCCCGAAGCCGAACAGGAGGCTATCCTCAAGGAAATCGAACAGCACAGCCAAACGGCGCTCGCCATTCGGCCAAACCCAGTCTCGCTCCTCAACCTGGGTAATGTGGCTGCAACTCGAAAGCGCTACGACGAGGCCATCCAACACTATGAGGAGGCCCTGCGCTTAGCGCCTAATTACGGCATCCTTCGCATCAATTTAGCCCGCACCTATGCTACCTGGGGGCGCCTCGAAGGGCGGCAAAACAACAACCTCGAACGCTGCACACAACTGTTAGAAAAAGCCATCGAATACGGCAATCAACAACCCGATGTGCTGCTCGACCTAGGTACGGCCTATGGACTCTTGGGCAATAATGAAAAAGCCGTCCAATGGTTCGAGCAAGTTACCCAGCGCGACCCTACCAACGCCACAGCCTGGCGCAATTTGGCCGTGGCCTACCGCGCCCTCGGAGACCACACCCGCGCAGAAGCCTGCGAGCGCAGAGCGGCTCAGGACGGAGAAAAGTAGGCCCTGACCACGGCAACAAACGCAACTCCAAAAACAACTTATCGCTCGCTAAGGAGCATCTCAACCCTTCCAAAGGCTTTGACGCATGCCGTTGAAGCGCGTGGGGCCATGGCCCTAAAATGACCTAGGGAAGGAAAGAGGGCCAATACCCAAGACGAGCACAAGAGCAGCGCATGGCCCAGCAAAGAGATGAACAAGGGCAAGCCTGAACTTTTACAGACCTAAAAACATTTTTAAGGCGACTTAAAGAAAAGATACCTTTGCCAAAGACCTAGAATTTAAGACCACTCCATCATGTATTCTTCGGCGGAAGAGAACTACCTGAAAGCCATTTTAAAGCTGGCTCAGAAAGAAAACGGCCCAATAACGACGGGTGCACTGGCTTCGGCCCTACAAACCACTGCGCCCTCGGTTACCGACATGCTGCGCCGCCTATCGGAAAAGCAGTTGACCACCTACGAGAGGTACTATGGCGCACAGCTGACGGAGGAGGGTGTGCGCATAGCCACAGCTCTTGTGCGTCGGCATCGGTTGTGGGAGGTGTTCTTGACGGAGAAGCTGGGCTTTGCATGGGACGAAGTACACGACATGGCGGAGCAGTTGGAGCACGTGCAACACGCTGAGTTGATTGAGCGCCTGGATGCCTTTTTGGGTTATCCGCGCTTTGATCCGCACGGCGACCCCATACCCAACGCGCAGGGCGAATGGCCCGAACGCCGGCAGCACTCGCTCAGCAGCATATCGGTGGGTGAACAAGTAGCCGTTGTAGGTGTAGACGACCACAGCGCGGCCTTTCTGCAGTATTTAGACCGCTTAGGTATTGGCTTAGGTACCTCCATGGCAGTGCTCGAGCGCATCGAGTACGACGGTTCGCTTCATGTGCGCCTGTTGACTTCGAGGCAAGATTTGATGCTGAGCAACAAGGTGGCGCGCAGTCTGTTGGTAGAGCCTATAAATGCCTAAACGTTCAACGCTAGAAGAACCATGAACCGACCACCCGCAAATCGTTCGCTTTCGGAAGTACACGGCACGGTAGAGACCAACGTAAAAGGCGGGTTGTTTCGCCGGATTATGGCTTTCATCGGCCCGGCCTACTTGGTGAGCGTAGGGTACATGGACCCCGGCAACTGGGCTACTGACTTGGCCGGAGGCAGTCGCTTCGGTTATGCTCTGTTGTGGGTTTTGGTCATGTCGAACTTAATTGCATTGCTTATGCAAAGCTTAAGTGCTCGTTTAGGTGTGGTGGCTGGGCGCGATTTGGCGCAAGCCTCGCGCGAGCTGTACCCGCGCTGGGTCAATTTGTTCAATTACTTACTAGCTGAGATTGCCATTGCTGCTACGGACTTAGCCGAAGTATTGGGCATGGCCATTGGGTTGCAGCTGCTCTTCGGTTGGCCATTGGTATGGGGAGTAGCCCTCAGTGTACTGGATGCGTTTGTGCTGTTGTTGCTCATGCGGTTGGGCATTCGCAAGTTAGAGGCTTTTATTTTGGCCCTAATAAGCGTTATTGGTGGGGCGTTTGCTATCGAAATGGTTTTGGCAAAACCCGTAGCCAGCGAGATGGCGGCCGGGCTAGTGCCTTCTATTCCCAACAGCGAGGCGCTGTTTATCGCCATCGGCATTATTGGGGCTACTGTGATGCCCCACAACTTGTATTTACATTCGGCACTAGTACAGACGCGAAAGATTGACAGCAGCGAGCCAAAAAGCATCCGCCGAGCCATTCGCTACAACATCGTGGACTCGGCCATTGCCCTCAATCTAGCTCTGTTTGTCAATGCCGCTATTCTCATTCTGGCAGCAGCGGTTTTTCACAAAAACGGCTATTCGGGGGTGTCGGAGATTCAGGATGCCTACCAATTGCTGGAACCGCTATTGGGCAAAAGTTATGCGCCAGTATTGTTCGCTGTAGCCCTCATTGCTGCTGGGCAAAGCAGCACCGTTACCGGTACGTTAGCGGGCCAAATTGTGATGGAAGGCTATTTGTATCTGCGCATTGCGCCTTGGCTGCGCCGTTTGCTCACTCGCCTATTGGCCGTTGTGCCGGCCATTATTGCCGTTTCCGTTTTAGGAGAAGCCATTACGGGCAATCTATTGGTGCTCAGCCAGGTCATCCTGAGCATGCAGTTGGGTTTTGCCATGGTGCCGCTGCTGCACTACGTCAGCAGTCGCCAGCGCATGGGGGATTTTGCCATTGGCCCTTGGACAAAAGCAGCGGGCTGGACGAGTGCTGCCGTTATCGTGGCCTTGAACATCTGGTTGGTCATCGGAGAGGTAAGCCGATGGCTGTCGGAGGCGCCAGAACACGCCGCTGAGATACGCTGGGGCGTTGTACCCTTGCTATGCTTTGTTGTGGGTATGTTGGTTTATATTGTTGTAAAACCTTGGGTGAGGCCCATCCAACGCCGCACTCGAGCTGCGCTGCCACACGGGGCCTTTTCTGAAATTAGCGAGGCGAAAGAGGGAACTTATCTGAACATCGCCGTAGCGCTCGATTTCACCGATGCCGACGTCAAGGCCTTGCGCCACGCCTTAAAACTGGGCGGTAAAAGCGCTCATTATTTGCTGCTTCACGTCGTCGAAACTGCTGGCGCCTGGGTTATGGGCGACCAAATTCGAGACTTAGAAACACACGAAGACCAGAAAATCCTCAACCAGTACGCCGAACACTTGCGCCAAAGAGGCTACCACTGCGATGTACTCATCGGCTTTGGCAAGGCCCGCCAGGAGCTGCCCAAATTGGTGCGAAGCCGAACCGTTAGCCTTTTGGTAATGGGTGCTCACGGGCACCGTACCCTTAAAGATCTCGTCTTCGGGGCCACCATTGACGCCGTGCGTCACGCCGTGCACGTGCCGGTACTCGTCGTCCGCTAAACGCTTGCTGACGTCGAGAAAGCGCTCACTAAAGCATTTCTCCTCTTTCTTCCCAAGCGCAAGCGAAATTTCGGCCCTTCATCCGTGACTTTCCCGCTCCAACGTTCCTTTTTCCAACCGCTTTACATGAGTCTCGTCCAGGAATTCAACGACTATCGCGCTCGCATGAATGAGCGCATCCTTCGCCACGACAACAAAGTCATCAAGCGCTTTTGGAGCCTCGATCATCAGGCTTATCAAGACGGCGCCTTGGATGCCAAAACTAAGGAACTGCTTGGCCTCGTCGCCTCCACGGTATTGCGCTGCGACGACTGCATCCGCTACCATTTAGGGCAGTGTCGCGCGCTGGGCGTCAGCACCGATGAGCTCTTCGAGGTATTTGCCATTGCCAACCTCGTAGGCGGCTCTATTTGCATACCGCATACGCGCCGCGCCATCGAGTACTGGGATGCGCTCTGCCAACAAGAGCAGCCTCATTAAGTGCGGTCGCCTATTCGGATACTACCTCCATCACCGTGCGGAAAGCAAGGCACTTGTCGCCGTAGCGCTCCCGGTGTTCCTGCTGCAGCTGAGGTGCACATTCGGCCCAGTAGCGCTGCAGCAATTCTCGGTTTTCCACCTCGTATTGCACGGTGTAAATAGCCGATTGCGGATGATCGTGGTCGAGCAGCCGGCTCATCCGATAGCCGCGGAAAAAGCCCGTTGCCAACACGTCCGGGATGTGCTTGTGGCGCATCCACTGTAGCCAGTCGTCGTGCACCTCGAGGTCCACCGTTACCGTTACGTTGTAGAGCAGCATGTTCGCGTCTAAGGATCAGAGGCCAACTCCAGAAAAACAATGCGCATGCAAGCGCCGAGAAAATAAAGCGCAATATTCGAGTGCTTGTTTTGACAATGGGTTATTATCTTTGTTTATTGCGTAAATATTATGCAACCTCTTGACTGTGCCATGACTACCGAACTCGCTCGCGCCATTCAAAACCTTGAACGCAACGGCTTTCTCGACCTCGAGGTAGACCCCGAACTCGACCTCGTCGCGGAAATCAACCGCCTCAAGCGCGAAAAAAATGCCGTTATATTGGCCCATTATTACCAGGACTCGGAAATCCAGGATGTAGCCGACTTTATCGGCGACTCGCTCGGCCTGTCGCAAAAGGCGGCTCAAACCAACGCCGACATCATCGTCTTTGCCGGAGTGCACTTCATGGCCGAAACCGCCAAAATGCTTTCCCCGCAAAAAAAAGTGCTCCTCCCCGACCTCAAGGCGGGCTGCTCCTTGGCCGACTCTTGCCCACCGCACTTGTTTCGTCCTTTCAAAGAAAAGTATCCCGACCACATTGTCGTCTCCTACATCAACTGCTCGGCCGAAATGAAAACGCTGACCGACATCTGCTGCACGAGCACCAACGCCGTGGCCATTATCGAGAGCATCCCCAAAGACCAACCCATCATCTTCGCTCCCGATAAAAACCTCGGCGCCTATTTGATTAAAAAGACCGGCCGCGACATGGTGCTGTGGAACGGCACGTGTATGGTACACGAAATTTTTAGCCACGAGCGCATCGTCAAGCTCAAGGCGCGTCATCCTAATGCGAAATTCATCGCCCACCCCGAGTGTGAGCCGCACATCTTGGAAATGGCCGACTTCATCGGCAGCACCACAGGGCTGCTCAAATTTACCATTAGCGACTCTGCTACAGAATACATAGTGGCCACGGAACCGGGCATTCTGCACCAAATGCAAAAGGCTAGCCCCCACAAAACGTTCATTCCCGCCCCGCCCCAGAACAACTGCGCCTGCAACGAATGTCCCCACATGAAACGCAACACCATGGAAAAGCTCTACCTGTGTATGACATACGAACAGCCTGAAATCACTTTACCCGATTGGGTCATTGAGCAGGGTGTGCGCAGCATCAACCGCATGTTGGCCATTTCGGAAAAGGCAGGGTTGGGCCTGAAGAAAGACTAACCCCCGCTGTAGAGAAGCGTTGAGGGTACCGGCAGTGCATTCTTTGAAGAGGAATGGCATCGGCGACCTCTTCTGGCCAGCGAGTGGCTGGGCTGGCACCTCGAGAGAGGCCGAGCAAAACGGATTTTCAGACTAGTGGCGCCCGAAGCACTCAGCGGTGTGAAGTGGGAAAACAGGAAGGGTACAGCAGGACATTTTATGCTGTTCTGTAGAGGGACATACCGCCTCATCGCCTCGGGGCCACGCGTCTGTTCAATTCATAGACCGACAAGTACGCCCGGCTTACGCCGAGCATGCGGTGCAAGTGGGATCGTCTAAGCTACACACTCTGCCTGAGAGGTCTTCTACGCGCAGGGCTTCCATTTTAGGCACAGACCCTTGAATACCGTTAGGAGCGGCGTGCGCAATCGGCGGCGTATCGGTGGGCCGCGCAAACTTCTGCTGGTGTTTATCGCTTAGCGTAAACTTAATGGGGTCGGTTGCTGCCTTCGAGCGCAGGTAGTACATGCCGGTTTTAAGGCCTTTTTGCCAGGCATAGAAATGCATGGAAGACAGTTTGGCAAACGTGGGCGACTCCATGAACACATTGAGGCTCTGGCTTTGGCAGATGAAAGCACCGCGTTCGGCCGCCATGTCGAGAATGACCTTTTGGCTGATTTCGTAGGCCGTCTTATAGATGTCGCGCACCTCTTTAGGGATGGCCTCGATGCCTTGCACGGAGCCGTTGGCGGCCATAATGGCCTCGCGCATTTCCTCGTCCCACAAGCCTAAGCGCACCAAATCGCGCATGAGGTGTTTGTTGACGACGATATGCTCTCCAGCCAGCGTTCGGCGGGTGTAGAGGTTGCTGGTGTAGGGTTCGAAGCACTCGTTGTTGCCCAAGATTTGGCTGGTAGAGGCCGTAGGCATAGGCGCTAGGAGGAGCGAGTTGCGCACGCCCACCCGTTTGACGCGTTCGCGCAGGCTTTCCCAATCCCAGCGGTTGGAGGGCTGAACGCCCCAAAGATCGAATTGGAAAAGCCCTTGGCTCATGGGTGAGCCAGCAAAGGTTTCGTAAGGACCGTACTGCTCCGCGAGGTTACAGCTCTCCGTAACGGCGGCGAAGTAAAGAGCCTCGAAGATGTCGCGATTCAGGCGGCGCGCTTGTTCGCTGTCAAAGGGCAGCCCTAGCAGAATGAAGGTATCGGCCAACCCCTGTACCCCTATCCCAATGGGCCGGTGACGGCGATTGGAGCGCTCAGCTTGCGGAATGGGGTAGTGGTTAATGTCGATAATTTTGTTGAGGTTGCGCGTAACGACACGGGTAACTTCATGTAGGCGCTCAAAGTCAAAAGTGCCGTCGCGCACAAACTTAGGCAGAGCGATGGAGGCCAAATTGCACACGGCCACCTCGTCGGGCGAGGTGTATTCGATGATCTCGGTGCAGAGGTTTGAGCAGCGAATGGTGCCGAGGTTCTTCTGATTGCTCTTCTCATTGGCGGCATCTTTATACAAAATATAAGGGGTTCCGGTCTCGATTTGACTTTCCAGAATAGCGTTCCACAGCTCGCGGGCGCGCACCGTGCGGCGCTGGCGACCTTCGCGCTCGTACTGGCAATAGAGAGCCTCGAACTTAGCACCGTAAACATCAAACAGCCCTGGTGCCTCGTTGGGACAAAACAGCGACCACTCTTCATCGTTTTTGACGCGCTCCATGAACAAGTCGGGTACCCACAGGGCGTAGAACAAGTCGCGGGCGCGCAGCTCTTCCTTGCCGTGGTTCTTTTTAAGTTCTAAAAATTCGAAGATGTCGGCATGCCAAGGCTCTAAGTAGATAGCAAAAGCGCCCTTGCGTTTACCGCCCCCTTGGTCTACGTAGCGGGCCGTGTCGTTGAAGACGCGCAACATGGGAATGATGCCGTTCGATGTGCCGCCCGTTCCTTTAATGTATGAGCCTGTGGCGCGAATGTTGTGAATGCTTAGGCCAATGCCGCCAGCACTTTGCGAAATGAGCGCGCAGCGCTTGAGGGTTTCAAAGATACCCTCGATGCTGTCTTCCGTCATCGAGAGCAAAAAGCACGACGATAACTGCGGCTTGGGCGAGCCGGCGTTGAACAGTGTCGGCGTGGCGTGGATAAACCAGCGCTCGCTCATGAGGTGGTAAGTCTCGATGGCGGCGTCAATGTCTTCGCCATGAATGCCGACGGCCACTCGCATAAACAAGTGTTGGGGGCGCTCTACCACTTTGCCGTTCATGCGCATCAGATACGAGCGCTCCAAGGTCTTAAAGCCGAAGTAGTCGAAGTCGAAATCCCGGTCGTGGATGATGGCCGAGTCGAGCCGGTCCTTGTGCTTCATGACGATGCGGAATGTCTCATCGCCAATAAGGCTGGCGCGCTCGCCTGTTTTGGGGTCCACATAGTGGTAGAGGTTGTGTACGACTTTGTGAAAGCTCTTTTCTGTTTCTTTATGTAGGTTGCTGACGGCAATGCGGGCCGCCAGCAGAGCGTAGTCGGGGTGTATGGTGGCCATAGTAGCCGCTGTCTCGGCAGCCAAATTGTCCAGCTCAACGGTTGTTACTCCGTCGTATAAGCCCAAAATGACTTTCTTGGCCACCTCGATAATGTTGACGTAGCGAGCATCCAACCCGTAGCAGAGCTTACGCAGACGCGCCGTAATTTTATCGAACGACACGTCTTCCTTGCGTCCAGAGCGTTTTATGACTTGCATATACATTTTTAATTTGAGCGTGTAAAAAAGCGTCCCCGTCGAAGCAGAAAACGGAGAGGCGGATTTTGAGGAGTAGGCCTTAAGAGGATATATCTCTGTTTCGGGATGCTGCAGGCAGGGTAAAACTAGCACAGGCCGCCCCAGCACTTCAGCACGATGGCTAACGGGCAGGGGCGGCGGCAGCAGCTAGGCTTCGGTCGTTTCATCCACCACCTCGGCGTCGGGAGCATTGCGCTTCACCGACTCAATGCCAGCATCGCGTGTATCCTCAGAGGCGTACATCTGGCTTTGACCCACCACCTGGCCGTTGCTGGCTTTCAATACGAAATAAAACCGACCGTCTGAAGCCACCTTGCGCTCGAAGCGGCTGTCTTCCTGAGCGTTTTTTTTCACCGACTCAACGCCATTGAGGCAAGAAGCCTTTGCGCTGTAGCCCTCGCTGGTCAAGATGACCTGTCCGTTCGTAGCTAAGAGGTTGAATTGAAATTCTCCGTTTTTTCGCTTGCTGATGACAAATTTGCCCATAATACTTTTTTATTTTGACAAGAAATTAGAAATCGGCTTCCGTAGTAAAGGTCTGCTCCTCTCGATTGGCCATCACACCGGCCTTTTGGTAATCGCCGACGCGCTTTTCGAAAAAGTTGGTCTTGCCCTGTATCGAAATCATATCCATCCAGGGAAAGGGATTGGCCGTACCATAGACCTTAGGCACGCCCAAAGCAACGAGCAAACGGTCTGCTACAAATTCGATGTACTGGCTCATCAGCTCGGCGTTCATGCCGATAAGCGACACGGGAAGGGCGTCTAAAATGAACTCTTTTTCAAACTCAACCGCTTCTGTAACGATAGCTTGCACCTCTTTAGGAGCCAATTTATGGTGCAGCATGGAGTAGAGCAAGCACGCAAAGTCGCAGTGCATGCCCTCATCGCGGCTAATCAACTCATTGGAGAACGTCAGCCCTGGCATCAGGCCGCGCTTCTTGAGCCAAAAAATCGCGCAAAACGACCCAGAGAAGAAGATCCCTTCTACTGCCGCAAAGGCGATGAGCCGATGGGCAAACGAAGGCGCGTTCTCAATCCAACGCAAAGCCCACTGCCCTTTCTTGGCCACACAAGGCAGGTTTTGAAGGGCATTGAACAAAAAGTGCTTCTCCTGAGGGTCTCTGATGTAGGTATCGATGAGCAGCGAGTACACCTCTGAATGGATGTTTTCAATGGCGATCTGGAAGCCGTAAAAACAGCGAGCCTCCGGAATTTGCACCTCGCGCATCAAGTTGAGCACCAGGTTCTCATTCACGATACCGTCTGAGGCGGCGAAGAAGGCCAGCACATGTTTGATGAAATGCCGCTCATTGTCGTTCAGTTTCCGATCCCAATCTTGCAAATCCTGCTGTAAGTCGATCTCCTCAGCCGTCCAAAAGGATGCCTCTGCTTTTTTATACCAGTTCCAAACCTCTGGATACTGAATGGGCAGCAGCACAAAGCGATTAGGATTGTCCGCCAGAATAGGCTCTGCGACGTGCATATCTTCTTTAATCATAATGGTGTGTGTATATTGAGTTACCTGTATTGTTAGAAAATACAACAACAACCCTCCGTGCCTACGAAATTCAAGTGTGAACCCGACGAGGCGCACGGAGCATGAAGCGGGGAAGCCTCCTCTTTTCGAAAAAGTGGGAGGTCTTGACCAAGGCAAAATATGGAAAAGGGGATTGAAAGTAGAAGTAGACCACAAAAGTAGCGAGAGCACCAACTCTGACAACTTAATTTCCCCACAATTAGTGGATAACTTTTCTAAAAAACTTATTTTCAGTATTTTAGAATCAGGCCAAAAAATACCCACAATGTGGATAACTCGGTGTGGAAAATTTTTAACCCTAAGGAGCAGGCCTGAGAAAGGCCGTTGAGCGGCCAAAAAAGGCGCTGAAGACACGAGCGATGGCCAGTCGGCATACCTTTGGCAGTAAAGGGCGCACGGCTGGGAGTGCTTCTCAGCCGACCAACTCACTAAGCGTATGAACTTAAATTTTCGCGACAGGCGCGTGCTCATTACCGGGCATACCGGCTTTAAAGGCGCATGGCTGAGCCTGTGGTTAGAGCGCTTGGGCGCCCGTTTATCGGGGCTTGCCCTTGAGCCGCGCACCGAGCGCGACGTCTTCGTGTTGAGCGGCATCGGCCAGCGCATCCACGACCACCGGGCCGATATCCGCGACTTGGGCGCTGTACTAAGCATCTTTGCCCAGGAACAGCCCGAAATCGTCTTTCATCTAGCTGCCCAGCCGTTGGTGTTGCCCAGCTACGAAGACCCAGTGGGTACCTTTGCAACCAATACTCAAGGTACGGTGCACATTTTAGAGGCTATTCGCCGCACCCCCAGTGTACGCGCCGCTGTGCTCGTCACCACCGATAAATGTTACGAAAACCGCGAATGGGTCTACGGCTATCGCGAAGTAGACCCAATGGGTGGCTACGACCCCTATAGCGCCAGCAAGGGCGCCGCTGAGCTGGTCATTGCTGCCTATCGGCGCTCTTACTTCTGCCAACCCGACAGCCCGGCTGTTGCTTCAGCGCGAGCAGGCAACGTCATCGGTGGTGGCGACTGGGCCGAGCACCGCCTCGTGCCCGACGTTGTGCGTGCCATTGAGAGCAGTCAACCCTTGAACATCCGAAGCCCTCAAGCGGTGCGCCCTTGGCAGCACGTATTGGAGCCGTTGGGCGGCTATCTGCTGCTGGCCCAGCAATTGCTCGAAGCGCCTGAGCACTATGCAGAAGCCTGGAACTTTGGCCCTTTGCCCCACAGCCTTCAACCTGTGCGGGCTGTGTGCGAAGCCCTCTTCGAGCAGTTCCGACAGCGCTGCCCTGACGCGCAACACCACTCCGGTTGGCGCGACGTTTCTTCGCCTGACCAACCGCACGAAGCTGCCTTACTCATGCTCGACATCAGCAAGGCCATCCATCGCCTGCACTGGCAGCCAGTGCTTACTTTTGACGAAACCATCGCCCTGACGGCAGATTGGTACGCGCGCTATCGCACAGAGCCGGTGTGGGCGCTGTGTCACGAACAGATCCGGTGGTACGAACAAAAGTGGCGCGAGTGCCGTCGCTGGTAGTGCTCCTTGTGCTCCGCCTACATCCTCACCACCGTAGCGCTCTAAACGCTGAGAAGTGCTCCTGAAGATACTAAAGGGCCACTTCTGCCTCAGAAGAGGAGGTGCAGTGCTCCTCTATTCCGGAGCTTCTTTAGAAAATTTGTCAAGATATTGTTTTCATCCTACCCGCCCTCGTATCTTTGCCGCCCGAACCGATTGGCGCGGTAGCTCAGCTGGTCAGAGCGTATGATTCATAATCATAAGGTCGGGAGTTCAAGCCTCCCCCGCGCTACGATGAATGCCCGAGGTGCAGCGGTTGCGCGTCGGGCTTTTTTTACGGCTTTAGGTGAATTTCATCCTTTCTTGGGTCGGGCACTACAGTGCGCAGTTGGCCTTCCGAGGCGGCCACACTTACGGCCACGGTACAATCGCCTGTGATGTTCGTGACAGTGCGAAGCATATCGAGGATGCGATCCACCCCCAAGATGAGGGCAATGCCGGCACTCGGCACACCGATGCTTTCTAAGATGATGATGAGCATGACTACGCCCGCTCCGGGCACGGCTGCTGTGCCGATAGAGGCCATCACCGCCAGCAATAGAATGTTAAGCTGAGCCGCCAGGCTTAAGTCCATGCCCATGGCCTGAGCGATAAACACAGCAGCTACGCCTTGATAGAGCGCCGTGCCGTCCATATTGATGGTAGCGCCTAAGGGCAGCACGAAGGAAGAGACCTCTTCGGAAACGCCCAGCTTTTCCTCGCAGCATTCCATCGTAACGGGCAAAGTAGCACCGCTGCTGCTGGTGGAGAAAGCGACCAATTGTGCTTTGCCAATGCCACTCAGGAACTTCCGGAACGACATTTTGGAAAACAAGCGCAACACCAGGCTATAAACGCCAAAGGTGTGCAGTGCCAAGCCGCCGACTACCGTCAGGCAGTAAACCAACAAACCTCGTAGCAAGCCGACCAACTGGTTTAGATCCCCCTGAGAAGCAACGGCAATGGTATTGGCCATGAGGGCAAAAACGCCTAAGGGAGCCATGAGCATGATGATGTCTACCAATCGGATGCTCACCTCGCTGAGGCTCTGGAAGAAGCGGATGAGGGGGCGGGCGCGTTTCTTAGGCAGTTGCAACAGACCAATCCCAAAAAAAATGGCAAAAAAGACCACTTGTAGCATGTTGCTGTTGTTGGAGGCAGCGCTGAAGATGTTGGCCGGAACCATATCCGTCAGTATTTTAAGCGGGCCCCCTCTCTCCACATCCTGCACTTTTTGGCGGTTGGCCTCCACATCTCCGCTGTATGCAGCCATCAGCTCATCGCGCAGGGTTGGGGGCAAAAACTTGCCCGGCTCTACCAAATTAGCCAACAGCAGCCCTATAGCGATGGCAATGGCCGTAGTGGTGATGTAAATCGCCAGCGTTTTGGTGCTCATGCGCCCCAGTTTGCTGATGTCCGATAGGGAAGTTACGCCGGTAATGAGCGAGCCAAGCACCAAAGGCACTGCAATGAGCTTGAGGGCATTGAGGAAGATATCGCCAAAGGGCGCAATCCAGTTGCGGACGAAGGCCGCCCAGCCATTAGCCGCCACTACAATACCACACACCAGGCCCACGACGAGGCCTAAAATGATTTGCCAGTGAAGCTGTCGATACCAAGGCATAGGCAATAGGGCGGTGTTTTGTGACAGAGAGCTGCCGCTCATCCGTTGCCGCTCGGGCACAAAAGTAGCAGGCCCTATTTATGCACCAAGGGTTGCCAGCGGGAAATGTATGCCTATTGGTTCAGCGCTCCGAAACCCCAATCAGCGACGGGGAAGATTGGCGCTCTTGCAACTGAACAAACGCCTCTAAGCCGCATTCCAAGAAGCTGCGGTATTCGTCGACATCGGGGGTGTATCCGCGCGGCTGATTGAGCAGAGTTTTACCGTCGTGGTGCATCAGCACGTACCACGGTTGAGAATTGCGGTTGAAATTGTTGATTTGAAAACTGCTCCATTTACCACCAACCGTGCGGATTTTTTCGCCTGTGTGCTGGTCGAGCAGGTATTTCTGTCGGTCTTCCGGAAAAAGGCGCGCCTGGTCGTCCACATAGAGCGAAGCGACCACATAGCGGTCGCGCAGCAGGGCGAGGACTTCCTTTTTGTTCCATACGTTCTCTTCCATCTTTCGGCAATTGACGCAACCGTAGCCGGTGAAGTCTACGAAGATGGGTTTATTTTCCATTTTGGCCACGCGCACAGCTTCGTCAAAGTCGTGGTAGCAATCCAGTTGGTGTGGGCAGTCCATGGGTCGGAAGTAGTTGTAGTGCACCGGTGGAGCGATACCGCTTAGCAGGCCCAAGGACTGGTAGTTGTACAGTCCGTAGCCCAAATAGCCCGCAAACCACAAGGCTAAGCCAGCAACAACGAGGCGCCCGATGCCCGGTCGGCCTGAGGCGCCCTTCAAAAACGGCAATAAGCCCAGCTGATAAAGCCCTAGCCCAAGTGCAATGAGCAGCCACAAGCCGAGGAAAAGTTCGAATTTAAGGATGCCCCAATGCCGCACCATGTCGGCAGTGCTTAAAAATTTAAGCGCCAGAGCCAATTCTATAAAGCCCAAAGTGGCCTTGATGTTATCCATCCAGTAGCCCGATTTGGGCAAGCTCTGTAGCCAGCCGGGGAACATGGCGAATAGGCCAAAAGGCAAGGCCAGAGCCAAGCCAAAACCTGTCATGCCAATGAGGGGGCGCAGCGGAATGACCCCAAACAGGGCATCGCCGGCGTTGGTGCGAGCGGTTTCTACCAATAGGGTGCCCACAATAGGGCCAGTGCAGGAGAACGACACCAGCGCCAAAGTGAATGCCATAAAAAAGATGCCGACTAGGCCACCTTTGTCGGCCATGCGGTCACTGCGATCTATCCACGACGACGGGAGTGTGATTTCAAACAACCCGAAGAACGACAGAGCGAACACCACAAAGACGGCAAAGAAGAGCAGGTTAAAGTACATGTCCGTGCTCATCTCATTGAGGATAGTAGGGCCGAAAATGATGGTGAGCAGGATGCCAAGGCTCACATAGATGACGACGATGCTGGCGCTGTACCACAAGGCGTTGCGCAGGCCTTCGGCGCGATTGCGCGAGCGTTTAGTGAAAAAACTTACCGTCAGAGGAATCATGGGAAAGACGCAGGGCGTCAGCAGAGCGATAAGACCGCCCAAGAAGCCAGCGATAAAGACCCACCAGCCCGAGCCGCGCTCTTCGGGTTCGGCAGCACATTGGCTGACGTACTCTTGAGGGTTGATGTCGCGCTTAGAGTCAAAAAAGCCCTGGAAGTAGGGGTCATCGGGCGCTTCAGCCTTGCCGGGTGCTGGGCCAACGGCAGCTTGATCTTCAGGCGCTGGCAACTGAGGGGTGTGCTCACCCGAAGGCGTCGGCGAAGCCGCTGGTTGTTGCTGGCCGGGCGAAGTGCCGGATCTAGCACCTGGGCTGTCCGAAGGCGTTATCGAAAACGAAAAGTCCACATCGCGCGGCGGCAAACACATTTGGTCGTCGCAGAGCATGTAAGTTAAGTAACCCTTAATGGGCTTGCTCGGGTCGATGACCTTTACGCGCTGCGTGAAGATCCCTGTGCCGATAAACTTGGTCAGGTTCATGCCAAATACGTTGTCGTATTTGGTCAACTTATTGCCGCTCTCTTTCACCAAGCCTTTGCGCTGATAATGCGGCCCTTCCTCAAAAGTAAACGAAGTAGGCACGGGGCCGTCTTCGCTTTCTAAAAACTGCGAATAGGCATTCCAGCCTTCCGCAAGCGTAATGGTGAAGATGAGGTCATACTCGCCGTTGCCAATTTCCTTTGTAGAAAACGACCATTGGGCAGGATTCTGAGCAACGAGTGTCAGCGAGGAAAGCAAGGCGGCCGTCAACAGCCAGACCATCAGACGGGGTCTCATACTTCAGCGAATTAGTTAAAAATTGAGAGGGCAAAGAAACGGCGTTTTCGCTAGCCATTGGGCGCACTTTCCTTTGTCCTTAAAACAACTTTAACCGGCGAAGGCAAAAAGTGTTAAGTTGAAAGGTGCGCGTCTGTCTGCGTAAAGTCAGGGGGTTCGCGCCAGTCGGAAGCCCACGTCGTTAGTGCGTCCGCTGGGCGTGTAGTTGTGCCGAAAAGCCGTCCGGATATATTGAGTAGGATACGCCCAGGAGCCGCCTCGCAAGACGCGCGTAAAGCCCGTGTCTGGCCCGCGATAGTCGCTGCTATTGCCTTTGGTGTAGGGGCCGAACCAATCCCAGCACCACTCCCAGACGTTGCCGCTCATGTCGTGCAGGCCGAAGGCATTGGGGCTATTCAGGCTGCCCACTGGCACGGTTCTTTCGCGATATTCGCCTGCAAGAGAGATACCCTTTTTGTTGTCGGGCTTAAAGTTAATGGCCCGAGGGTCAGCCACATTTTTACCGTTGCCAAAGAGCGAGGCTTTTGATCCGCTGCGCGCTGCGTATTCCCACTCTGCTTCCGTAGGCAAGCGGTAGCCGTTAGCCCTCCAGTCAGCGGTTACCCTAGTACCGTCTATGGTGTACACCAACGCCAGGCCTTCTTGCTCGCTCAACCAATTGCAATAGGCCACTGCATCGAACCAACTGACGTCGATGACCGGTCGACGACCGCGCCCCCATTGCCAGTCGTAGGGCTTCGGGCGGTTGGTCGCTTCGCAAAAGGCGTCGTATTCGTCAAAAGTTACCTCGTACTTGCCCAGATAAAAATTGCCCACCGTCAAGCGAATGACAGGTTTCTCATCCTCCCAGCAGTCTTGCTGCTCAGCAGTACAACCCATGCTAAACACCCCGCCTGGGATGAGCACCATGTCGGGCCTGATGTAGCGGATGGTATCTTGAAACACAGCCGTACCCTCGGCCCCTATAGCCGAAGAAAGGCTAATAAAGCCGATAAGAAGGAACATCAACTGAACGCTGTGGCGCATTGCAGTTACAGGCATAGCTTTTTTTCTTTAGTCGAAAGAACAGCAGGCAGAAATAGGCGCTTTGGCTGTCTGTTGCCTTGCTGAGCATGAGTAAAGCAAAAGAGCCATCTCACGGGAAGAAGTTCAGCCCTAGCGAATCGCGCAGAGGTGCGCTGGCATTATCGTTGTGGTTCCAGTAATCACTCATCAGGATGCGGCGCAAGCGAGCGCGAGTAGTAATTTGACCGCCGTCGGTTTCCTCCCACCCTAAGATGCGATGCGGCCAAGCCGTTTCAAAGCGGATGCTCAGCTGCCGGGGCAAGTCGGTATATTGCACCTGTACCACGCTTTCCTTTTCACCTTTTTCTATGCGAACAGCCGCCTTATACGTTTGCAACGGCACGTGCTGGAAGCGAAAGAAGAGCCACGAAGGCAGTAGTTCAAGGTTTCCCTGCTCTTCTAGGCGCTCAGGGCGAAGGCGCAATGTCGTCCAGAGTTCGTCTTCGAACAGCTCGGAGCGGAGGGTCTGGTCGGTATCGCCCTCGCTCTCAAAGTAAGAGAATTGCCGAAACCGGTAAGCGCCGTCCGACTGGCGATTGGCCTGTGCGAAAACCTGCCCGCACCAGTCCTGAAGGCTCCACGTCGCCTTCAAGATGCGGCCATCGGGTGTGTTCATGGGTGAGAAGACCGACATCATGAGCGAGTAGTCGTAGACGCCCGTATTGAACCGGCGCAAAGCGTTGAGTTTAAGCACAGGAGTTCGGTCGGCTCCAGCGCTTTCGGGGTGGTCCAACTTTACCTGCTTTTGAGCCGAGAAGTCTTCCGTAACGAAAACGTTTACTTGCTGGGCGCGGCGCACTTGGCCATAGCGGCGTTGCTCGACTTCGAAAACGCTGATTTCTGCCTTGCCTTGGTGCCAATATTGAGGCGTCGCTCTCGGCAGCGCTACAGGTGCTGCGCCAGCTGCTGCAGCGGTCTCAGGAGAACGGTTGGCACAAGCACTCCAGAAGAGCAACGCGATGCCGATGAGTGAAAGAGGAAGGAGAGGGGAAGAAGCCGTTGTTCGAGGGGAAAAATGCATGGATCGAGTTGCTTAAATGAGGAAAACGCTTTTCTTAGAAACAGCCCATGTGGAAAACAGGTTCATGAGAAATCGACAAGCATTTACTACCTTGCCCGCCTAAACGGCATGACGTATGGCAACGCCCTCTGGTTCTGGGTTTCTCATCGGTCGGTTTCAAGTATACGAACTAAATGCTGTGCACGAGCAGCTTATCGAGCAGTTGTGGAACAAACACGAGCGCGTGTACGTGGTGATTTGCTCTAACCCTGCCCCCAGCATAAACAATCCGCTGGATTGGGAGCTGCGCAAAGCCCTATTTGCTGAGCGATACGGAGATGCCATCGAGACCTTTGAAATGCCCGACCTCCCCGACGACCGCATCTGGAGCCAGGAGATTGATCGCCGTATTTTAGAGATGCGCCCGCCTCGCCCCATCAAACTGTACGGCTCGGAAGACCGCTTCGTCTCTCGCTATTCCGGTCAATTTCCCGCCGAGCCATTAGAAGCTGTCTTAGAGGATGTGCTGGCCGCCCTAACGCCAACGGGCCTGAACTCGCTGCGCGATTTCTGCGCCGGTGCCATTTACGGAGCCATGCGCCGCTACCCAACGGTGTACCCTACGGTAGACATCGCTCTGTTTAGCCCCGATTACCGACGCGTTTTGCTGGCGCGCAAGGCCAACGAAACCGGCTGGCGCTTTCCCGGCGGATTTGTAGATCCTGAGGATGAAAGCTACGAGGATGCAGCCCTTCGCGAGCTGGAAGAGGAGTGTGGCGAGATAGAAGTGGATAACTTCACTTACTTAGGCTCGTGTCGCATAGATGACTGGCGCTATCGGCATACGCCCGATGCCGTTATGAGCCACCTGTATGCCTGCACGTTGATTAGTGGCGAAGTAGCGCCCAATGACGACATTTCGGAAGTGCAATGGTACGAAATGCGGCGACTCGACCTCGCGCAGTTGGTGGCTGAGCACCGCCCGCTTTTCGAACTCCTTCTTCCCTATTGGGAGGAGCAGGTCGAGGCTGCTGGTGGTTCAGCGCGCTAGCAATTGATCACGGCCTGGCCCTACCGATACCATGCGGATAGGAATACCTACGAGCGCCTCTACATCTTCTACATAGGCGCGAGCAGCTGGCGGCAGCTGAGCAAAGTCGTGAATATCTCTGAGGTCGTTTTGCCAGGAAATGTACTTCTTAAGCACAGGCGTTACCAGCGTTTGGCATAGGTCGTAGGGCAAGCGCTCAGAGAGCTGACCGCCGTAAGAATAGTGGGTAGCTATGGCAATTTCAGATATTAGCCCCAAAACATCCAGTTTAGTCATACACAGCTCGGTGGCGCCTGTCAGCTGAATGCTATAGCGCAGCTGGGGCACATCGAGCCAACCGCAGCGACGCGGGCGACCGGTGGTAGCCCCAAATTCACTGCCGGCCTGGCGCAATTGCTCGCCCAAAGCATCGGTGAGTTCGGTCGGAAAGGGACCACTACCCACACGAGTACAATAGGCCTTAGAGATGCCAATAACCCGGCCGATGCGCTGCGGTGCTACCCCTAAGCCCGTGCAAACACCCGCAGTTACGGTGTTGGAGGAGGTAACAAAGGGGTAGGTGCCAAAATCAATATCGAGCATAGCGCCTTGAGCACCTTCGGCCAGCACGCGTTTGCCCTCGTTGAGGGCATCGTTGAGGTAGTACTCACCGTCGACAAAGGGCAGCGCGCGCAAGGCTTCCAGGCTGGCAAACCATTCCGACTCGGCTGCCTCGAGGTCGAAAGCAACAGGCGGGTATAGGCGCAGCAACTCTAAATGCTTGCTCTTAAGAGCCTCGTAGCGCTCGCGAAAACCGCCTTGCTCAATGTCTCCCAGCCGTAAGCCGTTGCGGCCCGTCTTATCCATGTAAGTAGGGCCGATACCTTTAAGGGTAGAGCCAATCTTACCTTGCCCTTTGTGGGCTTCACTGGCCACGTCCAACCAACGATGGGTAGGCAGAATAAGATGGGCCTTTCGGGCTAGCAGTAGGCGGTGTCGGTAATCTATGCCGCTGCGATTTAGGTGCTCCAGCTCGCGATGCAGGATGACGGGGTCGAGCACCACTCCGTTGCCAATCAAGTTAGTGATGTGGGGGCGAAAAATACCAGAGGGTATGGTGTGTAACACGTATTTTTTACCTCCGAGATAAAGCGTGTGACCCGCATTAGGCCCCCCTTGAAATCGAGCCACCACATCGTAGCTCTCTGCTAAATAGTCTACAATTTTTCCCTTGCCCTCGTCGCCCCATTGCAGGCCGAGGATGACGTCTATTTTCATAAAAAGAGGGTTAACACTGGGCAAAACAAAGCCCAAAAGGAAAGTTAAGCGACATAGGCTTGTTGAGCGGCTCAAAGGTAGTCAAAGAAGTCGGGGGAGCGCAATACCTTTGCTGTATGCAATGCCGAAGCTTGCTTGCACTGCTGTTTGCTCATGTAGGGATGGCGCTGTATGCCCAGCATACTCCGCTCAATCCTTTCGACATTGAGGCGCGTGTGCCCAAACAAGCCTTGGAAGCGGCTAATCTGACGCCGGCTTCTGCTCTCGCAGAGGTAGCGGCAAATCCGTTCAACGTAGTGCCTCATCGAAAGGCCGAAGCCGAGTCGAGAGGCGCGCCGCTCTCGGCTGTGCAGCCCGTACAGCAAATTGCTACACAAAGCGCTTTTGGCCCAGCCCTAACAGAAGATCACCTCTTCTGGATACTGGTGGGCCTGCTGGCTTTTTTAGCGTTTGCCGTTGCCTCCAAACGCGACATCGTGGTGAAATCTTGGCGGGCGTTTCTAAACGAAAACGCGCTCAACGTAGCGCTTCGAGACGCCAGCGGCCTCATCGGCAGCACGCCCTACTATTTGCTCTACGCCAGTTTTTTGCTCAATGCCAGCATGTTCATATTCCTCATCGCCCGGCATTTCAACCCCGAAACCTTCAACCGCATCGGCTTTCTCGCCTTGTGCTTATTGAGCACACCGCTCATCTTCGCCAGCAAGCACGCCTTGCTCTATTTGATCGGCGCCCTCTTTCCGCTGCAAGCTGAAATGCACCGCTACAGCTTTCTCATCATGCTGTTCAACTGCGTACTCGGCCTCTTCCTAATGCCCTTTAATTTCCTTCTGGCCAATCAACGCCCCTATAGCGGGTTCTTGGTGTTCTGGCTCTTGGCTCTAGCCGCCATTTTCTATTTATATCGCTACCTGCGCGCGAGCACCATCGCCAGTAAATTTTTGCCCGAGCATCTGTTCCACTTTTTGCTGTACCTTTGCAGCGTGGAAGTGGCTCCAGTTATCGTGATAATAAAGGCAATCTTCGGCGCTTCCTAAATTGCTCAATGCCTGCAAAATGACCTTTTTCAAGCACACCTTTATCTGTAAAAGAGCCGCCGCCGAACAGCCTTTTATACATTATTACTGCGCCCTCTCCACTCCACTATTGGAAACTGCTGAACCTGCATCTAAACACAGATTCTAAATGTCCGCTCCAGCCGTTCCTGTTCAAGAAGAAACGTATAAGAGAGTCCATAACATCCTCATCTCTCAGGCGGCTCCGCCACAAGCCCAGCGTCAGCCCTACGAAGAATTGGAAAAACGCTACGGCGTGCGCATCGATTTTGTTCCGTTCGTGCAAGTCGAGGGTCTGACGGAAAAGGAGTTCCGCAAAAACCGGGTGTACCCCTACGACTACACAGCCATCGTGTTTACGAGCCGCACGGCAGTAGACCATTTTTTCCGCCTCTGCCACGAGCTGCGCATCAAAATGCCGGAAGAAACCCGCTACTTCTGCGCTAACGAGGGGATTGCCAACTACCTGCAAAAATTCATCAACTTGCGCAAACGGCGCGTCTTCAACGGCGAGCGCTCCATTGCCGACATGCGCTCCTACATTTTGCGCCATAAAAATGAGCGCTTCTTCCTGCCCTGTAGTGACCAGGGCAACCCAGAAGTTACCCATCTGTTTGCCGAAATGAAAATTCCTATCAAGGAAGCGGTCATGTATCGCACGGTCAACACCGACCTCTCCCATCTTAAAGACATTAAATACGACATTATAGCCTTCTTTTCGGCGTTGGAAATTAAGTCCATGTTCGACCAATTCCCCGACTTCAAGCAGGAAGATCGCCGTATTTGTGTCTTTGGCAAACTCGCCCAAAAGGCAGTGCAGGAAAGTGGTCTGACCGTCAACATCCTTGCCGGCACACCGGAAGCACCCTCCATCGTTGTGGCCTTAGAGAATTACCTCAAAATCTCGAATAAAGACGTTAGCAACAACGGAGTGCTTACGCGCTGACTTCTTCAGCAGCGCGTTTTGGCAGCAAAAAGGCGCGTCAGTATCGATGGGCACGAGTCGTGAGGTGCGCCTAAATGTTCTCCTATGACAAGCATCAGGCAGTGCTCTTTTGCCCTCCTCTCCTTCGGAGGGGGCGCAACCTCCTATTGGGGCAAGCCGTATAAAGAAACAGACAAGCAAATAAACACAGTTTCTACAATGCACCAATTGTCGAGGCGAACAGTTTGGTGCCTTGTTTTTTTAGCCTTCAGCGCTGGCTTAGTGTCTTCATACGGATTAATGCGCTTATGGCAAAATAAGCAAGAGCACGACTGCGACTACCGCATTGCCCGTGTGGGTGGATACGAATGGGTTAGGCCTCTGCTCTCAGCCGAGAGGCAATGCGAAGGGGCCCGTTATCTGGGGCTGAAGAAGCGGCTAAGTTATCAAGTGGACAGCCTGAAAAGGGCTGGGATGTTGTTAGAAGCCTCTGTCTACCTTCGAGCCTTAGAGCACGGCAATTGGATGACGTACAATGAGGAAGCGCGCTATCACCCAGCCTCGCTCATGAAAGTGGCGTTGCTCATTTCCGTGCTGAAAGCCGCCGAAATTCAACCCGGCCTGTTGCAACAGCGGCTGTACTATATGGCGCCACCCGAAGGAGCCATCCAGCCTCAATACTACGTCTATCCGCACATTGAGGTGGGCAAGGAATATTCTGTAGCGGAGCTGCTGGAGTACATGATGATTTACTCAGACAACCACGCTACTTGGCTGCTGGCCAGCCGACTCAACCCTCAGAGCACCCCCAAACTATTTGCCGACGTTGGCTTAGATGTCCTGGTAGAAGACAAGGAGCGCTTTACCATGTCTGTCTCAGAGGTAGCTACGCTCTTCAAAGTTATTTTTAACGCTTCTTACCTCAGCCCTGAATTTTCAGAATACGCCGCTCGGCTCATGTCGAGATGCACCTTTTCGGAGGGTTTCAGGAAAGGGCTGCCTGCTGGCATTCGTCTGTGGCACAAGTTTGGCGAATGGCGCTATGCCGGGCACCCTTACGAGCTTCACGAGGCTGGCGTCCTCTATTTGGAAGGCGCGCCGTATTTGCTAGTCATCATGACGCGAGGCGCCGATACCGAACGGCAAGCGCAGAGCATTGCCGCACTGACGCACGAGATCTACCATTATCTGCACCTACAAATGCCGGTAAAGAGATGGGGCTAAGCCAAGTCTCAGGCCTGAGCACCCAGCCAAAAGTGCTTCAGACCAACGCGAAACATTAGTTATTTGGGCGTCGCTCATAGACCAAGATATAGTTCTGGTGCTGCGGTTGGTAGTTAGCGAGGGCTTCTCCTTGGCGATACTGCGAAAGCTCCTTAGGCGGTAACTCCACGGCTTGTATTAATTGGTATCGCAGGCGGTAGGCATTGTACCAATCAAAGATGTGCTCTGGCGATCCTTCCTGGCGCAGCCACGAGAGCGGCGAATTGACGTATACCAAAAAACGCGGTTGGGCGCGCTCGATTTCAGCGATCATTTCCCGCTGCATGGCCTCATTATACGGCTGGTTTTCCATCAGCGGGTAGGTGTAAATGTAGCCCGTGGCAGGCAGCAGTTTGCTGTAAAAGTACAATTGCGGTTCCGAGCCAACAACCGCCAGCCGATCACCTGCTCGAGCGCGAGCGCGCAAAAACTTGCCCACCTCGACCGTCTCAACGAAGGGATTGCTACGACCAAAAAGCCGATAGCAGACCACCTGTGGGCTTTGTTGAAAGAGAATAGTCCGATGATGGCGAACGCCGTAGAAGGCCAAAGCCAAGAACAGCCCTAAGGGCAAAAAAACGGCCCAACGGCCTACGCGCCCTGAGAGCCACTCCCCCCAGCCCTGAACGGCCAGACCGATCAGCAATGCTAACGCGGGAAAAAAAGCGATGAAATAGTGCGACCGAAAGTAAAAACCCGGCACTACGCACAAGGCCGACAGCACCGTAAACAGCAGCACCTGAGTGCGCCAGAGCCGAAGCTTGGGCGACACCCACAGCGCCCCCACTCCGCCCAGCAAGCCCATTAGCCAAAGCGGCACAACACCCTTAGTGATGTTGCTCAGATTGATGGTTAAGTTGTTCCAAATGCGCTCGACATCTTTTGCACTGGCGTATTGGCGAGCGTATTCAAACGTCCAGTGCCACAAGCGCTCAAATGTGCCGTTGAACACAGCCGATAGCAAGACCAACCCGAACGGCAAAAGCACTGCCAGCCCGAAGATAGCCAGCCGAGAAAACCCAGTCGTCCACGTCAGCCCAGGCACCGCCCTCCACGACGCCCACGCTAGCGCTAATGCGCCAAACAGGGGAAAAAATATGCCCTGCTGCTTGGCGATAAACGCCAAACCAAAGCACAGCCCGCTGTTGAACAGCAGCACCCAGCGCGACTGCTCAAGGTACTGCAACAGCAACCACCACCCCACCAAAGCAAACAGCACATTAAAGTGCGTAGCATGCGCCATCAAGCCCAAAACCGCCGGCACCAGGCACAGCAAACCGTACGCCGACGCTGCCACAGCACCAGCCAGCACACCGCCTATGCGGCGGCCAATAGCAAAAAGCAGAGCCATGCTGACCAAATGAACGACCAACAAGCCCAAGCGGATGCCCTCCGTTGTTTGGCCAAAAACAGCCATCAGCAGCGCATAGGCATAATAAGTGCCCGGCAACTTCATATTGTAGGCCATCTCGTAGAGAGGAATGCCCTGCAGAATGAGCTGACCCATGAGAGCGTATTCGCCCTCGTCACGCTCCAGCGGAACGCTCAACAGTCGCACGCGCACCACAAGGACCAGCAGCAAGGCTGCCGCTAACAGCACATAGGCCAGCCCAACTGGGTTTACGTTAGGCCTGTGAGCAGATGCTGGCGCTTCCACAACCTTTTGAGGTGTAGTTTTAGAGCGAGGCGCAGAAGAGGCGCGTTTGGGTTTGGATTTCATGATAGAAAACAGGACGAATAGCAAGGAGGGGTAGATAGCCTAAGAATTAAGGTGGCTTAACGACCCGCGATGAGCTCCTGAGCAGTAGCTAAGGCCGCCTCACTGGGTGGGTCGCCACTAAGCATGACGCCGATGGCACGCACACGCTCGGCCGGTGTGAGGGCGCGCAGGCGAGTAACGGTACGGCCGTTGCTCACCTCTTTGTAAGCGAAATAGTGCTTATCGGCGCAAGCCGCTATTTGCGGCGTGTGCGTGATGCTGACTACCTGATGGCGATCGCTCAGATCGCGCAGGATGGCGCCCATACGGCGCGACACGTCGCCGCTGATGCCCGTATCTATTTCGTCGAAGATGAGGGTGGGTAGCGGTATGGCATCGGCCACTAGGCTTTTGGCACATAGGGTCAAGCGCGAGAGCTCGCCGCCGGAGGCCACATCCTTAATGGGCAAAAAACGGCTTCCAACGTTGGGAGCAAAGAGAAACTGTACGGCGTCGGTGCCTGTAGGGGTGAGTGCTTCGGCGGGCTGGATGTCTACTCTCAGGCGCGCGTGAGGCATGGCCAATTGAGCCAGCAGGGCGTGCACGTTTTCCTCAAACGGGCCGGCTGCACTTCGACGCCGTTCGCTCAGGCGGGCGGCCAGTTGGCGCAGGTGCTGCTCCTGGGCAGCTAGGCGTTGCTCCACTTCACCGATTTTGGCACCTAGGTCGGTAAACTCGCTCAGCTGCCGCCGAAGGTTTTCTTGCAAGAGCAACAGAGCACCCACCTCTTGCACGCCGTGCTTTTTTTGCAGGCGATAGATGACGTTGAGCCGCTCTTGCACTTGACTCAAGCGCGCGGGGTCGCATTCTGTCTCTTCTCCGATGCGCAGGCAGTCCCGAGCAATTTCCTGAAGCTCGGTCAAGGTATTTTCTAAGCGCTCGCTGATGTTTTGGAGCGCGTGCGATACCCGCCGAAGAGGGCTTAAGGAGCGCGCTATGGTCTGTATTTGGCCAATGACACTGTTTTCGGCCTCCGACAAATAGTGCCCTGCTGCACCGTACAGGCGCTTGATGTCTTCGGCATTGGTCAGGCGGCTCAGCTCAGCCTCGAGGGCTTCCTGCTCACCCTGTTGAAGGTTGGCCTGCTGCAGCTCCTCCCACTGAAACTGGAGGAAAGCCATCTCCTGAGCTGCGCGCTGGCTATGCTCGAGGAGTTGGGCCAGCAGCCGACGGTCGGCCTGGTATTGGCGATAGCCTTGTTGGTATTCGGCCAAGAGAGCGCCGTTGTCGGCCAAGGCATCCAGCATGCGCAGCTGGAAGTTGACTTCGTGAATGTCTAAGGTGTCGAATTGCTGGTGCAGGTCTATTAGGGTCTCCGTCAGGCGGCGCAACACAGCGTTGTTGGTCGGCGTATCGTTGACGAAGGCCCGGCTTTTACCCGCAGGCGACAGCTCGCGCCGAACGACTACCTCATCGCCGTAGTCCAACTCATTTTCTTCAAAAAAATCTTTGAGGTCGTAACGGGTAACGTCGAACCACGCCTCAACGATACACTTTTCGGCATCGTTGTAGAAAATTTTCGTGTCGGCGCGTTCACCCATGACCAGCCCTAAGGCGCCCAGCAAGATGGACTTACCGGCCCCTGTCTCGCCAGTAATGATGGTCAGACGCTCCGAGAAGACCAACTCGGCCCGATCAATCAGCGCATAATTTTGGATGTGCAGGCGTTTCAACATGGCTTAGCCCATAGCGTATTTGCCTCTCGACAGGCAAAAGTAGCCAGCCCACCGCGGCCTTGCGGCGATTTTTTGTCCGCTTGGGCGATAATGCCGAAGTCGTACTCCATCTAAGATGATTTTGGCCCGTGCGCTTGTAGCTCTTTTCTGAGGGCACATGGGAAGCCGTTTGGATGCTCCATCCCCCTTCTTTAGGTCGAAGTTTAGCCTTACGCCTGCCCGGCCGAAGCCGACAAGACTTTGGCAGATTTTTATGCATTCTTGCCCACTGTTGGAGAACTTGGCCAGCTCTTCGGGGCTGCTCCTGAAGAAAAATCCCTTTTTGCACCACCTGCTTCCGCCTATTTGCTCGCAATGCTGGATTTTTGCCGGTCATCTGTGCCGTCTTGACGGCCGCCACCTCACCTGAACGCATGCGACAACTCTTGTTCTTGACCCTCTTTTTGCTCTTTGCCTACATGCCGGCCGAAACCCAAAACACTGCCGTGCCGCTGCGCCAACCCATACGGGTCGCCTGGTCTTTTCGGAAAGCACACACGGGCGAGTGGATGCCCGCAAAAGTCCCAGCCAGCGTCCATACCGCTTTGTTGGCCGCCGGTCAGATAGACGACCCTTTCTACGGTACCAACGAAGAAAAATTGCAGTGGATCGAGCGCGAAGACTGGGAGTTCCGCTGCACATTCGACGCTCCTGCCGCCGTGTTGGAGCGAAAACACGTGGAAATGGTTTTCCGAGGCATAGACACTTATGCGCTCATCTTCCTCAACGACAGCCTTATTTTGGAAACGGAAAACATGTTTCGCACCTGGAAGGCCGATGTTAAGCCGTTGCTCAAGCCTACGGGCAACGAGTTGCATATTTATTTGGAAAGCCCTATCAAGAAAGTCGAGCCGGAGTGGCTGGCTCTGGGCTACGAGTTGCCTGGCGGCATGCGTACATTGACGCGAAAGGCGCAATTCCACTACGGCTGGGATTGGGGGCCGCGTTTTGTGGGCTGCGGCATTCTGAAAGAACCCGAGTTGTTGGCGTGGGACGACTTTTTGCTGGAAGATGTTTTTATTGCTGCCCAACACATCACGGAAAAAGAAGCGCAAATGGTGGCTCGCTTTCGCTACCGATCGGATGCGCCCATGCGCTTAGACGTCTCCCTCATGGACGGGCGGCGCAAGAGCATAGAAACGCGCGATGTAGAGGTGGGTGTTAGAGAGGACTCCGTTACCTTCAGCGTACCAAACCCGCGCCTGTGGTGGTGTGTAGGCATGGGCGAGCCGCATCTGTACGATTTTGCCTTGGAGTTCAAACGCGGTTATCAGCTCATCGAGCAGCGCCGCGTGCGCACCGGCATCCGCACCATTGAACTTATTGCTGAGCGAGATGGCAAGGGCCAATCCTTTTATTTTAAGCTTAACGGTAGGCCTATCTTTATTAGAGGAGCCAACTACATTCCTATGGATATCTTCCAGGATCGCGTCGGCCCTCAGCAATATCAGCGCCTGATCGAGGATGCTGTAGCGGCCAATATGAATATGCTGCGCGTGTGGGGAGGCGGTATCTACGAGGACGACATTTTCTACGATTTGTGCGACGCCCGCGGCTTGTTGGTGTGGCAGGATTTTATGTATGCCTGCGCCATGTACCCTGGGAGTGGGCGTTTTTTGAAAAATGCCGCCGCTGAGGCTATCGAGCAGATCGAGCGCTTGCGCCAGCACCCATGCCTTGCGCTGTGGTGCGGCAACAACGAAAACAGCGAGGGTTGGCATCATTGGGGTTGGCAAATGGCCTTCACCGAGGCCCAGCGCAAGCAACTGTGGCGCGATTATCAAATCCTGTTTCAAGACCTGCTGCCCGTGTACGTAGCCAACTACGGCGGCGGTGTGCCTTACTGGGAAAGTTCGCCCAAATATGGGCGCAGCCATGCAAAAGCGCTGCTCGAAGGCGACGCGCACTATTGGGGCGTATGGCACGACGAGGAGCCGTTCGAGGTTTTTAACAAAAAGATTCCGCGCTTCATGAGCGAGTTTGGCTTTCAGTCCTTCCCCGACTGGGCCACTATTGAGGCCTTTAGCCCGCCTGAAGACCGCGTGCTGGAGAGCAAGGTCATGCTCAACCACCAAAAGCACCCGCGCGGCAACGCCCTCATCGCCGAATACTTGCGACGCGACTTTCACGTGCCGCGCACGTTTGAAGATTTCGTGTACGTCAGCCAAATCTTGCAGGCTGAGGGCATGCGCACCGGTATAGAAGCGCACCGACGCCACAAGCCCTATTGTATGGGTACGCTCTACTGGCAGCTTAACGACGTTTGGCCCGTAGCCTCGTGGTCGAGCATCGACTACTACGGCCGCTGGAAGGCCTTTCACTATTACGCGCGCGACGCTTTCCGCCCCATAGTAGCTTTGCCCATTGTAGAGGACGGCATTCTCAAAGTCTTTGCTAGTGCCGATGTGCCCGATGATTCGGTGGTGGTAACGCTGCAAGTGCGCGCCCTATCGCTCACGGGCGAGCGCCTCAGCGAGGTTGTCGTCCCCGACCTGGTGCTGCGCCCTGACTCGGCGCGTCTGTTGTGGCAGACGACGGTGCGCACCTTGCTCAACCGCCACAAAGAGGAAGACGCTGTGGCCGACATTCGCCTGCTCTCGCCAGCGGGTGAAGTGCTGAGCCGACGGCTATTCTACTTCGCACCACCCAAAAAACTCTTGCTCCCCAACGCACGCATTGCTCTGCGCGTCAGCGCCACCAACGAGGGCTACGAACTGGAATTGCAAAGCACCGTACTGGCCAAAAATGTGCGCCTGAGCACGGATGTCCCCGGTCGCTTTTCAGACAACTATTTCGACCTATTGCCCGGCGAACGCCGAAGGGTTGCGTTTGCTACCGAACGCGTGCTCGATGCGCCCGAGCAAGCCTTCCGCGTGCGGCATTTGCAGCAAACTCGCTAATGGCTTTGGCAAAGTTGGCGAGCTTTCACAAGCCTTATTTCATCATAAAGTGCCGGTCTCTCGCTGAAATACTCCTCTAAAGTTCGCACATGGGCTTTAAGGTTTTCTGAACAGCAAACGGAACAGCGACTCGCCCTACTTCTGAGAATACTGCTTTTTATCTAGAAACAACACCCATTCACCTGCGCGCATGACCAACCACGACCGCTCTTCTTACTGGCTTCCCTTTGCTCTGGTGTGCAGTCTTTTCTTTTTGTGGGGCCTAGCCAACAGCCTAAACGGCTCGCTCATTCGACATTTTCAGTTTGCCTTAGACTTAAAGCGGTGGCAAGCGGGCATTGTAGACTCGGCCTTTTATTTGGGCTATTTCATCATGGCCATACCGGCCGGGCTTTTTATGCGGCGATTTGGCTATAAGAAGGGCATTTTAGCAGGGTTGTTGCTCTATGCTGCAGGCGGGCTGCTTTTTTTGCCGGCAGCCGAGGTGCGGCTCTATGGTTTTTTCTTGTTTGCCCTGTTTACTATTGCCTCTGGGTTAGCTTTTTTGGAGACGGCAGCCAACCTATACGTAACCGTATTGGGCGATGCGCAGCGGGCCGAATGGCGCATCAATTTTGCGCAGTCGTTCAACGGCATCAGCATCATTTTAGGGCCAGTCATCGGCAGTCTGTTCATTTTTTCGCAGCAAGAGTACACGCCGGAGGTGTTGGCAGCGATGACCCCTGCCCAAATTGAAGCGGCGCGCGTCGAGGAGGCGCTATCGGTGCGCGGGCCTTACGGGGCCATTGCGAGTGTCGTGTTGTTGGTGGCGCTGCTCTTTTGGCTGACGCGCATGCCGGAAATAGGCAGTGATGAGGAGCAGGCGCAGGAGCGAACAAGCGCGTGGGTACTGCTGCGCCGCTATCGCCATTTGGCGCTAGGCGTGTTGGCACAGTTGGCCAACGTTGGTGCGCAGGCGACGCTTTGGGGCTATTTCGTAGATTTTAAGATGGATTTTTCCGCATCTCGACACTTAGCGGCCGTTGTCCCCTATGCCGAGTTTTGGCACAGTGCTATTAAAAAAGCTGCGGAGAACATGACGCTAGAGCAAATGGCGGGCTATCATGCTTCTTTTGCGCTGGTGCTTTTCATGCTGGGCCGTTTTATAGGCACCTATCTGATGACGCGCACGGCTCCGCGCCGCGTGATGGTGGGGTACAGTGTGGCGGCAGTAATACTGGTGGGTTTAGCACTCCTGACGGGCGGCCTACCGGCGATAGCGTTTCTTTCCCTGGTTTACTTTTGCCAGAGCATTATGTTTCCAACGGTCTTTGCGCTAGCGACTAAAGAGATGAGGCCTTCGGAACAAAAATTGGCCTCTTCGTTGGTCATCATGGCCATTGTGGGTGGGGCTGTCATGCCGCCGTTGGCGGGGCTACTCTCTCAGGCTGGAGGCATGCGCTTGGCTTTGGTTGTTCCGCTCGTGTGTTTTGCCTACGTTGCTTCCTATGCGCTGTGGGGTTATCGGCCTACGCGTTTGGATGCCGCAACAGCCAATATTTAATCATCCACCATCAGCTGTAGAGGAATGGAAACGGTCAGCGCGCTTTGGGGGATGTTGTTTTTGGCGGTGGTGGCGGTGAGTTGTCGGAAAGAGGCGCTGTCGCCGCGGGCGTTGGAGGAGATTCAGATGCCGGTGTCGGAAGACATTACTTCGGTGTGGTTCGTGGATAGCCTACGCGGCTTCGCTACGGCTGGGGCGGCTTGGGTGCGCGGGCATCTTCTCTCTACGGAGGATGGAGGCCGCACCTGGCGTTTAGACACCACGGTGGTCAATCGCTTGGAGCGCGTGAGGTTCGATAGTTTTGGCGTTGGTTATGCGGTGGGTTTACACGGTCTGGCGCTCATTCGCTGGCCCAGTGCTCCGCACTGGTATACGTTTCGCACAGACTACAACTGGCACCGCAGTGCCTTTTTTTGGAGCTATCGCCATGCCGTATTGGTATCGGGCGATGGTTTTCAGGGCGGCCTGGTGCGCAAGCTTGGGCCGGAGGTTTGGTACGTGGATACGATACACGCGTTTGCCAACAGCCTGTACGACGTATGGATGACTGACTCATTGGTTGGTTTTGCTGTAGGCTTAGGCTGGGTGCTGCGCACCGAAGACGGCGGGCGCTCCTGGCATCGGCAATTGCCGCGCGGCGACTCGTTCTGCTCGGTGCATTTCCCTTCGCCACAAGTGGGCTACATTTGTGGGCGCAGCGGCACCCTGCTGAAGACTACTGATGGCGGCCGTTCGTGGCAAACCCTTCGTCAGGGCGCCAGTACGGGTCAGCGCCATCAGCCTTTCCGCGCTCTGTGGTTCGCCTCAGAACAGCGCGGCTTTCTCGTGGGCGACGGCGGTCTCTTTTGGCGCACGGACGATGGCGGACACTCCTGGATACCTCTGCGCGGCCTGCCCGCCAACGCCTACCCCACCAACGTGTTTGCTTTGCCAAACATCGGCTGGATAAGCGCCGATGCCGGTCGAGTCTACCGATTTGAATATTAAAATTCAACCATTGCCATTCCTTACCAACTCCCGGCTTCGACTAGTGGGAGCACTCGAGTGCTCCCTGAAAATCAAATCAAAAGAGCTGTGCTGCCCCCTCTGCCCAACCTGTATTTTTCACTTTTAGTTTTTCACTTTTAATGCACTTCCCCCTCTGGAAAAAATGGCTCTCCTACTTACACCCTCTGACGCTGGAGCGCCTTTCTTCACCGAAGAACCCACAATTAGCCGTTGTGCTCGACCGCGGACGCCTACAGCTGCTCAGTGGGAATGCTATCTATTCCTGGGACGACCTCTACCACAATTTCACCCTTGCCTTCGGCCAGCTCGACCTGCACAACCGCCCCATTGCCGAAGTGCTGGTACTGGGCTTGGGCTTGGGCAGCGTGCCTTTTATTTTGGAGAAAATATACGGATGCCACTACCACTACACCGCTGTTGAATGGGACGAGGCGGTCGTCTACCTCGCTTCTAAATATACGCTGCCGCGTCTGAAGAGCCGCATAGACATTGTAGTGGGCAACGCCGATGTTTTTGTGCAGGCAACTGAGGCGCATTTTGACCTCATTGCAGTAGATATTTTTGAAGACGACCACACGCCAGCGTCGTTTGAGTCTGTAGCATTCCTCGAAGCCTGCCGCCAACGTCTTCGGCCCAAGGGATTGCTGCTGTACAACCGCCTGTATAACAGCGACGCTAACCGCCAGGCTTCTCAGGTGTTCTACCGCCAGGTGTTCTGCCGGGTTTTTGAAGAAGCCTACGACATTGAAACGAACGGAAACCTCATCCTTGTAGGAGAAGCCCGATAGCGAACTCCGCCTCTGCCGAGGTCTTTGGCTGCGCAGGGAGAAAGGCTATTTGCGGGTATCTCTGGCGTTGCAAAACCGCTGAAGTACATAAATTAGCCGCTACAAGCAAACGCCATTTTTCATGGACCTAATCTTGGGTATAGACGTAGGCGCCTCTGGCGTCAAAGGGGCGTTGGTGGACGTGCAAAGCGGCCGACTGCAGGGTGAGCGCTATCGAGTGCCGACGCCGCAGCCGGCTACGCCGGAGGCCCTGAGCGCTGCTTTTGCCGAGGTCGTCGCCTTTTTCAACTATCGCGGCCCGGTGGGCTGTGGCTTTCCGGCCATCATCAAAAACGGCGTGGCGCACTCAGCGGCCAACATTGACGCCAACTGGATCGGCCAAAATGTAGAGGGCTGCTTTAGCCACGCCTGCCACGCTTCCGTCTATGCCACTAACGATGCCGATGCGGCGGGCGTGGCCGAAATGCGCTACGGCGCCGGTCGCCATGAACAAGGGCTGGTCATCCTCATCACCGTCGGCACCGGTTTAGGCTCAGCGCTCTTCTACCGAGGCTTGCTGGTTCCCAACACTGAATTAGGGCATCTCTTGTGGAAGAAGAACAAGCCTGCTGAGGCCTTCTGCTCCTCCGCTGCCCGCGAACGCGCTAAGATTAGCCGAACTGCCTGGGCGAAGCGATTCAACGAGTATCTCCACCACTTGGAGCGCCTTTTTTCGCCTGACTTGTTCATCTTGGGCGGGGGGGAAAGTAAATACTTCGACCAATACGCCTCGTACTTGACGCCGCAGGCGCGCGTTGTGCCTGCCCAATTGCTCAACAACGCTGGCATTATTGGAGCAGCAGCCTACGCGGCCGAGTGCGCAGGCGGTTCGTGAAAGGTAAATAATAAAAAAGGTTTCCCGTACATCATTCAAACCACCTTGTTGCTATGCGTCACCTTTGGATTCCCCTCTGGATAAGTGCGCTTATGGGCTGGGCGCATACGGCTGCAGCGCAGGAATACTCCTTGCGTTTTTACGGAAATGGCCCAACCGACATCGACCGGGTAAAAATCCCGATCGACAATCCGCATCGGCCCGTAGATGTCAGTCACGATTTTACCCTGGAGTTCTGGATGCGCGCCTTGCCCAACGAAAACACGTCTAACACGTGCGAGGCCAGCCAGTGGTATTTTTCTAACATCATGATTGACCGAGACATCTTCGGTGATGGCGATTACGGCGACTACGGCATTGCGCTGGGCGACCGACGCATCGTTGTCGGTGTGCAGGTGGGCAGCAACGCCACTACCGGCGTTTGTGGCAGCACCATTGTAGACAACGGCAATTGGCATCACATCGCCATCACGCGCAACGCTGCTAATGGCCAGGTGCGGCTGTTCGTCGATGGCGTGCTCGACGCCTCCAGCCCCAGCACGCCCAATACGGGTAACATCAGCTACCGCGATGGGCGATCTACGTCCTATCCCAACAGCGACCCCTTCCTCGTGTTAGGCGCCGAAAAGCACGACTATCCCGGCTCGCTCTACTACAGCGGCTGGTTAGACGAGATGCGCGTGTCTAACATCATCCGCTACACGAGCAACTTCACCCCGCCATCAGCGCCTTTCAGCACTGACGCCAACACGGTAGCCCTTTACCACTTCAACGAAGGCACGGGCACGACGCTAACGGATGTCTCTGGCGCTTCGGGAGGGCCTTCTAACGGCACGCTTATGGTGGGCGGCAACCCGCCTGGCCCGGCTTGGAGCACCTCGTCGCCCTTTGCAGCGCCCATGCCCGTAGAATTGGACGCTCTGACGGCCTTTCGAACGCACGAGGGCGAAGTGCAACTGCAGTGGAAAACCTACACGGAAACCGGCACGGCTCGCTTCGTAGTGCAGCGCAGCACCGATGGTTTCCAGCTTTGGGACGATGTTGGAGTCGTAGCAGCCTACGGACAAAGCCGACAAGTACAGCGCTACACCTTTATCGATCCTACACCGCCGGCCGCTGAGCGCCTCTACTACCGCCTGCGTATTGAAGATTTCGACGGAACCCTTCAGTATTCGCCTGCCGTAGCCATACAAGCCCTCGAGGAGGCGGTAAAGGTATTTCCTAACCCGTTTACCGACCGCTTCCACGTGCGTACGGCATTGCCTGGGCGCTGGCGAGTTACGGTTTTCGATGCGTTGGGACGCGTCGTCCTTACTCACATTGCCGAGCAAGAGACCAACAGCATCCACGCCGATGGGCTGCCCTCTGGGCTTTACATAGTGCTTATAGAACAGGGCAGCTTTCGCTGGGCGCATCGCCTGAGCAAACGCTGAACTTATAGGCCAGCTACGCAGACGTATTTGATTTCTAAGAACTCCTCCAAGCCATAGCGCGAGCCTTCGCGTCCGATACCGCTTTGCTTCATGCCGCCAAAAGGCGCTACAGCGGTACCTAAGATGCCTGTATTGACTCCGATCATGCCGTATTCAAGCGCATCGGCCACGCGGAAGATGCGCCCTACATCGCGTCCATAGAAATAGGCGGCTAATCCGTAGACGGTGTCGTTGGCCAGGCGAATGACTTCCTCCTCGGTGTCGAAGCCAATGACAGGAGCGATGGGGCCAAAAATCTCCTCTTCCAACAGGGCCATTCCCGGCTG
>CALHAM010000070.1 GCA_937934275.1 uncultured Saprospiraceae bacterium | reverse complement strand
CCGCCTCCTTCGGTTTCCTGGTCTTGGCGGGTGGGATAAGCGTTCAGGACGTTGACGCCGCCCAGCGTCCAGCGCACGCGCGGCGATAGGCGGTACGAAACGCTAAGGTCGAGCGTTACGCGTGGGTCATACACGTCTATTTCGCCGATGTAGTCTTCCAGTTCGATGCGGGCGAAGTAGTTCACCCGAGCGTTGAGGCCTACGCGGCGGCCGTGCATGTCAAACGTGAGGTTGCCTTTAAGGGGCGGGGCAGAGGCCAAGATGAACAGTTTTTCGCGGTTGCTTAGGTAAGAGTCTTCCTTTCCGGTCAGTTTGGGGCTGGTGTTGATTTGGTCAATGGTCATGCGGTTCCAGTTTCCGGCCAGGGTTAGGGTGAACCGCTGCTCGTCGCCAATTCTTCCGCTGTAAGCGGCTATGAGGTCAAGCCCGTGGGTGGTCGTGTTGATGGCGTTGGCAAAAAAGCGCGCACTGCCCACGTTGAGTGCGCGTAAGATGCCGCCTATTTGGTCGTCGTCGTTGTAAAAGTCGCCCGTCAGCACGATGCGGTCTTGGATTTGGATACGATAGAAGTCGGCCGAGAGCGTCATGCCCTGTCGGCTGTAGGTCAAGCCAGCACCGAGGTTGACGGAAGTTTCTTGCTTGAGCGGCTCAATGCCCAGTTCGCGGGTGATGGGGCTGTTGTTTTTGGCCAAAAACTTATCTACGGCTACTCCGGACTCAAAGTCGGTGTAGACGGAGTTGAAGTACAGTTGTGCCAAAGAAGGGGCGCGAAAGCCCGTGCTGGCGGAGCCGCGCAAGGCCAGGCCGTCGGTCAGTTGGTAGCGAGCGGCTAATTTGCCGTTGAGCGTGTTGCCGAAGTCGGAGTAGTTTTCAAAGCGCACGGCGGCGCCGAGGCTAAACGCCGAGGAGAAGGTGAATTCGCCATCGACAAAAGCGGCGATGTTGGTGCGGCTTTCGTTTACTTCGTTTTGCGGTCCGAAGCCAGGAAAGCCCTGAGCGCCCCCTGGGCGAGCGATGCTATCGCCTTCGGGCGTAACGAAATACACCGGTCCGTAAGTGCGCCAGGAGGCTTCCTCACCGGCAAAGATTTGGTAGTTTTCCAGGCGGTATTCGGCGCCGAAGGCGATATTGGTTCCTTTGAACCAATTGCGGAACAAGCGGCTGAAGGTGAGGTTAGCGGTGTTTTGGCGCAACTGGAAGCCGCCGTCGTCAAACTCCGTGGGCGAGCGCTCTTCCAGGCTGGCGTTAAGGGTGCCTCGGCCGTAGTAGTGGAAGCGGTTTAGGCCTGTGGTGTAGTTCAGGTCGGTGTTCCAACCGTTGAGCACACTGCGCACGCCGATGCTCAAGCTGCGGTCAATGATGTTGGAGGCAATGATGGGGTCGAAGCCATTGGGATAAATGGCATCCACGTTGCGCTCGGTGCCTGGGTCTCGGCTCCAGGCATAGGCGTTGGTTTGGCGAAAGTTCGAACCGCCAAAAGCGTATAGCGACACCTCCTTGCCCAGGGGCAGGGCAGCATTGAAGTAGGTGGCCAGGTTGCTTCCCTGTGCGTCGCCGAATTGGCGTCGGTAAAGCGAGGGGTCGTAGCGGTTGGTGTGCCCGCGCGACCAGTAGTCCATGGTAAAGTTAGCAAAGCCGCCTTCGCCGATGCGAACGCCGTAGTTGCCGTTAACCTGCAGGTTTTCGCCGTCGAAGACGCTGCGCTGAGGGTTGTCTTTGGCCAAGTGTGCTCCAACGTTGACGTTTCCGCTGAATTCATCGACGTTCTCCTTGAGCACGATGTTGATGACCCCTGCGATGGCGTCAGAGCCGTATTGGGCCGCGGCGCCGTCGCGCAAGATTTCGATGCGCTCGATGGCTGCGGCGGGTATAGCGTTTAGGTCAGTGCCCGTATTGCCGCGTCCGCGCGTGCCGTAGATGTTGATAAGGCTCGACTGGTGGCGGCGTTTGCCATTGATGAGCACGAGCGTTTGGTCGGGTCCAAGACCGCGCAGCGTAGCTGGGTCTACGTGGTCGGCTCCGTCGGCGCCGGTTTGGCGGTTGGCGTTGAACGATGGCGCGGCATACTGCAGCATCTGGTTGACGTCCAACTGGCCTTGAGTGGTCATGAACTGGCGCATGTCCAGCACATCGATAGGCACCAGCGAGTTGGTTACGGAGCGGTTGAGCGCGCGCGAACCCACAATGACCACGCCCTCTAAGACCAGGCCCTCTCGCATCTGAACATTCACTTCTGAGCGACCGTCAACGGCTTCTTCTACAGTAGAATAGCCCGTGTAGGAAAATACTAAGGTGGCGTCTGGGCGGCTGATGCGCATCGCGTAGGTGCCGTCCCAAGATGAAAGTGTGCCGTTGGTAGTGCCTCGCTCATAGATGTTGACGCCTACCAATGGGTTGCCGGCCTCGTCGGTAACCTTGCCCTTCACCGTTCCCTGGCCTAACAGGCTGGCCAGCGAAGAGAACATCAAGATGAGGGACAAAAGAGAGGTGTTGAGTTGCTTCATAACGCAAAAGAGTTTTTTTGATGAAAGGAGTAGGATAAAATCTGTCTTGGCCAAAAAAGGCCGCCCAAAAGTAGGGTCTTTGTCTTTTTAAGCCAAATTCTTACTGAAATCTTCACCTGGGCCTATGCAAATTCACTGGCGCGCTTTGCTCTCTTGGCTTGCTCTGAGAAGCTATGCTCGACCCTAAGCGCTTGGAACTTTCTAGCCAGATAAGAGGCCCATAACAGCCTTCGCCGGTCGAACAAGACGGCCTTTTATGCCGTTTATGCCGCCAAATGCCGTGGGTGCAGCTACTACCTTTGCCGTCCTACTCCTGTCAACATCTGTCCCGAGATGCAAAATCCGACACTTCTGATTTTCATTGCGCTCTATTTGTTGAGCACCTTAGCCGTGGGTTGGTGGGCTGCTCGCCGGGTGAAGACGGCGGCGGATTTCGTGGTAGCAGGGAAAAATTTGCCCATGTTTATTGCTGCCTGTGCGCTCTTTGCCACTTGGTTTGGCTCTGAGACGGTCATGGGGGCCTCCTCCGAGTTTATCTCGCACGGAGTATTAGGTGTTATTGAAGACCCTATGGGCGCCGCGCTTTGCCTGTTTTTGTCGGGCTTGCTCATTGCTCGCCCCCTGTACAAGCGAAACCTGTACACGTTTAGCGACTTTTTTCGGCTGCGCTACAATCGGCGCACCGAGCTGGTGTCGGCGCTGTTCATGGTGCCTTCTTATTTCAGCTGGATTGCAGCACAGTTGATCGCCTTAGCGGTCATTTTGCAGGCTATTTGTGGTTTAGACAAAGTTTACGGTGTGCTCATATGCACGACTTTGGTGTTGGGCTACACCTATGTAGGCGGCATGTGGTCAGTAACCATTACGGAATTCGTGCAGACCATCGCTATAATCATAGGGCTGACGTTTCTAGCCGTTAAACTCGTGCTTCAAGTAGGCGGCTTTGGAGTAATGCGAGAGGCAGCGCCCAAGGACTTTTTTCAGTTCTGGCCAGAGGCTCGCCCAGTGCCTATTTTGCATTGGGTAGCGGCCTGGATGACTATCGGCCTGGGCAGCATTCCGCAGCAGGACGTGTTTCAGCGCGTCATGGCGGCGCGCACGGAGCGGGCTTCTGTGAATGCTTGCTACACTTCGTCGTTTATGTACTTGAGTGTGGCAGCCCTGCCACTCATTATTGCGTATTGCGGGCGCATGCTTTATCCGGAACTATCGGAAGGCGACGAGGCACAAATGATGATTCCGTATTTAGTATTACAGCATACTGGGCTGTGGACACAGATTTTGTTCTTTGGCGCGCTGTTATCCGCGATTTTGAGCACTTGCTCGGGTGCCATGTTGGCCCCAGCGACGGTTATTGGTGAGAACTTGATCAAACCGCTCTATGGCCGCCTGAGCGATGCGCAGTTGCTGCGCATCATGCGTTTGTCGGTAGTGGGCGTAGCGGTGGTAACGGGTGCGATGGCGCTAATGCGCAACAATATTTACGAGCTGGTAGGCGAATCCTCTGCCTTCAGCTTGGTTTCTCTGTTCACCCCCCTGCTGGCCGGCCTGTATTGGAAGCGCTCTACGGCGTCGGGGGCTATGGCTTCCATGATAGCGGGTATTGTGGTTTGGGCGTTGGCCAGCCAGTGGAGTGCCAGCTATGAAGGGCAACTCGAAGGTGAGGAGACCCTGCTGGCGCAAATGGCACAGGTGCCGGCTATGCTCTACGGTTTTGCAGCCAGTATTGTGGCCATGGTGGGCGTATCGCTGCTGACGCCTCATCAACCTCAGGAAAATCAGTGGCATAGCGAATCTACTCCGGAGGAGGCATCATGACGACACGACAGCGTTACTTACTCGTTTTTGAACTGCTCTGGTGGCTACTGACGGCCGTAATTGCTTGGGCAGTGCTGTGGCCCATTCATCAAGCCATGCACGTGTGGCCCTTCGAGCGTTGGAACGTGATTTTTGTTGCAGTGCTCATCACGTTAGCTCGCTACACTTTTTTGCTGCCCCACACCTTCATTGCTCGGGCGCAGGAGGTGAAAGTAGCGCTTTTTCTGCTGATGTTTCCGCTCACGTTTGTGCTGGTAGAAGCCGTCAACGGTTTCATGGTGTACATCGAAGAAAACACCTGGGACGGCTTGACCGGGCACCTGCCGTTGGAGCGCAAACAGGCCATCGAAGCGTATATTTGGGGCGAGATGCTCTTTTTTGGCGTGGGCAGCTTTATTGCCGCCCCGGTCTTCGCCGTACGACTGCTAATCTCCGTATGGCGTACGCGCAATTTAGGAACTACTTAGGCAGGGGTAGTGGCAGCAGAAAGGCTTCGTCGTTTGGCCTCGGTTGAGGGTTGAGGCACGCCGATGCTCGAAGTGGAGGTAGGGCCTAATATAATTTGTAGGGAGTAAGTTGCTTGCTTGGGTGAATTTAGGCCGGGGGGCTGCTCTTTTGTCTTTTCCCGACGCAATTGTTAGTTCATGTCTTTTGTGCGCATATATGGCATTCGCCATCACGGTCCAGGCTGTGCGCGCAGCCTATTGAAGGCCTTAGAGGCCGACGCGCCCGACGTCCTGCTCGTCGAGGGGCCAGCAGATGCGCAGGAGATGCTGCCCTGGGTAGGCGATCCAGGGTTGAGGCCACCTGTGGCGCTGCTGACGTATGCGTCCAAAGATCTGCGGCAGGCGGCATTCTTTCCGCTGGCGGAGTTTTCGCCCGAATGGCAAGCTCTTGTCTTTGCCTTGCGTCGCCACATTCCCGTCCGACTGATAGATCTGCCCATGGCTTTGGCTTTTAGTCTTGAGGGAATGGTTGAGCAAAGGCGCCGGGGGGCATTGCGCAGCGATCCGTTTAGCGACTTGGCGCGCATGGGTGGTTACACCGATCCGGAGCGCTGGTGGGAGGCGCATTTTGAGCGCCAGCAGCATGCCCAAGCCGAGGAGGTGTTTGCTGCTGTTTTGATGCTAATGCGCGCCTTGCGCGAGGCTCAGCAGGGGCAAGGCGCAGAGGAAGATCGCCAGACGCTGGTGCGGGAGGCTTTTATGCGGCGTGAAATTCGACGCGCTCAGCGAGAGGGCTTTTCCAACATCGCCGTAGTGTGCGGCGCTTGGCACGGGCCGGCCTTAGCCGATTGGGAGGCCTTTTCGGCTAAGGGCGATGAGGCCTTGCTCAGGCCGCTCAAGCGCCAGCACACGCAAACGACTTGGGTGCCGTGGTCGTTCGATCGGCTGGCTCGACAGAGTGGCTATGCGGCAGGCGTGTTGGCTCCGGCGTGGTATCAAACGCTGTGGGAAGGCAGGGCCGAGCTGGAGCAATGGTTTTCGCGCGCCGCCCAGTTGTTGCGCAGCGAGGGCCTTTCAGCGCCGCCCTCTGAGGTCATCGAGGCCGTGCGTTTGGCTCAGGCATTAGCTGCCCTGCGGGGCACCTCTTTGCCCGGCATCGAAGAGCTCCGCGAGGCAGCAGTAACGGTTCTTGGCCAGGGGGCCGAGGCAGTATACGCGTTGGTAGAGCGCCGCTTAGTGATGGGCGACGCATTGGGCCAAACGCCGGAAGGCGTTCCGCGGGTGCCTCTGATGGCCGATTTTGAAGCGCAACTGCGAAGCGCGCGGCTCAAGTTGAGCACCGAAGAACAGGTACTGGAGCTGGATTTGCGCGAGGAGGCACACGTGCGCAAAAGCCGTCTGCTACACCGGGTAGGGCTATTGGGCATTCCATGGGGGATAGAAAAGGTAGTGCGCGGGCGTAAGGAGGGGCGCTTTCACGAGCACTGGCAAGTGCGCTGGTTGCCGGACTATGCGGTGCAGCTCATTGAAGCGGGGCAGTGGGGCGGCACGCTGGAGGAGGCGGTGGTCAATCGTTTATGCTGGCAGCTGTCGTCGTTTCAGGATTTGAGCCAATTGGTTAGCCTGCTGAATGCAGCCCTTCGAGCAGATTTGCCCGATTTGATCGGCCCGCTGTTGGAGCGTCTGGAGCAGGCGAGTGCTGAGGCGCCGGATGTATTGGCCTTGGCGGATGCAGCGCTGCCTTTAGTAGAGGCGCTGCGCTATGGGCATGCGCGGCAGTTGCAGATAGGCGCCGTCGAGCAGTTGTTGGAGCGGTTCATCCCACGCATCTGTGTGCAGCTGCCGCAGGCTTGTGCAGGGGTGCAATACGAGGTGGCGGTGCAAATACTCCCGCGGGTACTCGCCATGCAGCGCACTATCGATCTTTGGCGGCCTGATGAGTATGAGCCGTTGTGGCATACGGCTCTTCAGCGCATAAGGAAGCAGGGGGCGCCCCTATTGGCGGGTTTGAGTGTGCGCCTGTTGTTCGATCGGCAGGCGTGTGCGCTCCAGGAGGCGACGCGCGAGATGCATTTCAACCTTTCAGCGGCCAGGCCGCCACTGGAAGCCGCCCAGTGGTTAGAGGGCTTTCTTTACGGCGGTGGGTTGCTTTTGCTTTATCGACCTGCCCTATGGGAGGCCGTAAACAAGTGGGTATGCGCACTGGAGCCAGAGGCTTTTGAACTGACACTCCCACTGTTGCGCCGTACGTTTAGCACTTTTAGCGAGGGCGAGCGGCGAAAACTGTTTGCCTTAGCGCAACGCACTCCGCAGGGCGATGCTCAGCAGCCTACAGACGAATTGGACCCGGAACGCGTTGCGATCTTAGGCCCTTTGCTTCAGCGCTTGTTCAGCTAAGATGGCTCGTCCTACTTCGGAAAAACATACTGTCGTACGTCCTCTTCGCGCACGACGTTGTCGCACAGAATGAGCAGGCGCTCTACGACATTGGCCAACTCGCGGATGTTGCCCGTCCAGTTGTGCTCTTGCAAGGCGCGCACGGCCTCCGGAGTGAACTGCTTGGGCGGATGTCCGTAGTCGTCGCTAATACGGCGGTTGAAGTGCTCGATGAGCAGGGGAATGTCATCGCGGCGTTCGTTGAGGGAGGGGACAGTTACGACGATGACTGCCAAGCGGTGATACAAGTCTTCTCGGAAGCGGCCTGCTTCTATTTCTTTGCGAAGGTCTTTGTTGGTGGCGGCAATAACGCGCACGTCTACCTTGATCTCCTTGGTGTCGCCTACGCGGGTGATTTTGTTTTCTTGCAGAGCGCGCAACACCTTGGCCTGAGCATCGAGGCTCATGTCGCCGATCTCGTCTAAGAAAAGCGTACCTCCGTTGGCTTGTTCAAATTTACCCGGTCGGTCGGCAATAGCGCCGGTGAAGGAGCCTTTTTTGTGGCCAAAAAGTTCGCTTTCAATCAATTCAGAGGGTATGGCGGCACAGTTAACTTCGACCAGAGGAGCATTGGCGCGCTGGCTCTTTTCGTGGATCCAACGGGCGACCAACTCTTTGCCGCTTCCGTTAGGGCCGGTAATGAGCACGCGGCTTTCGGTAGGAGCCACCTTGTCGAGCATGCGCTTGATTTCTCTGATGGGCGCACTTTCGCCGATCATGGTGACGCCCTTGGCGCTGCCCTTGACCTGCCTTTCCAGCTTTTGCTTGGTCGTTACCAGCTCAGCCTTTTCCATGGCGTTGCGCACGGTGATGAGCATGCGATTGAGGTCAGGCGGCTTAGAAATGAAGTCAAAGGCGCCTTTTTTGACGGCCTCTACGGCAGTATCGATGGTGCCATGGCCGCTGACCATGATGACGGGAGTTTCGGGCGAGAGCATCATGATGCGCTCCAGCGCCTCAATGCCGTCCATTTTGGGCATTTTAATGTCCATAATAACGACATCGTATTTCTGACTTTGCACCTTCGATACGCCTTCTTGGCCATCAGCAGCTTCTTCTACTTCGTACTGTTCAAATTCGAGAATCTCGCGCAAGGTGCGGCGGATGGGCGCTTCGTCGTCCACGATTAAAATTTTGGCCATATTGTTACGTCGGTTCGTGCATTAGTGCGGCACAAAGAAAACGGGTTTCTGGCAAACGCTGGTGAGGCGTTTACAAAGATTTGAAGAGAGCCAAGGTCCTCTTCATCAAAGCAATAAATATTTGGCTCATGGCCGACCAGTTGGCCTGTTCGCTATGGCTCTTTTAAACAATATGCCTAACTTTGCCAAGAGACCAGTGGGTTTCGACCTATTTTCCTTCTCTGTTCATTAAACTGTTTCCTGTTGATGAAGAAAATACTACTTGCCCTGTCGTTTTCGGCTTTTTGCACGGCTCTCTTGGGACAAAAAGTGATTTACGTAAGCGCTAACGCCGCGGGTGCCAACGACGGTACTTCGTGGCAAAATGCCTACACCAGTTTGGCGGTGGCGCTGACGGCCTCCCAAGCAGGCGATCAAGTCTGGGTGGCTGCAGGCACCTACAAGCCGACGGCGGCTGATGCGCCATTGGCAATAAAAGCGGGCGTAGCCCTATATGGTGGGTTTGCAGGCACTGAAACGACGCTCAGCGCTCGCAACCCAGTGGTCAACCTAACAACGCTTTCGGGCGACCTCAATGGCGATGACATTCCGGGCAACTTTGTGCAAAACCGCACCGATAATGCGGTGCACGTGGTAGAGGTTACCGCCACCTCGAACCCCGACGATCGCGCTGTGGTGGACGGCTTCACTATCTCCGGTGGCCATACCCTCGTAGGTGCCAGTGCTCCCGACCTATCGCGCCGCGGCGGTGGTTTGCTGGTCAATGCTAAAGCTACGGTGCGCCACTGCCGATTTACAGACAACAGCGGCGACACCGGTGGCGCCTTAGCCGCTGTACTGCCCAGTGCCAGTGGGATAATTGTAGAAGATTGCATTTTTGAAAAAAACAACACTTCGCTGCTTTCTTCCGGCATCTATTTCCGCGACCTCGTAGATGGCAGCACGGTGCGCCGCTGCATTTTTCGCAACAGTAAGACTATTCGGGGGGTGCTGTATGCCATCACCTCGGCCAATATGGTGGTGGACAGCTGTCAGTTCCTGAGCAACGACGCCGGCACCAACCCTTGCGCCGCAATGTACACCTGGCAGACTACCTTCATCTTGCGCAACAGCCTGTTTCGAGGTAATCGCTCCAACGACTTTACGGCGATGTACAACGACGGGCGCAACGGCATTTATCCCTTCCTCATTGAAAATTGCTTCTTTGAGGAAAACGTAGCCGTAGATTCTGTCAATACCAACAACGTCGCCACTGGCGGCGCCATCTTCAACGCTACCACCACCGGCACTATTCGAAACTGCACCTTTAGAAACAACCGAGGCCACCTGGGAGGAGCCATCTACCTGAGCGATAAGGCGCCCGGCCCAAAAACCCTCATCGAGAACTGTACCTTCGAAGACAACCGCGTGGCTCCGGGCGCTAACACAACTGCTGCGCGCGGTGGGGCCTTCTACAGCTTTAAGGGCAACTACGAAATGCGCAACTGTACTTTCCGGCGCAACTTCGCCAACACCAGCGGCGGACACATCCACAATGCTGACTCCACCACCTCTGTGGTGAAGGCCTGCCGTTTTGAGGGCGCCACAGCTACTTTCGGCGCTGCAGTGGCCAATTATGCTGCCGGCACAGTAGGTGTGTTCGACAGTTGCACTTTTTTGGGCAACTCCGCTGCCACCAGTGGCGGTGCTTTATCTACCGCCTTTACAGCAAGCACCACCTTGCAGCATTGCACCCTCGAGTCAAACGCCGCGCGCTTCGGCGGCGCGCTCTTTGCTCAAAACCCGCGTTCGCGCCTCACCGTCCGTCATTCTGCCTTGGTGAACAACAACGCCCAACAGAGCGGCGGCGGCATCAATACTTCAGCCGGTGTGCCGATTACGGTGGAAAACTGCACCTTCCTGCTGAACGCTGCCGATGTAGGCGGCGCCATCAACATCGTAGACGACACCTCTAATTTAGCGCACCTTATCGTGCGCAATGCTTTGTTCCAAAACAACTTCGCCAACACCCAAGCCGCCGGCATCAACCTCTCGAATACTACCGCTGAGCTGTACAACTGCCTGTTCTACGCCAACAACAACCTATCTGCTACCGGCGCAGGAGGGGCCATTTGCAACAACGCTACCAGCGGTGCTGGAGGGCCTCTGGCGCAAATCCGGGCCGTCAATTGCACTTTTGTGGAAAACGTAGCGCCTATCGGCGGCGGCATCGCCCAATGGCAAGATACCAGTGGCGGCAACGCCGTCTTACACCTGCGCAACAGCATCCTCTACGGCAACATCGGCAAAGACTACGAAATCGAAGACGGCAAACCCACGGTTACCTCTTTGGGCGGCAACCTCTGCGGCGACTCCAGCCTCGATGTGGTACTGACGCAAACCAATGACCAGAAAGGGCTTGACCCACTGTTTGTGGATCCCAATTTCTTCGACTTCCACCTCAAAGCCGGTAGTCCCTGCATAGACAAAGGCGTGAGCGGCCCCGATGTGCCCACCACCGACTTAGACGGCAACCCACGCGACGCCAAACCCGACCAAGGCTGCTACGAGTTTATGACCTCCAGCCTGCGCGAGTTAACCCAAACGCTCACAGCGCTGCGCCTCGTGCCCAACCCGGCCCGCGAACAAACGCGTTTCGAACTGAACGACTCTTGGAGCGGCGAAGGTCTCCTGCGCCTCACCAATGCTCTCGGCGCCGAAGTGCGCACCACAGCCGTGTATAAACCCGCTGGCCTGTGGGCGTATACGCTCACTGTCGGCGACTTGCCGGCCGGCGCCTATCGCGTCAGCTTGCTGCTGGGCGAACGCCGCTACGAAGGCTATGTGGTAAAAAGGTAATCGCTGCCACCCCTCCAAGCGCCAGTTGCCCCTGCCAACGACGCCCCCTGCCGCCTCGCCGAGCTTTCAAGGGGCGGCAGCCGGGGGTTGAGCCAATCTTCTGTAGGCGATTTTCAGCCTTCAAAACCACAGGTACTCCCTGCCGCGTTATAGCATTTGGTGCGGGCCACTGCTCTGAAACCCGCTACCTTTGTTGTCCATTTCGATTTTTTTGAGGAAAAAATGAAAAAGCCTGTTTTGCGTTTAGCGCTCGGTGTCCTGTCTGTATGGTTGATGTTTGCGGCCGCTGTCTTTGCCCAACCCAACCCTGAATTGGCCAACCAGTACTTTAAAGACGGCGAATACGAAAAGGCGGCGGAGTTGTATCGGCAGCTCATCGAGTCGAACAAGAACTTCGGCGAGGTGTACTTCGACCGCTACCTGACTTGCCTGCTCCAGTTGGAGCGCTACGCCGACGGCGAAGAAGCGCTAAAAAAGCAAATTAAGCGCTCGCCCAACAATGTGCGCCTGTACGTGTCGTACGGCAACCTCTATGAGCGCATGGGCAAATACGCCGAGGCGGAAAAGCAGTATGAGGAGGCTATTGCAAAAGTCTCGGCAGACTACTCCTCAGTCTATTCCTTAGCGGAGGCCTTTGCCCAAGCCGCTAAATTCGACTATGCCATCCGAACCTACGAACGCGGCAACCAGCTCTCTAAAGACCCCAAGCGCTTCGCCTTTCAACTGGCTGAAATTTACCGGCGCAAAGGCGATAGCCCCAAAATGATTGAACACTACCTCAACCATATTGAGGCTGACCCCTCGCGCATGAGCTTGGTGCAAACGCAGCTGGCCCGATATTTACCGGAAGCCGACTATCCCGAATTGCAGCGTCAACTCTACGCGCGCCTGCAGAGCAAGGACATGCCTGAGATGACAGAAATGCTCGCTTGGACGTTCATCCAACGAAAGGATTACAAAAACGCCATCCGCCAGTATCGCGCCTTAGATAAACGCTTAAACGAAAACGGCTACCGCATCTTCCAACTCGCCAACGATGCCGCTAACGCCCGCGACTATGAGGCCGCCATCGCTGGCTATGAGTACATCATTCAGGAAAAAGGCCGTCAAAATCCCTTCTTCTTTAGCGCCAAAGGCGAAGTGATGAAAGTCCGTCGGCGCAAAATCACCGAAGGGTACAACTACACGGAGCAAGACCTCCGAACCTTGGAAAACGACTACGAACAATTCCTAACGGAGTACGGCATTAGCCGAACTACGGCCCAGATCATCATCGAGTTGGCCGAACTGGAGGCCCTTTATCTGAACGACCTAACCAAGGCTATCAAACTACTGGAATTGCTCATCAACACCCCAGGCATCCAGCGCAATACCATCGGCCGAGCCAAAATCAACCTGGCCGACTACTACCTCATGAGTGGCGATATCTGGGAAAGCACCCTGTTGTATAGCCAAGTGGATAAAGAGTTTCGAGAGGAAATGCTGGGCCAAGAAGCGCGTTTCAAAAACGCCCGCCTTTCCTATTTCAACGGCGATTTTGAATGGGCACAGGCGCAGTTCGACGCTCTGAAGGCTTCCACCTCCAAGTTGCTGTCTAACGACGCCATTGACTTATCGGTGTTCATTATGGACAACCTCAACACCGACGCCACAACCGACGCTATGGCCATTTACGCCCGAGCCGAATTGCTCGTGTTTCAAAATCGCTTCGCCGAAGCCCTGCACCTCTTAGACAGCTTGCAAATAACCTTCCCTGAAACGAGTCTCCAAGATGACGTCCTCTACTTGAAGGCCCAAATCGCCGAAAAAAAGCGCCAATACGAGCAGGCTGCCGCCTTTTATGCAGAAATTGTGGAGAAATACCCGGAAGATATCCGCGCCGACAACGCCCTCTATGCGTGGGCCATCCTCCTCGAAGAGCGCCTTGGCCAACCCGAAAAGGCCATGGAACTGTACGAAAAACTCTTTGTGGATTACTCCAGCTCCGTCTTTGCAGTGGACGCGCGCAAGCGCTTCCGCATCCTGCGCGGCGACAAGGTGCAGTGAAGCGAGGTGCTCACTTCTCTACTTCTGTTGGCTCCAAAATCAGCGCTGGAGGCGGCGCCTCTTCTGCTTGCTTCAGCTGGTAAAGCACATACAGCAGGATAAGCAACACGACAACGGACAACAACACGATGTTGCGAATAGGAAACGGCTCTCGCGTGTGACGACGAAACATAGCAGCGCTTAAAAATGGGCCTTTAGCGGCGGTACAGGGCATTGGCTTTTTTAAGACTTTTGCCCTGAGGTGTTCTCTGGGCTGACTGCACGCCGCGGTGATGGTGTTTCTTTGAAAAACGTTTTTGCACAAAACGTCGGCCAAAGATAAGCCCGGGGCATCATCGTCAAGCAAAGCGTTCAACGGTCAGGCGTTATGGCAGCAGAAAACTTCAAGCAAGTGCTTAGTCAGGTGAACAGCGCCCTATCCTTAGGGGCTGCCGAGCCTCCGCTCGACGAGCCAGCGCTGTTGGCTCTTGTGGCCAGTCGCGTAGCCGAATTGCTCGAGCACCAGCCCGAATACCTGATGAGCCTGCTGTATCGGCTCGATGTTCTGGAGGAGAAAGTGGCTCCCGTCCTGCGCGGTCAGAGCGACGAGCCCGTACCGCTAGCGCTAGCCCGGCTTATTGTGGAGCGCCAAAAACAGCGCGTTGAAACGCGGCGCACCGTGAGGCCTCACCCCTTGCGCAATGTTGACGATGCTGAGCAATGGGCGTGGTGAGCAGTGCGCGCTTCATGTTCAGGCGTTGGAGGGCACGGCTGCAATGCATTTCAGCTCAATGGCAATAGGCGTAGGCAGTCGGTCGATGCCCACCGTGGTTCGGCAGGGCTGGTTATCGCGGAAGTATTCAGCGTAGATGCGGTTGAAGGTGTGGAAATCCCGCTCCATATTGGTCAGGAAAACGGTAACGTCTACCAGGTCTTCCCAGCGGGCACCACAGGCTTCGAGCACAGCGCGTACGTTGCGAAAGACAGAGTGTACCTGGGCTTCGAAGTCAAATTCCGTGTAGTTGCCACTCGGGCTGCGCTTTAGGCCCGGCACATCGTCGGTGTTGGGATCGCGTGGGCCGATGCCAGAGAGGAACAGCAAGTTGCCCACACGGCGGGCGTGCGGGTAGAGGCCTACGGGCTTAGGTGCGTTTTGGGCGTCGAAGGTTTCGGAAGTAGCCATACCGTTGTTGCGTGTAGGTATCGAACGCAGACCTTCGCCTTAGATGGCCCGGTTTGGGTCGAACTGTTCCAGATAGTCGGCCACGCGGCGCAGGAAGGAGCCGCCCAGCATGCCATCGACGATGCGGTGATCGTAGGAGAGCGAAAGGAACATCATGTGGCGGATGGCGATGACATCGCCGTGTTCGGTTTCGAGCACGGCGGGTTTTTTGCGAATGGCGCCTGTGGCCATAATTGCCACCTGCGGCTGGTTGATGATGGGCGTCCCCATGACGTTGCCGAACGTGCCCACGTTGGTCAGGGTGAAGGTGCCGCCTTGGATTTCTTCGGGCTTCAGCTGGTTCTGACGCGCTCGGTTGGCCAGGTCGTTGACGGCTTTCGTCAGGCCAACTAAGTTGAGGTGGTTCGCGTGGCGGATTACAGGCACAATGAGGTTGCCGTTGGGCAGGGCTGTCGCCATGCCGATGTGAACATCTTTTTTGACGATAATGCGCGTGTCTTCTACCGAGGAGTTGATGAGCGGAAAGTCGCCAATGGCGCGCACGATGGCTTCGATGAAGAGGGGAGTAAAAGTAATGTTTTCGCCGTATCGCTTTCGGAATTCGTCCTTTACGCGGTTGCGCCACAGGACTAAATTGGTAACATCGGCTTCGACGAAGGAGGTGACATGAGCGCTGGTTCGTTTACTGGCCACCATGTGTTCGGCAATGAGCCGGCGCATGCGGTCCATTTCGATGACTTCCACGTTACCCGAGAGGGAAGTTGCGGTGGGCGCTGTTGGCGCTGTGGCGGTAGGCGCCGTTGGTGCCGCAGGCGGTGGTGGAGCGCTTGCCGGCGCGGCCGCTTTGCGTTGTTCCACATAGGCGAGGATGTCCTTTTTGGTCACGCGGCCTTCTAAGCCGGTGCCCGGAATGCGGTCGAGTTCGGCTTGGCTGATGCCCTCTTGCCGCGCAATAGTGCGCACCAGCGGCGAGTAGAAGCGATCGCTAATAGCTGAAGCACTGGGCGCTGGTGCGGCTGGCGTTGCGGGTACAAAGGGTACTGCTGCTGCTGTCTCGGCAGGCTCTGCTGCCACCGGTGTTTGGCCGTTGTCCGGAGCGGGTGTACTCACTGCCGGCGACGCCGCCGGTGCAGCCGCTGAAGCGTCTGTTTCAAGGATAGCAATGACGGTGTTGATGGGCACAACGTCGTTTTCCTTGAAAAAGACCTCTGCCAATACGCCTTCCACAGGTGAAGGCACCTCGCTGTCCACCTTGTCGGTAGCAATGTCCAACACCGGCTCGTCCAGCTCGACTCGATCGCCGGGCTTCTTGCGCCACTTTAGGATAGTGGCTTCCATAATGCTTTCGCCCATTTTGGGCATGATGAGTTCTACGCGCGCCATGCTTGTGTGCGAATGGTTTGTACTAAAGCTCCGCAAAGGTAGGGCATTCCGCTGGCGAGTGCTAACAAGATGAAAACCTCTGAACAGAAGCGCGCCGAAAGCAAAAGAAATCTCTTGTCTTCCTCTTCGGGTGAAGAGTACAGCTCAAACGCGCAGGTGTGCACCACCTCAAAAGGACGTATTTTTACCCTAAGACATCTCAACCAGAAGAGCGCTCTGTAAGGATGCTGTCTAACGACAGCGGCCGTTAATTCGAAGGGGGGTTACGCCTTCGCCTCTACTCCTTGTTTCTGAGCACCGGAAGGGAAGAAGCCCTCTGCTAAAAAGCGCAAAAAGGCCATCTTTAGCCTTACTTTTAGCACATCTTTAACTACTCACCCTCGCCTTTTTTGCGTCTAAGGCGTTAATGTTCAAATCTTGCTACTGAGACTTAACTTTTCAGCTATGCGACACACTTATTTGCTTCTATGGGCCTGCGGGCTGCTGGTACACTCTACTGCGGAAGCGCAATACTTTGGTCGGAATAAACCTCGCTATCAGCGGCACGATTTTCAAGTGCACGAAACCGAGCATTTCCGCATTTACGACTACTTAGGCAATGCCGACAAACTCCGCGAGTTGGCGGCCTCGGCCGAGCTGTGGTACCGCATGCACCAGGCGGTATTGTTGGATACGTTTACCGAAAAGAACCCGATCATCATTTACAACGACCATGCGGGCTTCCAGCAGACCAACACCATTACGGGCAGCATCGGCGTGGGAACGGGTGGCGTTACGGAAGCGCTGCGCAATCGGGTTGTCTTCCCGGTAGCCATGACCAACCAACAGACACATCACGTGCTGGGGCACGAGTTGGTGCACGCCTTTCAATACAAGCTCATTTTGGAGGGCGACTCTACCACCATGCGCAACTTGGGCAACCTGCCGCTTTGGATGGTGGAAGGGCTGAGCGAATACCTCTCTATTGGGCGCATTGACCCGCACACGGCCATGTGGATGCGCGATGCCGTCAAGCATGACGCCTTGCCCAAAAATTTTCGCGACTTAGACAGCGGCAAGTTTTTCCCCTATCGGTGGGGGCAAGCCTTTTGGGCTTTTGTCACCGGCGTCTATGGCGATGGAGTTATTCAGCCGCTCTTCGTCAATACGGCTCGGGTAGGGTTGGAAGCAGCTGTGCCATTAGTGCTAGGTACCACGGCCGATTCGCTGGCAACGGCCTGGACGCGCACGCTGCGCAACTATTATGGCCAATGGATAATGAAGGGTAAGAAAGAGCGCTTTCCGGGTAAACGCCTGCTCTCTGACGACAATTTTGGCTCTATGAACCTCTCGCCCGCTATCAGCCCCAACGGAAAGTACTTTACTTTTTTGTCGGAGCGAGACCTATTTTCCATTGACCTCTATTTGGCCGACGCGCGCACTGGAAAAGTGATCCGAAAGGTGGCCAGCAGCACGCAGGATGGCCACATTGACCAATTCGACTTCATCGAAAGCGCCGGTACTTGGGCACCCGATAGCGAGCGTTTCGCCTTCGACGTCTACGAGCAAGGGCGCAGCGTGCTCATCATCAAGGATGTTTTTTCGGGAAAAACGCTGGAGCGCATCGCCATTCCCGGCGTGCCGGAGTTTAGCCATCCGGCCTGGAGCCCTGACGGGCGAACCATTGTCGTTAGCGGCTTGGTCAATGGACAAACAGACCTCTACGCCTACGAGTTGAAAACGAAAAAGGTGCGCCGCCTCACCAACGACCCCTACTCGGAAATACACCCTTCGTGGAGCCGCGACGGCTCCGTGCTGGCCTTTGCCACTGACCAGCTCAGCATGGAGCGCGGGCGCACCGATGGCGCCTGGCGTATGAACATCGGCCTTCTGGACATGGCCAGCAACTACGCGGAAATGCTCGATGTCTTCCCCAGCGCCGACAACGTCAACCCCCAATTCGATGCCTTGGGCAACCTCTACTTTCTGAGCAACCGCGACGGTATGCGCAACCTGTACTACTACGACCGCGTCACCAAGCAGGTATTTCAGGCTACACAGCTGGAAACCGGCATTAGCGGCATCACGCCCTACGCTCCGGCCATCGCTGTGGCGGGCGACCGCGTGCTGTATACGCTCTACTATGAGGGCAGCTACGAAATACACCAGGCGCGTGCCGAGAACTTTGAGAAAAAGGAAGTGAATGCGAATGCGGTGGATATGGCGCCTGCGGCATTGCCGCCCTTTTCACCCACTAAGCGCGATGTAGTCAACACCAACCTGCGCCTTCTGGACGTCCGCCTGAAAGAAGTGCTCGACACTCTGACGCTGCGCTGGGTGCCTTACAAAGCCAATTTCTCGCTCTCTTACCTCGGCGGTGGCGGCGGTATGGGCGTCATGACGGGCAATACCTCCTTTGGCGCTGCTGTCGGCTTGGCTGGCGGTGTAGATATGCTTTTCGACGACATGCTGGGTAACAATCAGCTGTACGTCGGCTTGGCGGTCAACGGCGAAATCCAGGACGCCGCCGGCGTTTTCTCCTACATCAACAATAAGCGCCGCCTAACTTGGGGCGGCTCATTTTCGCACATCCCCTTGCGCTCGGTGGCCTATTACGGGTTTCGGACAACTAAAATAGAAATTCGCCCCGGGGTGCAGATAGATGCTTTGGAGGAGGTCCTGGGGGTTCGGCGGGCATTTCAAGAGCGCTTCAGTGCCTTTGTCATGTATCCCTTCTCCGTCACTCGACGCTTTGAGGTGGGAGGGGCCTTCGAGTTTTACAGCACGCGCACGACGGAATACTCCACCTTCTACGACCCTGCCTCCCTCTTTGCCATCGCTACGCGCCGCCAACGCGTGCCAGGCTCCGAGCAGTTGTCGCTGTTCAACATAAATGCGGCTTTTGTGGGCGATAACTCCTTTTTCGGCTTTACCGCTCCGCTACAGGGCTGGCGCTACCGCTTGGGCTTCGAGCGATTTTTTGGTGGCTACACCTTTTCTACCGTGCTCATTGATGGGCGGCGCTACTTCCGTTTTCGGCCGTTCACGTTAGCCTTGCGGAGCATGTCGTACGGGCGTTTTGGCGGCAACGCCGAGCGGGTGTTTCCCATTTTCTTGGGCAATCCGTGGTTTGTGCGCGGCTACGGCTCCACCGACCTTTACACCGCTGACCCACAGCTGTTCGAGCGCATGATCGGCAGCAAGATATCTGTGGCCAACGCCGAACTGCGCCTGCCCTTCTTAGGGCGCAAGCCGCTAAGCTTGGTCAACTTCTTTTTGCCCGTAGACTTGGGCTTTTTCGCCGACGGCGGGGTCGCTGTGTTCAAATTCAGCGATGTGGAAACGCCGTCAGAGCAGACTGGGCAAAAACACGAGCCTGTTTTCAGCATAGGAGCCTCGATTCGCCTCAATTTGTTCGGCGCTCTGGTGCTGGAGCCGTACTATGCTCTGCCGCTGTCCGTCAAGCCCGAATTGCGGGAGTGGCGTTGGGGCTTGAACCTCTTGCCCGGATGGTAGGGCTGAGCCGGCGCCAAAAGGGTTTAAGGCGGAAGCAAGAAGTTTTTTATCCGTTGGCTGTCGGAGACCGAAGGTCTTTTGTGGATGTTTGCAGCGACTTAGCCGCTGCCGCTGTTGGCGGCTCTATGGATGGAAGCAACTTGGCATGAAGCGTTATCTGATTGCGCTAACGGGAGCGGTCCTGTTAGGAGCGTGTGCGCGGATAGGGTCGCCTGAAGGCGGCCCGAAAGACACTACGCCTCCTCGGGTGGTGAAGGGTACGCCTAATGGTGCGCTCAATTTTCGGGAGCGCGCCATCTACCTGACTTTCGACGAGTGGGTAACTCTACAGGAGGTGAACACGGAGGTATTCGTCTCACCCCCTTTGGCTAAGCGACCCGAGGTGATGCTTAAGGGGCGCACCGTCATCTTTCGTTTTGACGAAAGCGAGCAATTGCGGCCCAACACCACCTACACGATTTTTTTCGGCACGGCAGTACGCGACCTCCACGAAGGAAACCCGGCGCAAGATTTGCGCTTCGTCTTTTCTACTGGCGCTCACTTAGACAGTGCTGCACTTGTCGGTATCGTAGTAGATGCCTTTAGCGAAGAGCCTTTGGAGGGCGTGTCCGTGTTGCTGTACGACAACCTGGCCGATAGCGCCATCGTTGCCGAAAGACCCTACTACTTGATCCGCACCGATAAGAGCGGACAGTTTCGCCTGCCCAACGTGCGGCCAGGAGTATATCGGTGTATCGCCATAGAAGATGCCGACCAGAACTTGCGTTGGCGGCCGGAGATGGAGCGCATCGGTTTCTTAGACTCGTTCATCGTGGTGCGGCCGGCCGACACGCTGGTGTCTGTACCCGTTTTGCGCGTAAGTGCTCCGGCGCCGGAAGGGCGCTTGCTGTCGCGCCGAGTCAACCAATACGGGGTCGTGCGCTTAGGCTATGGCCGTCTGTTAGCGCTGCCCGACCTGCGCGTAGAGCCGCCGAACAGCGTGCGGTGCTTACCCGTGCGCGAGCAAGATACTCTCGTCGTTTGGTACGACAACCCCGACTCATTGAGTTGGACGCTCTATGCTGGCGCCGACACTGTGCCCGTGCGCGCGCTGTCGAAAGCCACGCATCTCAAACAACACCGCCTGTTCTTTGGCGACGAGCGCCTAAGCCCGTCGCCTGGCGGCCGGAGGCCGACACAGCCTACCACGCCTACAGCCTTACCGCCGCCGCGCACGGTACACGTGCGCCCTGAACGGCCTGTATACGTGCCCTTCAACGCGCCGCTGACCAGCGCAGATACCAGCCGCATCCTCCTGTTGGCCGACAGCACTGCCATGCGCGACTTCACCCTGACCATCGAACCCGAAGCTCCCCTCTCCCTGCGCCTTTCGCTGAACTGGGAGCGAGGGCGTCGATATGCGCTCACTCTATTGCCTACGGCCCTCACAGACTTTTGGGGTGCGACAAATGCCGACACGCTGACGCGCTTCTTCTCCGTACCTACGGAAAAACAAGTAGGCACCCTGGTGTTGGTCGTGGAAAACCTGAAGCCGCAAACCGCCTATCTTTTGCGCCTCATGAACGGCAACACGCTGGAAGAAGAGCGCTCCTTCGTCGCTCAAGAAACGGAGCAACGCGAGGTATTTGCCGACCTGTTGCCTGTGGCTTACACCGTGCAACTCATCGAAGACGCCAACCAAAACGGCCGCTGGGACGGCGGCAACTACTTCGCTCGTCGGCAGCCCGAGCGCGTCTTTTCCAAAAAAACGGAGGCTCTCCGCCCCGGATGGGACATGGAATTCACCCTATCAGTACCTTCCGAGGCCTCGAGGCGGCGCCAATAGGCTCTGGCGTGCTTAACGGCGCTGTCCCCTCCGCCAAGCAGGGCGTCCTAACAAGTCGCGCCGGTTCTTATCGTCTAAAACCGGATAAGGCCGAGGCGCCTCCTCCTGGCTATCTCGAAACACTTTTTCCACAAACACCCAGCGGCCCTTTTCGTATTTAAAACCGTCGTAGCTGCCGTCGGGTACGTAGATAACCCCTCCCGTGTGCTCGGAGGGCCAGGGAATGAGGTGGTCAAAGATGATCATCTGGTAATAGTCGTCCCAATTAAGCCGCACTTTCGCTTCGGCAGAGTATTCTAAAATGAGGCGATGCTCGCCCAATTGGCCGTTGCGTTCGAACACCGGAGCGCCCAATACTGGTTCCCCGTTGGCGTTGAAGGAAAGCACCTCCATGACTTTGCGCTTCTCAAAAAAGCGATGACCATCAAAGCCAAACAACAAATACATGCGCCCTTGGCGCGTGTCGAAGGGCCGTAGGTTGTAGTAAACAGCACCGTACCACCGATGGGGCGGCAGCGCTTCATGGGTGGGCTTGTCGGCCAGCTCAAAGCGCCGGTCGATGAGCGGAAAGAGCTTCAACTCGCGCCGATTCATCTGGATAGCACCGTAGTGCCGGTAGGTGGAGTCGTCCACAAACAACTGCCACGTAAAGATGCGAAAAGCACTGTCGGGAGGGGTCAAAATGGAAACACTATGTAGCCGTTTGAAAGGATAGCGAAATGAGTTTTCGGTTTTTAGCGCCCGAACAAGCCCCGTAATCAGGCTTTTGCAGGCCAAAAAGCGCATTTCCGACGAGGTATCGTTGGTGATGGCAAAAGCGAATATCGCTAACGTATCTTCCGCTAAGCGCAGCTGTTCGTGTGCTTGAGGCGAAAGCGCCCCGGCACGTTCGGTTTTTTGAGCAAAAGTTGGAGCAATACTCCAACCCGCCAGCGCCAACAATACTATCTCTCGCCAATAGCGGCCAAGTGTCCGATGTGGGCAAAGTGTCCAAAACAAAAAAGCGCGCATGTGGATGATTTCTCGTTGCACCAAATGCCCTCTAAACGAACGACCCACAAAGCAAATTGCTGAACGAGGCGGAGCCGCTCAAATCAGCCAGTTGGCCGTCAGGAAAAGCACTAAGTAGATCCAGAGCAGGTCTAAGAAATGCCAATAAATGGTCAGTAGGCGCAACTTGAGGCGTTTTTCGGGGTCTGAAAAATAGAGCAGCACCGTTATTGGCTCTACCATTTGTTTTCGAGCAGTGCGGTAAAACGCCAACAAGAAGGGCAGGCCGGCCACCACGTGGGCAAAGTGGGCAATAGAGAGGACGTATAAAAAACCCGCCGTAGTAGAGCTTTGCATGCTGATCTGATTGACCTTGAACAGCCAGACCCAAGCCGCCCCCTGCATAAGCAAGAAGAACAACGAAAGGCCGATGGTGCGCTTTAGCTGTCGCTGGTAGCCCACGGTGTCGTCGTTTTTGTAAGCCTTCTTGGCCTGCATCAAGGTATAGCTACTGCCCAGCAGCAGCGTGGTGTTGAGCCAAAAGAGCCACGGTAGGCGAACCGGCGGCACGTTCATCGTAACGCGAATGTAGATGTAGCTGGCGGTGAGGGCGAGAAACAGGAACGTCAGGCCAAACAAGAGAAAAAAGAGCATGACGTTGTAGGGGTGGAACACGAGGTTCTCCTCCAAGGCGCGCGGTTCTTTTTCCATAGTGTCAAAAAGAAATAAATATAATAGCGGCGACGGCCAGCGCAATGCCCCAGCGCTGTATATCGGAGAGTCGCTCTCCAAACACCCAAACGGCGCCAAAGGTTGTCGCCAGGATAATGCCGATGTTCATTAGCGGAAAAACCACCGACGCCTCTAAACCGCTCGCCAAGGCGCGGAGCAGAAACCACATACTGGCGTAGTTAGGGAGGCCCAGCACCAGACCACCGGCGACATTGCGCCACGAAAAGCGCAGCCGCCCTAGCGCTAAGCCGATGGCACTCAGCACGGCGCCCAACAGCCCAGCCGTTCCAAAAACTGTGGTAATGAAAATAGGGTTGCTTGTATCCGCCAGCTGCTCGTGCTGAACGGTTACAAGCACCATCTCAATAACACCCGACAGCACCCACGTCAGCAGCGGTATCCACAGCAAACCCATGCCTAAGGGCCGCGCAGCCGCGGCTGAGAGAGGCTCCTGCCGCCAGTTGACCAAGACGATGGCCGCCAGCGCCAAGAAAAAGCCTATCCCTTTGGCTACACTCGACGACTCCCCATAGACCCATATCGCGAAGGGCACCGTCAGCAGGATAGACATCTTCTGCATCACCTGGCTGATGGTTACTCCAAAGTAGCGCACCGTCTGCGCTGCGGCATTGAAGCCTGAGATAAATACCAAACCGAGCATGAGCGCATACGGCATCCACGCCGCCGAGCGCTCAGCAGCCCCAAACGGCAAGACGCCTGCGTGTAACCATCCGCATGCCACACAGGTGAAATAATTGACTACAATAGCTTGAAAAGCATGTACTCCGTACCGTTCAAACCATTTAAAAAGGAAACCCAGCAGTACAGAGCACGCAACGGCTAAAAGCAGACTAACCACGCTCCAGCGCGTTTTTGAATGAGAAAATAGGGAGTATTGATCCGTTAATCTTCGCTACGCCCTTCCGCTGTCTACAATCATCTGCTGCAGGTCGGCATTAAAGGCATCGGCCCTTTGCAGCGCTTCCAAAGTCAAATGCATGCGGTATCGCCAATAATGGTTGGCATTAGCGGGCACGTTGATGCGCTCCTCGTGCGGGTTTTCGCGGCGTAAAGCACCGTCGATGCTCATCAAATCTTGCAGCTGGAAGATGGCCCACATAGCCGGAGAGTGCAGATGTTGGTTGATAAGAATTCGGCATACCCAAGGTTCACAGAAGTAGGGCGCCGTGCCGGCATAGCCCAGCATCTCGTTGAAGAAGCGCTGCGAGCGCTCGCGGTCCTCTTCCCACCAGCCGCGCAGCGTACTCATATCGTGCGTGGAGGGCGTTACGACCGACAGATAGGGGGCATCTTTAGGATTGAAGAAGAGAACACCGCTTGCCTTAGGCATGCGCTGGACTTCCAAACTCAAAATGCCCAGTTCGCGCATGACGTCGGGCACACAATGGGGCACCATGCCCAGGTCTTCGCCACAAACGAGCATGCGCGTAGCGCGCTTTAGGGCGGGCAGCTTTTCCAGGGCTTCGCGTCGCCAAAGCGCGTCTTGGCGGCGGTAGAAATAGTCCACATACAGCGCTTTGAGCGGCGCCTTAGCGGCATCAGGCAGGGCCTGAAAGGAGGCGGTCTTTTCCATGTCGATGCGGAAAGCGTAGGCCTTCTCTTCAGCGCCGGGCGGGGTTACGTCGAGCAAGACGACGTTGGCGTGTAGTTGGAGCAGGCCCTCCCGTACGACGGGCGGCAAAGAGCTGAGATCGGGCGTTTTGCGGCTGGCCTGCCGGCCTTTGCTTTCAGCAGTGGTGGCCAGGGTCCAGAAGGTTTCTATTTTTCGCTGAGTGTCGAAGGCGGGCTTGAAGGCATACTGTCCTCCGCCCGACCAACGGCCGGCGTCGGGCGTGCGCTCGAGGAAAGTATCGCGCACAGCGTCGGCGTATTCGCCAAAGAAGCGTTGCAACACAGCATCGGTAATGTAAGGCGTACACAGCCGCTCGTAATGGAAGCCAATGCCTGCGCGGTGAAATTCGTCCTCCCTAAGCGGTACGGCAGGCACAAAGTGACCCAAGATGCCTTGCGTAGCGTGAATGGGGATGCTCCAGATGCGGAAAAAACCTAGGATGTGGTCAATGCGAAAGGCATCGAAGTAGCGGCCCATGTGCTCGAAGCGCTGGCGCCACCAGGCGTAGCCGTCCGCTTTCATGCGCGCCCAGTTATAGGTGGGGAAGCCCCAATTCTGGCCGCTGACGGCAAAGTCGTCGGGAGGGGCGCCGGCCTGCATGTCCATGTTGTACTGTTCTGGAGCCATCCAGGCATCGCAACTAAAGCGATAGATGCCGATGGGAATATCGCCTTTGAGGACGATACCGCGCGCATGAGCGTACTCTACGGCGGTGCGCAGCTGGCGGTGCAGGTGCCACTGCACAAAGTAGTGGATGGCGATGGCGTCGTAGTGCTTCGAGTTGGGAGCCGTCAGCTTCTCGATGGCCGATGCGCGATAAGAAGCGTGCTCTTGCCATTGGCTAAAATCGCACGTGCCGTATTTGTCGCGCAAGAAGCAGAAGGCGGCGTAGGGGACCAGCCACTCGCGGTTATCGGCAAAGTAGCGCTTGAAGGCTGGGCTTTGGAGGAATAGCTCTTTTTGGGCGGCAAACAGCTCGCGTATAATGGCCCATTTGGCTTGCATGACGGCCTCGTAGTCCAGGCTTTCCATGCCGTTAAGGGCTTTTTGCTGCTGGGCATACGGCTCCAATAAGGCGGCGTGTGTTTCGCCGGCCACTTCAGCCAGGTTCAGGTAGAGCGGATGCAGGGCGAAGGCGGAGATGGCCGAGTAGGGGTAGGAGTCGGCCCAGGTGCCGGTAGCAGAGGTGTCGTTGATGGGCAGCAATTGAATAAGGCGAATGCCCACTTGCGCGGCCCAATCTACGAGGAGCAGAAGGTCGGTAAACTCGCCGACGCCAAAGCTGCGCTCGCTGCGCAGGCTGAAGACCGGTATGGCCACGCCGGTGCCGCGCCAGTGAGGAGGAGGAAAGCGGGCAAAGCCGTCGTGTAACACCGTGTACCGCGTTGTAGGGTGTGGCTGGTGAATGACGCGGTTGCTCCCTTGCTCGAAGGCCCGAAAGGTGCGGGTGCGCGTGTTCCAGATGCCGTATTTGTAGCCCAACGGGAAGGCCTCATCCGACAGGTCGAGCATGACCGACCAGCCGCGTTCGTCGGGTTGCAGCAAGATGGGGGCGCTGGTGTCCCAGTGGCGCAGCGCGCGTCCGTGGCCCAGCAGGCAAACCGCCTCGTCGGGAGGTAACAAAGGCGCCTTCACGCGAAAGCGATGCGTCCAACCGCTGCTTTTGGGCATGCGCGTCGGCGGCGATGGCTGCGGCACAAGGATGCGAAAAGCCTGAGTTTCAAAAGCATGTTCCACTGCTCCCATAGGCTCCCAGTAATCGTATACCTCGACCAGCTCATCCGCCTCTCCTGCAGTTAGCTCCCGATCGCTCCACTCCACGCGCCGGTTGCCTTGCTCGTCGCGCCATTCGTAGTGATAGCGCAAAACGTCGCCCGGCATCGTATCAAACGCTGCTATGCCGTGCCACAAGCTGTCGTTGAGGTAATTGAGTAAATGCTCCTCTTCCCAAACATTCGAGCCGCGATGTATTTGCACAAGCACATAGAGGTTCTCGCCAAACTGTGTTTTGTAGTGGAGGTAAAAATGAATGTGTGTCATAAAAAAAAATATGGTTCGCCTTGTGCGGGTTAGCGGCGAAAATAGAGAAAAACCTAAGTTGGCCATCGGGATATTGGGTTTTCAGCTGAGCACTTA
>CALHAM010000069.1 GCA_937934275.1 uncultured Saprospiraceae bacterium | reverse complement strand
GAAGAGTACAAGCGCCCTAAATTCGAGGTAACCTTCAAGCCCGTAGAGGGCAGCTATCGCGTTGGCGATAGCATAAACGTGCGCGGCGAAGCGAAGAACTACGCGGGCAGCAGTGTGGACGGTGCCCACGTGCGCTATCGGATCGTGCGCCAAGCGCGCCTGCCGTGGCACTGGCGCTGGCGCATCTGGCCGCCCTATGGCACAGAACAAGAGGTGGAAATTGCCAACGGAATTGCTACCACAGCTGCCGACGGCTCGTTTGAAATTGCCTTCGCAGCCTTGCCCGACCGCAAAATTCCCGAGCGAGACCTGCCCACGTTCCAGTACACGGTGAAAGCCGATGTGACCGACATCACTGGCGAAACGCGCAGCGGTCAAACCGTCGTAATGGTCGGCTATGTGGCCCTGAATGTAGAGCTGGGATTGTCTAAAGAGGTAGAACTGAAAGCGCTGCGCAAGGTGACCCTCAAGACGACAAACAACGCCGGCCAACCCCAAGAAGCCGAGGGCAGCGTGAGCATCACCCGCCTCGTGCCGCCTAAGACCCTCTTTATCGAGCGCTATTGGCCTGCACCCGACATCTTGACCCTCCAGGAGCGCGATTTTCGGCGCGACTTCCCGAACTACGCCTGGAACGGTGAAGACGATCCGGAAAAATGGGATCGCCAGGACTTTACGCGTCCCCTTTCGTTTCGCAGCAGCGGCAGCGCCGAGCTCGACCTCCACGGCGGCCAAATGACGGCGGGCTACTATGAAGTGCTCTTAAAAACGCGCGATGCCTTTGGCAAGCCCGTCGAAATCAGACAAATCGTGCGCGTATGGGACGACCAAACTCCTGCTACGCGCTTCGACCGGCCCGCCAGTGCCTTAGAAAAAGCGACTTGCGAACCCGGCGAAACGGCCCGCTTGTGGCTGGGCGGCGGCCAAGGACTGCACTTCCTGGTCTTCATCGGCCGAGAAGGTAAAATACAAGAGCCGCGTTGGTGGCGAGTCAATGGTGCTCAAAGCGTAGACCTTACTGTGCAAGAAGCCGACCGCGGCGGTATCGGGCTTAATGCCATCGCGGTGCAAAACAACCGTTTCTACGCCGCTGGCCCACATAGCCTAAGCGTACCTTGGAGCAACAAAGAGTTGCAGATGACTTTCGAAACCTTCCGCGATCGCCTGGCTCCTGGCGAGCGCGAAACCTGGCGCCTGCGCATCAGTGGCCCCAAAAAAGAGCAGGTGGCTGCCGAACTGGTGGCGGCCATGTACGACGCTTCGCTCGATCAGTTCTTGCCGCACACCTGGGGAAAGATTGCCTTTCCTGCGCATTATCACAGCTTTGGATTGTCGGGAAATGGTTTCGGCCCCCGAGGCGGCAATGTGTATTTCAAGCACAGCGGGATGCCAGCACCTCGCGGGCGGAAGTACGCCGAAATCAACTGGTTTGATTTCCCGCGCTACAGCGGCGGCTATCTTCCTTATGCGAGGTCTTTCTCCCAGGACGTTATGCAGGCGGCACCTGGGCGCGACAAAAGAGCAGACGAAGCCCTAAGTGGAGCTACAGAGGATGATTCGGCTGCATTAGAATCAGTGGATACTTCCGCCGCTGGGCCTGCAGCCGCTTTAGAGCCTCCCACTGACGAGCCTAAGCCCACTGAACCTGTGCCTGCGCCCGTTCGGCGCAATTTGAACGAGACGGTGTTCTTTTTTCCCGAGCTGCGCACCGACGCCGAGGGCAATGTGGTCCTCCAGTTCACGATGAACGAGGCCCTGACGCGCTGGAAATTGCTGCTTTGGGCCCACACCCAGGACTTGCAGCAGGCCTTAGCGGAGCGCATCGTCGTAACCCAAAAAGAACTCATGGTTTTGCCCAACCCACCGCGTTTCTTGCGCGAGGGCGATGTCGTGGAGTTCACCGCTAAAGTGAGCAACCTATCGGAAGCGCCCCTTTCGGGCACAGCAGTACTCAGCTTGTTCGATGCCGTTACCCTGCAATCGGTGGAGACGGCCTTTGGTCTTAACCCAAGCGATATGGTCGTTCCTTTCATCGTGGCCCCAGGCCAGTCAGCGCCCATTTCCTGGCGTCTAAAAGTGCCCGAAGGCCAAGTGAGCGCTCTAACGTGGCAGATTTTCGCCGAAGGCAAACAGCAGCGCGATGGCGAGGAAAATACGCTGCCTGTGGTGTCTAATCGCATGCTCGTTACCGAGACGCTGCCGCTGACGGCGCGCGGCGGGCAGCAAAAGACGTTTGCTTTCGAGAGCCTGCGTAACAACACTTCCAACACCTTGCGCCACCACCGCTACACGCTGGAGTTCAGCAGCAACCCAGTGTGGTATGCCGTGCAAGCGCTGCCTTATTTGATGGAGTTCCCGCACGAATGTACGGAGCAGATCTTCAGCCGCTTTTACGCCAACGCCTTGGCCGCACACGTTACGCAAAAGCTGCCCAACTTGCGCCGGGTATATGACCGCTGGAAAGCCACCGGGAGCTCGGCCATGCGCTCGAACCTGACCCAAAACCAAGAGCTCAAAACTGCTTTGTTGGAAGAGACCCCCTGGGTGCTCGAAGCCCTCAGCGAAGAGCAGCAAAAGCAAAACATTGCGCTGTTGTTCGACCTCAACCGCATGGCCGATGAGCGCCAGCGCGCCCTTCAAGTGCTGGCCGAGCGCCAGGCGCCCAGCGGAGGCTGGAGTTGGTTCCCCGGCGGCCGCGAAAACTTGTACATCACGCAGTACATCGTTGCTGGCTTAGGGCACTTGCAACACTTGGGCGTATTCAGCATCGAGCGAGATCCCGACCTTGTCCACCTGCTCGATCAAGCGCTGGGCTTCTGCCACCGCGAAATCCAGCGCCAATACGCAGAGCTGGAAAAACAGGCTCAGAAGGGCGAAGTCAAACTCGACGACGACCACCTCCACGGTCTGGCCATACACTACCTGTACGCCACCTCTTTCTTCGCTCCCGACAAACCCGACCGCGCGACGGCTTATTACCTGGAACAGGGGGCGCGCTACTGGCTGCAGCGCAACCTCTATGAGCAAGGTATGCTGGCGCTGGCGCTCCATCGCTACGGCCGCTCCGACGCTGCTCAGAGCATCGCAGCCAGCCTGCGCGAGCGGGCCATCGTCAAGGAAGAACTCGGCATGTACTGGGCTTTCGACCGAGGCATGTACTGGTACCAGCTGCCCATCGAGACCCAAGCGCTGCTCATTGAGGTCTTCGACGAGGTGGCCAACGACGCTCGCGCTGTCGAGGAAATGCGCATTTGGCTGCTCAAAAACAAACAAACTAACCGCTGGGAAAGCACCAAAGCTACCGCTGAAGCCGTCTACGCCCTCCTGTTGCGCGGCGACAACTGGCTGAGCTCCACTCAGCCCGTGCGCTTGCAACTGGGCAGCAAAGCCATCGCCCCGCGAGAGTACGAACCCGCAACGGGCTACTTCAAACAAACCTGGAGCGGCAGCGAAATCCAGCCCGACTGGAGCACGGTGCGCATCGAAAACCCAAACCCGCACATCGTTTGGGGCGCCGCCTATTGGCAATACTTCGAGGACTTGGACAAGATCACCGCCGCTCAAAACACGCCGCTCACAATAGAGAAGCAGCTGTTCCGCGAGGAAAATACGCCCACTGGGCCAAAGCTGTACCTCATCGCCGATGGCTCGGCCCTCCGCCCCGGCGACCGCCTCCGGGTGCGCCTTGAAATTCGCACCGACCGCCCCATGGAGTTCGTTCATCTCAAAGATATGCGCGCTGCCGGCTTCGAGCCGACCAACGTCCTCAGCCGCTACCGCTGGCAAGATGGATTGGGCTACTACGAAAGCACGCGCGACTTAGCTACCCACTTCTTTATTGACTACCTGCCGCGCGGCACCTTCGTACTTGAGTATCCCTTAGTGGTTGCTCATCGCGGCGATTTCTCTTCGGGCATCGCTACGCTTCAGTGCATGTACGCCCCCGAATTCTCTAGCCATTCGAAAGGCGTGCGCGTAAGGGCAGAGTAAGCCGAACAAATTGTTAACAGTGTGCAAAGCCCTTTAGGGCGTCCAGATACTGTTGCCTGAAGCTGAAGCCCTAACGCAGGCCTACTCTGTTAACGGCTTTCAAATGACGGGTGTAAGCCCTCGCGCTGGTGTGACTCTTGATGTATCAGACGTCAGAATAATGTCTTTGCAGACGAGCAAGGGCAGGCAATACAAAAGGAAGATTGTTTTCATTTGGTTTTTTGGGGTTCTGCCGCCGACGCGTAATGCGCTCGGCGGCTTTTGTTTTTAGCCCATTAAGCGGTTATCGCTAAGGAGCCGCTCCGTTATCGAAGCAACACCATTTTGCCTATTCCCTTGTGGAAGAAACCGTCTACGGCAGTGTTTTCCCAAAGGTCGAAGTTCGAGCCATCGGCTTTTTGCGCAACAACGCGATAGAGATAAATGCCGTTGGCCAGTGGGTCGCCGTACTGGTCGCGGCCATCCCAGCAGAAGTCGCTGCGGTGTGTGCCGGTGCGTAAGGGGCCGAATTCGGCCTCTGTAACCTCGCGCACGATACGGCCGCTGACGGTCAAGATTTGCAGGCGGAAGCGCGCGGGCGGTTCGGCACCGGTGAAGGTGTAATAAAAGCAGGTTTGGCTGGAGAATGGGTTAGGGTAATTGAGCAAGTGCGACAGGGCCGACCGCGTAATGACGCGGAAGCGGATGGCGTAGTTAAGCTGGCCTGCGGCATTGCCCGAGGCATCGCGTCCGTTGACGAGGAGGCGGTACTCACCGTCTTGAGCAAAGGTTGGGCGCCACTCGAGGCGAGCGCGGTTTTGTTTGGGCAATTGGGTAGGGTCGGCGGGAAAAAATTGCACGGTGGGATCGCTGAAATAGAGTCGCTGCAACACGCCGTCAGGGCCTTGCCACTGAAGGGTCAGCGCACTGGTGTCGGTTAGGGCCAAATAAGGGTTTTCGTCGCGCAGAGTGGCGACAATGACGGGCTTGGGCGATACGATGTCGCCATCGGCGATGTGCAGCCCATCGAAGGTAACGTCCAGCAGTGGATTGCGCACGTCGCGACCCACCCAGACGTTGTGGGTCCAGGTGTTGTTGAAGAGGTGTTGCTCGGGTTGTTCGGGGCCTGGGTTGGCTTCCAGAGTCAGGCGATGGGGACCACTGCGGTCGCGAGTGTCGAAGCGAAGCGTCAGGTGCAGGGTATCGTTGGCGGGTAGAGGGCGCAGGCGCACGAGATAGTCGCGGCCTTGGCCGTCGGTGTGTTCGAAGCGGGCGCGCAACAGCACACTGTCGAAGCCAGTGGGTGAAACGTTTACAAAAGCTACAGATACGCTTCCGGTTTCGCCTTGTTGCAGCGTATCGGCGTGCCAGTTCAGGTGTGCTACCGGATGTAAGGCGCCTTCGGGTACGGGTTCGTACAGCACGCGCATGTAATGTGGCTGTAGGGCCGTGCGCAGCAGCGTGTCGCGCGTCGAAAATCGGAGGCGCAGATGTGGGAATTCTTTGGCAGGCACGTCGGTCAGCGAGCGCTCATAGGCTCCTTGAAGAGAAAACAGGAGTGAGTCGGGTTGCCCGTCGCGCACGGCCAACACCGACAGCACCGCCTCGTCGGAAGCGTTATCGGGCGGATCGTGCGCCCAGAAGAGCTGTCCCCACGAGCGCGCAGGGCCAATAGGAGGCGTCTCCCATTGCCCTACCGACCAGCGCGCCTGAAAGGTGCGCCGCAGGTTGATGACCGAGTCCACGTGGTACACCACCGTATCCACCGCATCGAAAAGCGGGTTGTTCTTCTGGTAAATAAAACCATATGGATGAGGCCCGTTGGTATAGTGCACTAGCGATCGCACCTCCTCTGCCCCTTGATTTTCCAGAATTTGAAACAAGTTTTTACCGTAAACTGCAGAGTCAGCGGCCCAAAGCCGCGGGGCATAACCCAAGGTGTCGTTCCAGGGGTGAAGAGCCAAAAAGCCGACGATGGATTGGTCAGGCACCACGTGCTCCAAAAAGTCCATGAGCGCCAGGCGCTGCTGCGCGTCTTGGGTGTTGAACGAAAAGAACGATTTAGTGCGCGTCGGGTGGTTGTTATACGGACTGTTGGGGGGGTTAGGTAGGTAATGGCCGGTGTTTGGGTCTTGAACAAACACCGCTACCCCACTGACTAACCCTTGAGCGTTGAAGCCAGCATCGCCGAAGAAACCTTCGTAGTAAGCGTTTTGCATGCCGGGAAACTTGTCTCGATTGCGATAGGCGACGTTCATGCTCACGAAGCCCGCATTGGCGACGAATTCGATGCGGCGCGTGCTGTCGCGGACTTCCAGATTGATGAAGTCGTTTTCGGCCCATTGGCCAAAATGCGATTGGTTCCAGCCCGGAGGGCTTTGCGGCAGGTACACAAACGATCGTTGGCGCCAAGCAATAACGCCATCTTGCAGCGTGTCGCGGGCTACGCGCCAATAGTAAACCGTGCTGTCTCGGAGCGTTGTGGGCGGAGTCCAGGCAATGGCGCCGCCGCGTTGCACTACGGCTCCGGTGCGGCGCCATGGGCTGTTGAATGCCTCGGTAGTGTCTATTTCGAATAAGTAGCGCTGCACGGGAGCTTGTGGGTTTAGGGTAGAAGCCCACAAAGTGGGTGGGTTTTGGTGCACGATGGCGTAGTTCTGGGGTGCGATGGGAGCCACGTCGTTGGCAAAGAAGAACAAGGGCAGTCCGGGCACGCCCGCTTCGTCCTCCAGCTGGTTGTTGAACAGCGCTGCTGGCGGTTGCTCACTTGCGGTGCCTTCAGGGTTGAGGCTGATGAGCAGGCGGTTCAGCCCGAGTTGGCTGCCAGCAGTAGGTATCTCGACAGCGATGTGCTTGCGAAAGGCCGGTGCGTCGGTCGAGTCATTGAGGCGTTCGAGGCGCGTGTTGTCGGGCAAGAGCTGCTCGATGCGGAAGGGCAAGATACTGGGCGTGTTTTCGCCTAAATTGACGATATCGAAGGTTATCTTGAGCGCGGGCTTTTCTAGGGTCGCCGGGTTGGGTTCGATGCGGGCCGTGCGCGGGTCCACAACATAATCAGGCCCTAGGTAGTGGTGCAGTCGTACGGCCGGGTCGCCTTGCAGGAGGTTTTGGTGCAGCAGGGCGATGAGGCCCGGGTTGGTGCTCCGGCGCAGGTCGGTAACGGTGTTGTTCAGCGCGATGCCCAAGGGCTGACCGTAGTCGTCGCCGCCGAGGCGCTCGTAGAAGCGCTTGCCAAAGAGGTAGAGCGCATCGCTGTAGCTAAAATAAACTGAGGCAAAATAAGCGATGGCGCCGCGCTCAGGAGCCAACACAAACTGTTCGCCGATGCCGGGCTGGTTGGCCGAACACAGGCCCGAGAAACAGCCCATGATCATCATGAGCGGATAGCGGCCCTTATTGTTGTAAGCACTGGGCGTGCCGATGTCAAAGTCTACAGCAAAAGCTGAGGAGTGCCCAAAGATCATCCACATGGAAATGCCACTGTTGATCAAGTCGAGCATTTGCTCGTAGGACGACAGCTGAATGGGGTCATTTGAAGTTTTGTAAAACGTATGCACGTCGGCCCCTAAGCGGTTAGTGCTGATGATGTCGGCCATGCTTTGGGTGTAAGCGCGAATGAAAGCGGTTTCGGCCGCCAAGCCGCCACTGTTGTGAATGACGCGCTTCATCCAGCCTTTGCCCGCTAGGGTTTGAGGAGCAGTGGCCTGTACCAGCTCGTGCTCGCGCACCTTATCTAAGTAGGCCCAGATCTGAGCGGGCCGCACCACTGCCAGCCGGCCCACGGCTATGATGGGCTGAGAAAGGCCTTTGCCCTCCATGCCGAAGAGCATGTCGGCTCCAGGGCTTCCATACGTGGGCACAAAGAAAAGCGAGTCGGCCAGTAGACGCTGCTCTTCGGGTTGGCGGAAGCGGTTGTAGTCCAAGCCCTTGCCTATAATGAGCAAATACTGGGGCGGAATGGACCAGTATTTTCGAGCGTAATGGATAAAGTTGCGCACCGCTAAAGGATGGTAGCGCACGCCGTAGGCAAACTGCTCGTACAGTTCGTTCACGTCTACGACCAATACTTGATGTGCACCGCCTGCGGGGCTGCGCCGGTAATCGGCGTAAGCGGCTACTGGGTTAGCATTGCCCTGCGCTGGGTCAGCGAGGAAGGCCGGATGCGACAAAATCACGTAATCGGCGACTTGTTCGCGGTAGTTGCGAAACTGCATTGCCTTTAGGTGCTCGACGACAAACACTCCCTTGGTTGGATTGACCAGCCACAAATGCCGTTCCTTGAATACAGCGGGCAGCAGCACCTTTACCTGCCCGCCCGACAGTTCCGTTACCGTGCGCGTTCGGTTCACTACGTCGTACAGCACAGGCGGGCTATCGCCCGAAGCGTCGAAGGCCGCGATTTCTAAGTATTTTGTTGTTGTGGGGTTTTCCACTTCAAACACCGCCCGCGTCGTGTAGCCAAAATCGAACAGCCGCGCATAGCGCAAGTAAACGCTGGCCACGCTGTTGCGGTCGTTTGGCCCAAGCGCTGAGGCCAAACGCACTAAGTTGTTGTTTTTGAGGGCACTGGCCGCGATAAAGTGGTCGGCTTGCACGACTTGCCAACCGCTGAACTCGTCCTCGCGCAGTAAGCTGTCGTTGACTGTTAAGCGCTGTCGGTGAGTGCCCAAGCCGCAGGCGTAGCGCACCGACAAACGCGCCGGTGGCCCATCGGTGTAGCGGTGTGAGGCCTCTATGTTGACCGAAAACGCACTTTCAGGGAAGGTGCCAAAACCCTCACCGCTGAACCACGAAAACTGGATTTCGGCTCCCTGCTGCCGTTTGAAGAGCGCCTTGTCGTAAGTGTAACCCGACGTCCACCAGCAATACGGCTCAACAGGCGGCGGGTTACTGATGTCGTTGGGCAGCGTCGTGTAGCGCAGCGGCGGTGTGTGCGGCTCCCACACCAAGTAGTATGCCGCCGTATCGTTGAATAGGCTGTACAGTGGGTTCAGCTCTGCCTCAGCCGGGTTTTCCAGCAGGTGGTGGTCTAGAAAATTGCGGTTCTTCTCGCCGAAAAACTCGATGAAATCTTGCGGCTTTAACAGGCCGTCGGTTGTGGTGAAAATGGGCACCTGCTGCCCAAAGGCATACAGCCGCAGTTCATCCGCAGGGGCTTCGCCCACAGGAAAACCCGCTTCGGCCAGCGCCGAATAGCCAACGCGATAAATGCCGTCTGCTGCCACACTGATGCGGTAATAGGTTTTGGAAAAATCTATCCATTCGTTTCCATACAGCGTATCGGCGCCGACGATCATTTGGGCTTGCGCCAAAGTGCTCCAAAGCAGTAGGGTAGATAGAGTGAGCCAGCGCATTGTAGTGAAGTTCGTTTTCTGGGCTGAAAATACGGAGTTTCCAAGCAAGCAGGCCGCCACGCGCTGGCGCTTCAAGCCCCGAAGCCCCAAGGCCTGTGCAGGAGTGTGATCTGAGGCCTCAACTGGCCCTCTCGGCTAACTCCAGCCATTTCAATTCCTTTTCCTCCAAGGTCTTTTGCAAGGCGCCCAGTTCCTCAGACAGGCGGCTGATATCGGTAGGGCTGAGGTCGGTGCTGTTGAAGCGCTCCAGAATCTCCCGCTTGCGGCGCTCCAAGGCGGCCATATCCTTTTCCAGGCGTTTTAGCTCGTTGCGCTCGGCATTGCTTAGGCTGGCGGCCGGAGTGGTTTTGGAGGGCGTCTCGGCACAGGGAGAGGCGAGGGTATGGGTCGCTTCGGTGCGCTTAAGGGCGCGGTATTCGGCATAGGTGCCGTTGAAGTCTCGGATCTTGCCGTTGCCTTCAAAGACGAAGAGGTGTTCCACCAGGCGATCCATGAAGTAGCGGTCGTGGGTAACGACGACGAGACATCCCGGGTAGTTTTCCAGGAAGTCTTCGAGCACTTGCAGGGTGGGCACGTCGAGGTCGTTGGTCGGTTCGTCGAGGATGAGAAAGTTGGGGTTTTTCATTAGGATGGTCAGCAAATAGAGGCGTCGGCGTTCGCCACCGCTGAGTTGACTAACGTAAACTTGCTGTTGGGAGCGGCTGAAGAGGAAGCGCTCGAGCAATTGGGCAGCACTGAGTTCTTTGCCTTTTTCCAGGGGGATGTAGTCGGCAATGTCGCGCACGACATCAATGGTGCGCTTATCTTCGGGCAATTGGATACCCTCCTGACGATAGTGGCCAAAGACAATGGTGTCGCCGATGACCACCTTGCCCGTGTCGGGCGGCAAGGTTCCGGTAATGAGGTCTAAGAAAGTGCTTTTACCCGAGCCGTTGGGGCCGACGATGCCCACGCGCTCGCGTCGCTTGAACTTGTAAGAAAAGTTATCTAAAATCTTCCTTCCGCCGAAGGACTTGCTGATGTTGTGCAGTTCGACCACCTTGCTGCCCAGCCAGTTTTCTTTAATGGCTAGAGTCATTTCGTCGCTTTTTTTGCGCAAGGCTTCGTTAGCCTCTTTGCGCTCGTAGTAGGCGTCTATGCGGGCTTTGGCTTTGGTGGTGCGCGCGGCCGGGCTGCGGCGCACCCATTCGAGTTCGCGCTTAAGCAGTTTGCTTTGGCGCTCGTAAGTAGTGGCTTCTACCTCTTCGCGCAGGGCTTTTTTCTCCAGATAATCGGCATAGGAGCCGGAATAGCGGCGCAGTTGACCGCCTTCTAGTTCGATGATGCTGTCGCAAACATTTTCCAGAAAATATCGGTCATGGGTCACCATGAACAGCGTGATGCTGGGCTGCTGGAGGTATTCCTCCAGCCACTCGATCATTTCCACGTCTAAATGGTTGGTTGGTTCGTCGAGGATGAGGAAGTCCGGCTCTTCGAGTAGGACTTTGGCCAGTGCCAACCTTTTCTGTTGACCGCCCGAGAGGGAGCCAATTTTTTGGCCCAAGTCATTTAACCCAAAGCGAAAGAGCATTTCCTTGACGCGCGCTTCAAATGACCAGGCGTGGTGCAGGTCCATTTGGGCCGTAGCCTCCTGTAGCTCTTCCGTGTTTTCGGGGTGTGCCAGTGCGCGCTCATAACGCTGAACGACGCGCACTACGGGGTTGGTCGGGTCGAGGGTGGCGGCGAGCACATCGATTTGAGGCGGGAACACCGGCTCTTGCTCCAGCCAGCCAATCCGGATGTCTTTGCGCAACTCGATGCGCGCGTTTTCGCCCTCGCTGCCCTCCCGACCAGCAATGACGCGCAACAGGGTGCTCTTGCCCGTGCCGTTTTTGGCGATGAGGCCTATTTTCTGGCCTTTTTCAATGTGAAGGCTAATGTTGCGAAAGAGGACCTTCTCGCCATAGGTCTTCGTTACGTTTTCAAGCGTGAGGAAGTTCATAGCGGAAAAGTCACAGGTTAGTACGCCCCAAAATAGCGCCGCAAGAACCACTCGAGTGTCAGCAGTAGGACCAAGAGAAAGAACACCCATTTAAAATGTATCAGCGGGGTAGTTTGGGTGGATTGGTAAATGACCGGCTTAATGGTGGGAGCTTGTTTAATCTTGTCGGCGATAGCCAATAGGTCGTCGGGATAGACCATTTCGCCGCCGTATTGAGCGCTCAGCTGGCGCAGTAGGCTGTGGTTGGCCGTAGTGGCAAAATATTCCAACTGGATGGGCTGCACACTAAAACGCCCGTCGTAACTCAGTGCTCGGTTGTTGAGCGAAGTGGTGGCGCGGAAGGTGTAGTTGCCTACGGGCAAAATGCCGGCGTTGAGCGCGTAAGCGTTGCCTTTTTTGTTAAACGTGTAGAGAAACTCTTTGCCTTCGGCATTGCGCACCGAGAGGGCTACGTCGGGCGTGTTGACCAACTCGTAGTTGTCGTTGTACAGCTCGGCACTGAAGTAGACCGGCTCATTTTCATTAAAGATGTTTTGGTCGAGCGAGACGCGGAATTTACGCTTGTCTTCCTTCTGACTCAAGTACAGGACGGTCTTGCTTACAATCTCATCAAAAATCTGGTGGTTGTTGTGCTGCATGTAGTCGAATAGGCGCCATTTCCACAGGCCTTCGCCCAGTAAGACGCCGCATCGGATGCCGTCTATTTCGCCCACGACGAGCAAAGGTTGATCGGTGTCTATGCGGCCAATGCGCTTGTACAGGGCGACTTGCGCTTGCGGCAGCGCCGAAAATTGTCCGAAAGCGCTGGTCAGCGGGCTGAACTTGGGCAATTCAGCGGCCAGTTCAGGGCTGAGCGTGAAAGCGGCAAACTGGGGTGAGACCTTGGCCTGCACGTCGTCGGTTTGCTGGCCCGTGCTTTGCGCGCTCACTAAGCGCTGCGCGCGCGATAGAGCAGCATAGCTGGTTTGCATGCCCGCCACGAACAGGCGCGGAATGCGCTTTTGGTCCAGAGTATTGAGGATGCCGCTGATGTCTTGTACTGCAGAGGGCAGGTTGTGCAGCACGACAAAGTCGAACTTCGACACGTCGGTGCCCGGCTCTCCGGCGTAGGCCACTGTTACCTCGTAGTTGCGGTTAGCTTCCAGCGTTTGGCGTATGGCCGACAGGTCGGGGTGCGGGCTATTAGCCAATAATAGGATGTTTTGTCGAGCATCGAGCACATCAATGAAGATATCGCGCGTGTTGTTGACGACCGAGCGCTCACCGGCGACTTTGGCCAGAGTGAAGCGGAAGTGCTGCACACCCGTTTTGTCGGCATCTAAAAGGATTTCCCGAGTGGTGAAAAAGTCGTTCTGGTCAATTGAGAGCGGTATTGTCTGCAAGGTGCGCGTTTGGTCGCCTTCTACGCGACTGACGGTAAGCGTGGTTTGTGCTCCGGCACAGTTGACGGCAGCGGCATCGACTTGCACCATGAAGCGATCGCCCAAGTATGCGATTTTGTTGTAAAACACACGCCTGATGAGCAAATCTTTGCGCAATGTAGTGTCGCCTAATGCCACAGTAAACACCGGTGCGGCTATGGGCACGCCGGCATAGAGCGGGCTGCTGCCCTGGTTGTAGATACCGTCGGTAGCCATAACGATGGCACCCAAATTTTGCGCTCCAAAGCGGTCGTAAACCTCTTGCATCAGCCGCGAGAGGTTGCTGACCTTGTCGGTAAAGGCAAATGTTACGCCTTCGCGCACCTCATCGCCAAAGGCAAACTCGTGTACCTCGTAGTCGTCTGATAGCGCCTCGCGCAGGCGCTCCCAATCGGCTTTGTATTGGGCTAAAGCGGCGCCTTGCAGTTCTGCACCTACGCTTTCAGACTGGTCTTGGGCCAATACAACCACAGGCTTCTGCGTCTGCGTTTGCGTGCGTCGCAGCAAGGGCGATAGCAGCAAGGCTGCAATGACCGTTACCACCACCCACCGCACAACACCCAAAATGCGGTGCAACTGAGGCGCTTGCTCTCGAAAGGCATTCTCTCGGTAATACAGCAACAAAGCATAGCCCAGCCCTAACAAAGCACAAAACAGTAAAAACCAGGCTGGATATTGAAACGTCACTTGTGGCATGCGCGCGCGGTCCTTTTTGATTGGGTCAAAAACAAGGCGCAAAGGTGCAAAAATGTTCGGGCGATGAACAGCGAAAGTCTGCCACAGGCCTCAGAAGCCGCCTGTCAACAAGACTTGCGGCGTACCGTTGAGAGCGAAAACAGCTGCACATGGTAAATAAAAATAAACCCCAATTGCCCACCTTCAAAGTGGGCCGTCTGGGTCAAATTTACGAAGGCAAGGTAGCTTTTGGCGATTTAACCCCACTCATCGGCACTCAGGCCAGCGGAAAGAGCCTCTTTTGGCAAGTGCTTAAACTCCTCATAGACCGCCATCAGGTGTTTGAGAACCTCTAAAAGCACGGTTACAATTGGAACAACATGCCCGAGCGCCTGTTCGAACTCTACTTTGGCGAGTCCATGTCGGGCCTCTGGCGCGAGACCACCTAAGTGGTCTGAGCAGACAAAAATTTTTCGATAAAGGAACTGCTGGAAAAGAGAGGTGCTGCGCCCACCGCAGAAGCGTACAGACAGGCTGCCCAAATTGGACTGATCCCCAAAAGCAGGTTGAAACTTCCTTAACGTCGGCCTCGAACCTGAGAAAAACACCCCGATGGCCACTATTAGCCAAACTGCGCAGTGTAGGCTTGGCGTTTTATTCAGTAGGCACAAGCCTCTCGCTGAGGAACATCTCGCGCCTATCTTTGTCTTTTGAGGAAATAATACCCAGAAATGACAGTATACGCACGCCTAGTCATGGCCACAGTCGCCGCCGTACTCTTCCCCCTTGTGGGGCGCGCCACCCACAATCGGGGCGGTGAGATACACATCGAGCAGATCGGCCCGTTGACGGTGCGCGCCACCATCATCACTTGGACGCGCACGCTGAGCATTAGCGCCGACCGCGACACGCTGACCATTTGCTGGGGCGACGGCTCCTGCGAGCAGGTGGGTCGCGTCAATGGCGGCGGCAAGGGGGTTGCGCTGAGCAACGAAGTTAAATACAACATCTACATTGCCACGCACACGTATGCCGGTCCGGCGCGCTACCGCATCTCCATGACCGACCCCAACCGCAATGCCGGTATCGTCAACGTCAACCCGCCGCAGTCGGAGAACATCCCGTTTCACATTGAGACCATCTACACCTTTCTCGACCCGCAGTTTGGCGGCAATAACACCACGCCGTACTTGCTGCAGTCGCCCATTGACAACGCCTGCGTGGGACGGCCTTTTCGGCACAATCCCAACGCTTACGACCCGGACTTAGATAGTCTTTCTTATCGCTTGAGCATTCCCAAGCAGTCTATTGGCGTCAATGTGCCTAACTACAGCTTCCCCAACGAAATTGGCCCAGGGCCAAACAACATCTTGCAGCTAAACGAGCGCACCGGCGATATTCTGTGGATGTCGCCTCAGCAGCCCGGCGAGTACAACCTGACCATTCTCGTCATCTCTTGGCGCAACGGCGTGCCCATAGACACGACCACGCGCGACATGCAAATCTTCGTAACGGCCTGCCAAAACAACCCGCCGCTGGTGCAAGCGCCCAATGACTTGTGCGTAATAGCTGGCCAATTAATCGAATTTTCCGTAGTCGGCACCGACCCTGACTCGGGCAACTTTGTATCGCTGAGCGCTTCGGGCGGCCCTATGGTGCAGGCGATTAGCCCAGCGCAGTTCACGGCGCCATCGGGTTTTGTTCAGCCGCCCGTAACGGGGGTGTTTCGCTGGCAAACGTCCTGCGAGCACATATCGAATTTCCCCCACACGATGGTATTTAAAGCAGTGGACTCCCTTAACCCCAGCGCACCTCAGCTAGCCTTCCTGAAAACCGTCAATATTCGCGTCGTTGGCCCGCCGCCCCGAGAGGTGCAGGCCACAGCACAGGCTGGAGCAATTGAGGTAACTTGGCAGAAGCCTTATTTCTGTGAAAATGCGGCCGACAACTATTTTTTGGGCTTTTCTGTTTGGAGGCGCGAGGGCTCCAATCCCTTCGTGCCCGACTCTTGCACACCCGGTTTGGCGGGTCGGGGGTATACGCGCATCGTGTTTGTAACGCGCGAAGAGCTCAATGGGCGCTACTATTTTCGCGATGCGCAAGTGGAGCGCGGGCGTACCTATTGTTACCGCATTGTCGCGCTTTTTGCGCGTCGGTCGGCGGGTGGCTATCCGTACAACATTGTTGAGAGCTTGCCCTCCAACGAGGCCTGCGCCCAATTGCCGCGCGACCTGCCGCTTATGGTACAGGTCTCTGTAGAACAGACCGATGCGCAGCAAGGGCAAATCGAGGTCTGCTGGACAAAACCCGTGGCAGAAGACTTGGATACGCTCGTCAATCCAGGCCCTTATCGCTACGTATTGCTGCGCGCTCCCGACATTGCCGGCGGCACTTTGCAGCCCGTAGCCACCTTTACAGCCGATAATTTCTGGCAAGCCAACGACACCTGCTTCACCGATACTGGCCTGAACACCAGCGGACAGCCCTATCATTACCGGGTAGACTTCTTTGTCGGAGGCGCCTTCAACGTCCCTTTTGGCGCCACCGATGAGGCCTCGTCGGTCTTCCTCCGGATCAAATCCTCCGACAAGGTCAACATCCTCACTTGGCTTGAAGACGTGCCCTGGACCAACTACCAATACATCGTCTATCGGCGCAACAATACCACGGGCCAGTTCGACTCCATCGCTACCACCACTTCATCCACCTACACCGACCAAGGCTTGGACAACGAGACCGAGTATTGCTACTACGTGCGCAGCGTCGGTACCTACAGCATTGCCGGTATCCGAGAGCCGTTGCTCAATCGCTCGCAAATTGCCTGTGGTGTGCCCATCGATACGGTACCGCCTTGCACACCTACGCTAACGGTGAGCAACCTGTGTAACGGCGGCAGCACAACGCCTCCCGACCCTCCCTACGAAAACTTCTTACAGTGGAACAACCCTGCTCTGAGCTGCCCCGATGCCGGTGATGTAGTGCGCTATTACTTGTGGTTCAAGCCCTTCGTAGGCGAGCCACTCGCCTTACTGACTACCATCGAAGGGGCATCTAACACCAGCTGGACACACGTGCAGCCCCAAGGCTTAGCGGGCTGCTATGCCATCTCGGCCGAAGACTCCTTGGGTAACCAAAGCCCCTTGAGCCTGCCCGTATGCACCGACAACTGCCCCAATTACGAGCTGCCCAATGCCTTCTCGCCCAACGGCGACGGCTTCAACGACGTCTTCCGCCCCTTCCCAGGCTGGCGCTTTATCGAGCGCGTCGACATGCAAATCTTCAATCGGTGGGGCAACCTCATCTTTGAAACCAACAACCCCGCCATCGAATGGGACGGGCGCAACAGCGCTGGAACCGATGTGCCTGAAGGCACCTATTTTTACCTTTGCAAGGTCTATGAGCGCCGCGTCGGCGGCATCGAGCTGCGCCCCGAACCCCTGAGCGGTTTCATCGAACTCAGCCGCGGCGGACGCTAGTGCTACTCCCCCCTCCACGCACAACGGGCTGCCTCAGAAACTCCTGAAGGCAGCCCGTTGAAACCGCTAAATACAGATACTCACTTCTCCAGTGGCTTCTTTTCTGCTTCGCGCATGCCCTGGCGAATTTCGTCTTCCACTGCGTGGCGCGCATTGTTGAACTCTCGAATGCCGCGCCCAAGACCGCGCATGAGCTCCGGTATCTTACTGCCGCCAAACAAAAGAAGTACGACCAAAAAGATAAGGACGAGCTCTGTGGCGCCGATGTTGCCGATAAATAGTGCTGGAATGGCCATAACGGTTGAAGGTTAAAAAGCTATATTGCTGCTCAGCAGCTAGGTGAAAGGATACGCTTCTCCGACTGAAAGAACTCTGCAAAGTTACATCGAATAGACTACGCAAAAACAGCGCAAAAGCGATAATCTTGCCCCTTTAACGAAGCCCGCTGCTTGTCCTATGCGCGTCAGAGACGTTACCGATGTTTTAGAGGCCATCGCGCCGCTTCACTTGCAAGAGGCCTACGATAATGCAGGGCTAATTGTGGGTCATCCCGACCAAGAAGTGAGCGCTGTCCTCTTTTGCTTAGATTCTACGGAGGCCATTGTGGCCGAAGCCGTGCAGAAAGGTTGCAATTTGATAGTAGCGCATCATCCCATCGTCTTTCGAGGGCTAAAGCGCCTCAACGGGCACTCTTACGTGGAGCGCACCGTCATGGAGGCCATCCGCCGCAACGTGGCCATTTACGCTATTCACACCAACCTGGACAACGTCCTGCGCCAAGGAGTCAATGCTCAACTGGCCAAACACATCGGCTTGAGGAACCTGCAAATCCTCGCCTTGCGGCCGAGCAGCACCGACGTCGGCGCCGGCTTACTGGGGGAGCTGCCCAATGGTATGAGCGAAGCGGAATTCCTCAGGCACTTGAAAAACGCCTTACAGGCAGGCTGCATTCGCCATACTGCATGGCTTGGCAAACCCATACGACGTGTCGCTATTTGCGGCGGTGCCGGCAGCTTCCTCTTGCCGCAAGCCATCGCCCAGGGCGCCGACGCTTTTGTGTCGGCAGATTTCAAGTACCACGAATTCTTCGACGCTGACGGCCGCATCCTCGTCGCTGATGTAGGCCATTACGAAAGCGAACAATTTACCATGGAACTCTTGCGCGATATCGTACAAGAAAAATTTCCTACTTTTGCACTCCATTTGACCGCCCTAAGAACAAATCCGGTTTTTTACTTCTAAAAAATACCCTTCAAAACCTCGGTTTGCCTCATTCCTAAGTACAACATTTCACCACACACATATAGCAGCTCATTACTATGACAATTACGGTTGAATCTGCCATCGCTGAAAAATTAGCCAAGCTCTGGCACCTCCAGCAAGTAGACACCCAATTGGACGAAATTGTGGCCCTTAAAGGCGAATTACCGGTAGAGGTGGCCGACTTAGAAGATGAAATCGCTGGTCTGGAAACGCGATGCAAAAAGATACGCGGCATTATCAAGGAGATTGAAACCGAGATTGCAGAGAAGCAGGCCAAGATCAAAGAATACGAGAACTTGCTCAAAAAATATCGGAAACAGCTCGATGAGGTAAAGAACAACCGCGAATACGAGGCCCTGACAAAGGAGATTGAAATGGCTGAGGTAGAAATTCAGTTGGCCGAAAAACACATTCGCCAAGCGCGTGGCAAAGTGGACGCCCAAAAAGAAATGCTCGAAACCACTTCGGCCCGTTTGGCCGCTCGTCAAAAAGACTTAGAGGTGAAAAAAGTAGAACTCCAAGCCATCATTGCTCGCACCGAAGCCGAGGAAAACGCTCTGCGCCAACAAAGCCAAAAGGCGCGCGAAGGCATCGAAGAGCGCCTGCTGCGCGCCTACGACAAAATGCGCGCTACCTACCGCAACGGCTTAGCCGTCGTTACCATCGAGCGCGATGCTTGCGGTGGTTGCTTCAATGCTGTGCCCCCTCAAGTACAGTTAGAAATCGGCTTGCACAAGAAAATCATCGCTTGCGAACACTGCGGCCGTATTCTCGTCGATCACTCCATCGCTCATCCAGACACTACCGTTCCCGCGTAAAATAAATCTGGCATTGGTTTTGAATATAAGGCCCTCAAACGAAAATTTGAGGGCCTTGTGTTTTAAACACCGCTCCTTATGTCGAAAATTTTCGGAAAAACCCGCTTAAGGGCGCTGGTTATTTCCATGGATTGTCGTTTCTTGCGGTGTTTTTTTAATACTACCCTCTAACTGCTAAAGCGTTTCCTGCCATGCGGATTTTTTACGCCCTCTCCTTTTTTCTTGCGTTGCTGACGCCCCAGATTTCGGGCGCCCAAGCCTTTAAGGTTTACGACAACTTTTCAGAATTGGAAGAGCGCATTGCGCAAGCCAAAAGCACCACGCTCTTGGTCATCAACTTTTGGGCGACGTTTTGCAAGCCCTGTCTCGAAGAACTGCCTTATTTCAATCAGCTGCACGCCAAATACGCCAGCCCTGACTTCGAAGTCATCCTTGTTAGTTTGGACTTTAAGAGCCATTTAGAAAAAAAATTAATTCCCTACCTGCGCGCAAATCCGCTCTCTCCGGAGGTCATCCTCCTGGCCGACCCCGAGCACGACGAATGGATTCGGCGCGTAGACGGCAATTGGCTCGGAGCCATCCCAGCCACTCTCCTGATCAGAGGAAAAGAGCGCGACTTTTACGCCGGCGAATTTGAACAAATGAAAGACTTAGAGGACTTTATCTTTCGCTTCTACGAGCGCATTGGCGTGCCCCCGCCCACTGGAATAACCAACTAGTACCTCCCCTGACTTTTTTCGCAGCCGATCTTTCACATACCCCCCTACGTTTGGCTATGAAAATACATTTCCTCTCGCTCGCCCTGAGTGGAGCACTCCTTTGTGCATTTGCCGATGTTGCCTCCAAATATACCATTGGCGATAAAGTCGAGGACTTCACCCTTCGCAATGTGGACGGCCGTATGGTCTCGCTGTCCGATTACGACTCTGCAGAAGGCGTGATCATCATCTTCACCTGCCTTCACTGCCCCTATGCCGAACTCTATGAGGACCGCATCATTCAGCTGCACAAGAAGTATGCGCCTAAGGGTTATCCGGTATTAGCCATTAACCCTACCAGCCCCATCTTATTTCCAGAAGACTCCTTCGAAAAAATGCGCGCTCGTGCCAAAGCTAAGCGCTATCCCTTTGCGTACTTGCAAGACTCGGCCCAGGTGGTGCACAGTCGCTTCGGAGCCTCTCGGACACCGCACGTCTATCTGCTCGACAAGGCGCGCATCGTGCGCTATATCGGCAGCATCGATGACAACCCTGAAAGCCCGCAAGCGGTCAAGAAGCGCTACTTAGAAAATGCCATTGCTGCTCTGATGCGCGGCGAGCGCCCCTACCCCGACATCACGCAGGCCATTGGCTGTCCTATTCGAGTTCCGAAGAGCGCACCTCGATTGGACTCCATGCCTGTCGCTTCGCCTCGCCGTTAGCAGCCGACGGCCGCTCGGCTGCTGTGAGGGCTTTATCGCGCAGCAGCCAGCGCACCAACACGGGCGATAGATATAAGTCGCAAAGCAAGGCACCCACCAGCGTAATGCTGACGAGCACGCCCACAATCACTGAGGGCGGATGCACCGAAAAGAGCATCACTAAAAAGCTGAAGAACAGAATGATGCTGCCCAGGGTCATGGCCTTTCCCGTCTCGAGCAGTGTCGTCCTTAGCGACTGCTCCACGCTCAGCCCTCGGCTGCGGCAGAGGCGGAAAGTGCTTAGAAAATGCACCGTGTCGTCGGTAGCAATACCAAAGACAATGCTAAACACCGTGGCTACGCCTGCTTCCAGCGGAATGCCTAGAAAGCCGATGAGCGCCCCGGCAAAGAACAGCGGCAAAATGTTGGGAAGAGTGAAAATGAGCACTAAGCGCGCGTCTCGAAAAAGGAAAGCCATTAGCAAGGCCACCGTCAGCACCGATGGGATGAGGCCTTCCAGCATGTTATCTCGGATGTAGGCGGAGTTTTTGTCTACCACCACGCCGGTGCCAGTAATGCGAAAGCGCACGGTGTCGGGGTGGGTGTTTTGGGCGATCCATTGCTCTAAGTCGCTTTGAATGAGGGCAATGGAGTCTCGCCCAATATCTTGGATGCGTGCAGCAATGCGGGCTTTGTCGCGGTTTTTGCTCAGCAACACCTCTGCCGCTGGGTTGGGCAGGCGCTCGGCCAAGCGCCGATAGCGCTGCAACTCCTCATCGCTGTCGGGCAGGCGATAGGCTTCTGCTCGGTTGCCTTCGTGCATGGCGTGAAGGCTTCGATACAGGTCGTTGATGGAGCTGTGCGCCCGAATAGGCGGATAGTGTTCTAAGCGTTGCTCTACCTTATCCATTTGGCGCAGTACGGCGGGGTCGTCGGCAGCCAGCCCTTGCTGCGGAAAGACGGCAATCTCCAAGGGGCGGAAACCGGCAAACTTTTGCTCGAAGAACAAGAAGTCGCGCGTAATCTGCGCTCCGCGCGGCAGATTTTGCCGGATGCGGTAGTCGGTATTAATCTGCCAGATGCCAAGCAGCGAAACCCCAAACGCTGCACCAAAAACCCAAGCAATGTGGCGCTGGTGCGTGCGCGTGAACGCGTATACATGGTGCATCAGGCGCTCCCAGAAGGCCCATTCTGGCGTGGGTCGAAGGAGCTGTTCGCGTTGGAAGCGAGGCAGCCAAATCCACAGCCAGCCGTAAATGACCACAAAGGCCAGTATCACCCCCAGCGCCGCATTGACGCCAAAGGCCTGAATCGGCTCGGTGCGATTGGTCAGCAGCGACAGAAAGCCGATGGCCGTTGTAATGCACGTTATGAACGTGGCCAACCCTATCTCGCGCACTGTAATGCGAATGGCTTGTGAAGGCAGGCGACCCTTCTCCAATTCATCTATGTACTTAGTCGTCAGGTGAATGGTGTCGGCCACGCCCACAATACACATTAGAATGGGATATAGAGCCGCTAACGCGTTGAGCTCGCGCCCCAGTAGGCTGAGCAGGGCGAGAAAAAACAACAGCGCCAGACCAATGCCTGTCATTGCTAGCAGCACCGTGCGCCAACGGCGAAAGATGAAGAACAAAATAGCCGAGGCCAGCAAAACCGCAATGAACGTCGAGACGGCGATCTCGCGCTTTTGCATGGCCACCATGTCGCGGTGAAAGTACGCGCGCCCCAGCCGATATACGCCTTCAAACGCATACTGCGCCACCAGGCTATCCAGCGCCTCCATCAGCGCTACCGACTGCTCATAAGTGCTTTGGTTGACGGTCTTGAGCACGACCGTGAGCGCCGTCGCGTCTTCCGAAATGAGGTTGTGCACCAGGCGCTTATCCTGCAGCACCCGCTCGCGGTCGCTGGCGTAGTAGGTTGTGTCGTCCAAGTGGATGGCCGGCACGGCCGTGATGCCAAAAGGCGTGCGCAGGGGGTAGCGCACCGTCGTCAGCGACATCGCTGTCGTTACGTTGGGCAGGCTTTTGGCCCTCAATGTAAAGTCGTGCACTTGTTGCAAAAAGGCCTGCTCAAAAACACCTTCCTTGCGCTCAAAAGCGACCAGTAGAAAGTTGTCGTCGCTCTCAAAATCCTGGATGTACGACTTAAAGAACTCCCAGTCGGGGTCGCCTTTGGGGAAGAATTGCTCAAAGTCGAACGAAAACGTCAGGCGCATGAGCAAGAATACGCTGGCAGCCACGGCTAAGCCGTAAATCGCCAGTAGCCAATTTCGATAGCGGTGCATAAGCAGCAACGGGAAAGGGTTTGGCAAGTCTCAGGTGCTCCGATGGCTGCCAAAACGAGCGCTGCTGCCAAAAGTTTAGCGGCCGCTAAAAAAGGCTGCGGCTACTGCCCCCTGAATACCCTGTGCACAGTGCGATGCCCCTCTTCTGATTGCACTTCGAGAAAATAAAGCCCATCCTCAGCGGGCAAAGCCCGGAGTGCCCACTCATTAATGCCGCGCGTAGCGCGCAGCGCCTCTTCGGCCAGCAGGCGCCCGGAGGTGTCGAACCAGCGCGCCCTTAGCGTTTCGCCTTCCCGCTCGGCCGTGTATGCCAGGGTTAACCGGTGACGAAAGGGATTAGGGGTAATGTGCACATTGTCGGCCCAAGTAGAGGCTGGTTGTGGATAGATGCGCTCAAGAAGTGCACGGCTGTCGGCGTCCAGCGCTGCATCGTCGAGGGTGCCGCCCAGCATGCGCACGCGTAGGCGCATGTTTTGCCCTTTCGAAAAGCGATTGGTGATGCGGGCGTGTTCCGTAAAAGCCAGTCGCGCTCCGGGCGGTAGGTCCACGTACACATGAGCGGGCGGCAGCGCGTCGTCGCATTCGCTGATCTGCAACAGGGCGTCTATTGTCAAGGTAGTATTGCGCTCCAATACCAGCGCCCCGTCGGCACACACGACCAGCATGCCCGACCCATGGCTGCCGTAGTGCAGAGAAGTGCCTTCTAAAAGGCGCAGTTCGCCGCCTTTCTTAAACTGCATACACGCGTAGGCGTTGTTCACGCTAATGCGGCCGCTGGCGTGGTGCAGCGCATTGCCGCTTTCGAAGATGAGGTCCACAAAGTTTAGGCACAATTCGCCGCCGTTGTTTAGAAGGGTGAACGCATGCCGCTCCTCAGTACTGTTCAGCGTAAGACCGCCGCGAAATTGGGCAAAGGGCTGCATCTCCAGTACTTGGCCCTCGCTCACCGTCAGCGTGATGTTTTGAGGCATCGCTACATTGGGCACCGGAAAGGCCTCGATATAAGACAGATGCTGCGGGCTAGGATAAGTAACTGCTGTGTAAAGGCCGATAAAAACACTGCTCCACGGGTTAGGCGTAGCGCTAACCTGCTCTATGCCAATCGGGTTTTTTAGGGCTGCCACTTCGGTAACGTAGCCCACAAAGTCTGGGCCTAAGAAGAAGGGTTCTACTTGGGGCACATAAAACTCTAAATATGCGCTGGGCGAAAAGGCGGTATCGGCTAAGGTAAACTTCATGACCGCTATGCGGATGCGCTGCCCCTCGAAGCGCTCGGTAGGGAAGCAATCCATAATAAAGCCGCCGTGGCCTTGGCCAGCTATCCCGGTTTGGTAGCGCGTAGCCGCTTGAGGCGTGCCGTTTTCGTCGGGGATGGCGATGCCCAGGAGCACGCCCGTACACAATTCGTCGGGGCAATCGCTGCCTTTTTTCACATTCAGCGTCGTAGGCCCGATGGAATATGCGGCATTGATGACATAAGGCATATTAGGGGTGAGGGTATCTAAGGCTGGGAAGGAGTCTAATCGAGCCTTGACAAAGAGCGGTTGTTGAGGGTTGATTTGCGCCAAGTTTATGCGAAACGCCTGGCTAATAGGGCTGCTCTTATGAACGCCGATGCATCGGCTGGAGTCTACAGGCCCGTCCCAGCGGCCGTTGGTGGTCTGGTAGACCATCCAACCCTTAATTTGCGCGAGGGTAACATCGGGGTTAAAAGGGCAAGGAGCGTTGTAAGTGGCGCCCTGGAAGTAGGGCAGAAAGGTCTGTGCTTGTGGTGCGCTTGCCATCCACACCACAAACAGGCTCGAGAGTAAAGCAGGTTTCATACGTTGGTTATATTTTTTTTGTGAAACAAAAATGCTCCAGCAAATCTACCTGCTTCCTTTAGGGGGTGTTCCCACGGCTTTTGCCATTTGGCGTCAAAGACTTCTTTTTTACCGAGGCGATCGGCTACCGATCAAGTCAAGCGACAGCGTGTGCGAAAGGAAGCCCTGCTCCCGTCGAAGCTTCTACAGACGCGGCCAGCCCTATGGGGTTCTTCACACCCGCCCAGACGCCCTACATTTTTCACTTTTCACTTTTAAGCCCTAACCTCTCGGATCTTCAAACTCATATCCAACGGTTGAGCCGAGTGGGTAAGCGCTCCGGAAGAGACGTAGTCTACGCCGGTGAGCGCGTAGCGGCGGACGTTGAAGAGGGTGATGCCGCCAGAGGCTTCTGTTTCAAATCGGTGGTTCACAATGGCCACGGCTTCGACCAGGATGGGCAGGTCGAAGTTGTCGAACATAATGCGGTGAATTCCGCCGACTTCGAGGACTTCATACAGTTCGACTAAGTTGCGCACCTCTACGGTGATCTCCAGGTCGAGTTGGTTTTCCCGCAAATAGCGGTGCACGCGCTCAACGGCGGGTCGGATGCCGCCACAGGCGTCTACGTGGTTGTCTTTAATCATGATGCGGTCGTAGAGGCCCCAGCGGTAATTATGGCAGCCGCCGATGTGGACGGCCCACTTTTCTATGAAGCGGATGAGCGGGGTGGTTTTGCGAGTATCGAGCACCTTGACGGGTAGGTCGCCCACCTCAAAGGCGAAGCGACTGGCCAGTGTGGCGATGCCGCTCATGCGCTGTAAGGTGTTGAGCGCCAAGCGTTCACCTTGCAAGATTGCTCGTGTTCGGCCTTCTACCTCGAAGGCCTCGTCGCCATAGAAAACATCATCGCCGTCGGTTTTATGAGCTGTGAAGCGCACATCCGGGTCTAAATAGCGGAAGATGTGCTCCGCCAATTCAACGCCAGCCAGAATACCGTAATCTTTGACTTTGAGCACTGCTCGGCTGCGGTGATCAGGGGGTATGGTAGCCAGCGAGGTGTAGTCGCCTGGGCCGACGTCCTCGCGCAGACCAGCGGCGATGAACTCGCGGAGGTGTTCGTCGGTGATGTTGGCAGGTCTCATACAGGTGATGGGTTGGCCATTTTTTCAGAGGAGTGTTTACCGACACCCAAAGCGACTTTAGCACCTGAGGGCTTTAAAGCCATTGGGCAGGAGTATTGCGCAATCCTCACGTTTCTTTAACGATGAGATTGTCGATCAAGCGCACATCGCCTGCCCAAGCGGCAGCACAGGCCACTAAGAACGGGCAAGTACTTGGGTCTTCTACAGGTAGGAGAGTACATCCGTCCACCAGTTCGAAGTATTCAGGGCGAAGGCCGGCATCTTTCAGAATGCGCATAGCCATTGGTCGAATCTGAGCGATGGCCATGCCGGCCAAGCAGCCCTCTCGCGCTGCCGCAAGCGCGCGAAAAAGGGCAGGCGCCGCAGCGCGCATCTCAGGCGTTAGACGCTCGTTTCGGCTCGACATGGCCAGGCCATCAGGCTCGCGCACGGTAGGGCATGCGACCAGCTCAACGGGTATAGCCAAGCGCTGCAACATGGCCCTTACGATGGTCAATTGTTGAAAGTCCTTTTGCCCCATGTACAGTCGCTGCGGCTGCACGATGTCCAGCAAGCGCTTCACCACCGTTACCATGCCCTGGAAATGACCAGGGCGATATTGGCCCTCCATGACTTCGGTCAGGGGGCCAAAGTCAAGGCGCACGGTCAAATCTTGGCCGGGCGGGTAGATTTCCTCGACATCAGGTCTAAAAAGCGCCCGACAGCCCGCCTCTTGTAGCAGTGTCGCATCGCGTTCGGGCGTGCGCGGATAGCGGCGCAGGTCTTCGGGATCGTTAAACTGCGTCGGGTTGACAAAGATGCTGACCACCGACACATCTCCGGCGGCTTCGGCGGCGCGCACCAGCGACAAATGCCCAAGGTGTAGGGCGCCCATAGTGGGAACAAAGCCAATGCTGTGGCCCGAGCGGCGCTGCTCGAGAAGCCATTCCCGAAGGTCGGCAATCGTTTCAAAAAGGCGCATAAGAGCTCAAAATTCTGCATTGCCCGGATAACGCGGAAAAGCAATGACGTCGCGGATGTTGCTCATGCCCGTAACGAATTGCACCAACCGCTCGAAGCCCAGCCCAAAGCCCGCGTGGGGGCACGTGCCAAAGCGGCGCGTGTCTAAAAACCAGTACAGTTCCTCCTCCGGAATGTGCATGTCGCGCATCCTTTGCTGCAGCACCTCAAGCCGCTCCTCGCGCTGTGAGCCGCCAACGATTTCGCCAATGCCCGGGAAGAGGATATCCATAGCAGCCACGGTTGGGCCGGGTACTCCCTCCTTGGGATCGTCCAGCCGCATGTAGAAGGCTTTGATGCCCGCTGGATAGTGAGTCAGGATAACGGGCTTTCGGAAGTGCTTCTCCACCAAGTAGCGCTCGTGTTCGCTCTGGAGGTCAGCCCCCCAACTTTCGATGGGGAACTGAAACTTGCCCTTTTTGTTAGGCGGCGAATGCTTCAGGATTTCAATGGCTTCCGTGTAAGTGAGGCGCTCGAAGCGGTTGTCCACCACGAAGCGAATTTTTTCGCGCAACGGCATGGGGGAGCGCTGCTCCTGTGGCTTTGCTTTTTCTTCCTCTAAGAGGCGCTCTTCCAAGATTTGCAGGTCTTCCGCGCAGTGTTCTAGGGTGTAGCGGCATAGGTACTGCAGCATGGCTTCCGCCAGGTCTGCGTTGTCTTCCAAGTCGGCAAAAGCTACTTCGGGTTCGATCATCCAAAATTCCGCCAGGTGGCGGGTGGTGTTGGATTTTTCCGCGCGAAAGGTGGGGCCAAAGGTGTACACTTCGCCCAGGGCCAGCGCGCCCAGTTCGGCTTCCAGTTGGCCCGACACCGTCAGATTGGTAGGGCGCCCGAAGAAATCTTGTTGGTAGTCCACTTGGCCATCGGGCGTTCGAGGTACGTTTTCTAAGGGTAGCGTTGTTACGCGGAACATTTCGCCGGCGCCCTCAGCGTCGCTGGCCGTGATGATGGGCGTGTGCAGGTAGAAGAAGCCGCGCTCGTGGAAAAATTGGTGCACGGCGTATGCCAGCGCGTGGCGCACGCGAAAGACGGCGCCGAAGGTGTTCGTTCGGAAGCGCAAATGCGCATGCTCGCGCAAAAACTCCAGCGATTGCTTCTTGGGCTGGAGCGGGTATTGCTCCGGGTTGCAGTCGCCGTAGATGAAAATTTCGCGGGCTTCCACTTCCACGCGTTGCCCTTTGCCCAGGCTTTGCACTACTTGCCCTTTGGCGCCAACAGCTGCGCCAAACTTAATGCGGTGAAGTGTTTGCTCGTCTAAATGTTCTGGGTTCACGACCACCTGTAAGTGTCGGGCGCAGGAGCCATCGTTGAGCGCAATGAATTGGTTGTTGCGAAAGGCCCTGACCCAGCCCTTTACCAACACCTCTTGACCAATAGGCTCCTTGGATAAGACTTCAGCGATTTTCGTCCGTTTCATGTTGTTTGTGAACACACTGCCGGCAGGTGTAGGTCAAAGGCAAAACCTCCGTTGGCCGGCCCAACGAAAGGGCGGGCAAAGGTAGAGAGGCCTTTCGGATTATCCAGCAAAAGGCTGCGGCCTTTCAAGGACGGGTGAGCAACGAGGAGGCCTCAGCGCTCTTAGGTAAAAAGACGGAAAGTGGGCGTATGGGTTGTCCGTCGGGCCATTTTCCCATGTACCGTTGGGCCGGCGTGTTGCCGAAGGCTACGTCGCCGTAGCGGCCGGTGCGGCTGTACTCCAGCAGGGCATCGCCCAACTTCCAGTAGCAGTAGAAATCCACTTCGTCTAAGCGGCCCACTTGCAAAACGCGCAAGGCCGTGTAGTTGCGCACCTGGGTGTCGAAGTCCAAGTCGTAGCAGTAGGGTTCGGCGTGCGAGGCCTGTATCCAGCGCTGGCCGTTGGTGTCACGCCGGTGCATGATGAAATTTCGGTGAGGGGTGTGGACGGCCGTCTCGAACACTCGCTTGCCGAATTCATAGCCCACCACGTAGTCGTCTTCGCCAACAACGATGAGGAGCTTGAGGTCGGGCGGAAGGCCGGCGTAGCTTTGCAAGCGGGCGCCTTTAAGCGGCCCTGTGCCCGGCTGAGCCAACAACATAGCGGCGGGCTTGGGGATGCGGTGCTGTGCCCAGTGCACGCCCAAGCTGGCGGCGATGACACCTCCGTACGAATGACCAAAGTAGCCCACGCCCTCCATGATGGGCCGAACGTGCTCGCCCGTTTGCAGCAGCGCCAAGGCATCGCGGATGCCCTTTGCCGCATTGGCCGGAAATCGGTCGGGGCTAGGTGTCAGCAGGTTTTTTTGGTAACGCGGATAGATGACGACATTTCCCTTACCCACCAAGTGTTTGATCCATTTGCCGTACACCATGGGGTTGTAAGCGCCATAGCCGTGCAGGAACACCACCACTGGCGCCGAGTCGGGTTTAGGGTCGGCGGGCTCAAAGAGCCAGAAGCCGTCGGCGCGTTTTCCGGCGTCGTAAAACGCCACTGCGTAATGCCGATAATCTGCTCCACCCGGACCGGTAGCCGACTGGCCGGGGTAGGGCGTACCCTGCGCTAGCGCATACAAACCTCGAAACGTCAGAACAAGCATTAAAAATAGATCTCGTGTCATCGCCTTTGTTTGGGTAAAACAGCGGCTGCACGGCTTCGTTCAGCGCCGCTACAACGCTATGCCCTTGCTGGCGCTGGGATTTTTCTTCTCTTCGGTCTCGTAAAAGCCGCTGCGGTCAACAACGCTTTTGGGTTGCGAAAACCTTCGCCCAACAAACAGCACTACCTTTGCTGCTGTTCACGTTCTGTCGAATACACCATGTTCAGAGGGCTTTTTCTCATTCTGTGTCTTTTCGGCGCTGTCGCGTTGCGTGCCCAGCGGTTCGATTTTCCGCAGGCGCAGCCAGGGCGTTGCTATGTGCAATGTTTGGTCCCTGACCGCTACGAATGGGTTTCGGAAAACATCGTTTTGCGCCCCGAACGGGAGGAGTTGGTGGCCTTACCGCCGGTGCTGGTCGAGCGGAGAGACAGCTATGAAGTGCGCCCAGCTTACGTTCGCCTGCGGGCGGTAGCGCCGCAATGGGAAGAAGAAGAGGTGCGCATTCTGCTCAAGCCGGCAGCATACGGGGCGGCCCCAGAGGCCTATGTGGCTGTGCAGGAAACCCTCTGGCTCCAGCCGCCCGTGCGCGTGTTTTCGGTCAGCGAGCCGGTATGGGAGTCAGCGCAGGCAGCGGTGGTAGTAGAGCCAGCGCACCAAAAAGTGGAAGTATTGCCCACGCGCTATCAGTGGGTTCCTCAAGAGGTAGAAGTGCGGCCGGCAAGCCGCTACTGGGTGCGCAAGAAAGCTACTGGTGGCTGTTTGGAAGCCGATCCTGAAAACTGCGCGATTTGGTGCTTAGTAGAAATGCCTGCCAAGACCCAAACGGTCTATCGCCAAGAGCCGGTAGGATGCGATAGCGAAGCGGACGAAGACTGCGTGCGCTATACCTCTGTACCGGCCAAAACGAAGCCGATGCCCGTAGAGCGGCTCTTGGCGCCTGCCCAGGCCATCGAGCGCGTAGAGGCAGGCCAATTTCAGATCATCACCCGCTGGCAACTGCGCCCGGGCCAGTCGGCGCTGCCCACCACCGCCGAGGCTCGCGACGAGTACCTGACGCTGCGGCGCAAAGTACTGCGCCAAGAAGCGCGCATAGAAGCCGACACGGTGCCACCTGTTTACGCGCCCATCGAGCGAAAAGTCTTAGTGCACGACGGCAGGCTGGAAGTACGGACCATGCCCGCCGAATACACGACTGTGCTGAAGCGCCGCCTCGTGCGCCAGGGCGGCTACTGGACCTGGCGAGAGGTGCTGTGCGAGGAAAAACTTACCGAACTTAACATCCGGCAAATTCAAGAAGCCCTCAAGGTGCGCGGTTACTACAGCGGGCGCACCGATGGCGTCATGAATGCTCAAACCAAAGCTGCCATCCAGCAATTTCAGCGCGAATACGACCTGCCCGCCGACGGAAACGTGGACATCGAAACCCTGCAGGCCCTCGGCATCGGCGGCTAAAGGGCCAGCCAGTGCCAACCTTTCTCGCTCGGCAGATGTTTGCGTGGCCTAGACTATTCTTTAGCTACCCATGACGGAAAGCTCCTCTATCGCATCTGGCAAAGTCTCCGTACTGCGCCGCCTTGCCGCCTTAGCCCGCCCTTATCGAGGTGTGCTGTTACTGACGGTGGCCTTGGCCATTGTCTTGGCCTTGCTGGCCATTGCCCGACCCAAGCTATTGCAAACAATGGTGGACAATCACGTGGTCGTTGGCGACGTGTCGGGCATGGGCCAAGTGGCCTTGCTCATTGCCCTTGTGTTGCTCGTAGAGGTCGTTTTTCGGTACGTGTTTCTCTACTATACGGACTGGATCGGCCAAATGATCGTGCGCGACCTGCGCGTGCGCGTGTTCAACCACGTGTTGCGGCTCAACCTCTCCTATTTCGACCGAACACCCGTAGGCCAAAGCACCACTCGCACCATTAACGACATTGAGGCCATCAACACCGTCTTTGCCGAAGGCAGTATTACCATCTTGGCCGACCTGCTCGCGCTGGCCGCGGTGGTAGGTATCATGTTTTACACCTCTTGGAAACTGACGCTTGTGGTGCTGTCGGTGTTTCCCCTGCTGTTGTGGGGCAGCTACCGCTTTAAAGAGAGCGTGCGACACAGCTATGAAAAGGTGCGCACCCACATTGCCGCCATGAACAGTTTCCTGCAAGAGCGCCTTAGCGGCATGCGCACGGTGCAGGTGTTCAATGCCGAAGAGCAAGAGGCTGAAAAGTTTCGCCAAATCAACCGCGCCTACACGCAGGCCAACTTGCGCTCCATTCTGGCCTACGCCATCTTCTTCCCCGTGGTGGATCTCATCTCAGCCCTCTCGCTGGGCCTCATGGTGTGGTACGGTGCGCGCGGCGTGCTTTCCGAAGAGGTTACCCTCGGCACTCTTGTCGCTTTTCCGCTCTACATCAGTATGCTCTACCGACCCGTGCGTATGCTGGCGGATAAGTTCAACACCTTACAGATGGGCCTAATCGCCGCCGAGCGGGTGTTCCACCTCTTGGAAAATAAAAGCACGGCTACCAACACCGGTACCTTGCGCCCCCAACGCCTGCGCGGCGAAGTCGAATTCGAAAACGTCTCCTTTTCCTACACCGGCCACCTCGAAGAAGCGGTGCTTAAAAACGTCTCCTTCCGCATCGAACCCGGCGACACCTTAGCCATCGTGGGCAGCACCGGCAGCGGCAAAACCACCATCATCAGCCTCCTCAGCCGCTTCTACGAGAGACAGACCGGGTACATCCGCATTGACGGACGCGACCTGCGCGACTACGACCTCTACGCCTTGCGCCGGCGCATGGCCGTCGTCTTGCAAGACCCCTTCCTATTCTCAGGCTCCGTGCTGCAAAACATTACCCTGCGCGATCCCAGCATCAGCGAAGTGCAAGTCATCGAAGCCGCTAAAACCATCGGCGCTCACGACTTTATCCTTCGATTGCCCGGTGCATATCAGTACCCTGTCCGAGAACGCGGACAGGCCCTCTCCATGGGACAGCGCCAGCTGATTGCCTTCGTGCGCGCTTTAGTGTTCAACCCCGACATCCTCATCCTCGACGAAGCTACTTCCTCCATTGACCCCGAAACCGAGGGCGTCATTCAGTACGCCATCGAGCGCCTCATCGCCCGCCGAACGAGCATTATCATCGCTCACCGCCTCTCCACTATCCGACACGCCAAGCACATCCTCGTGCTCGAACGCGGAGAAGTGCGCGAATTTGGCCCCCCCGACCAACTGCTCGCCATCGAAGGCGGCCGATACCGAGAGCTGTACGAAAAGCAGTTCGTTCCCGCTGGGAGTTGGTAGGCCAACCCCTGCCCCAAACGAGGACACCTTCCTTTGTTTAACCCTTCGCCCTATGCGCATGTGGTCGTGGATACCTTGGCCGAGTAGGCTGTTGCCTAAAGCGTTTGGCTGCGCGCCAAAGCGAGCGCCCTTTGCTCCTCAGGTGTATGCCCTGCGCTTGCTGCCCGAGCAAGATCTGAAATTGTCGCTGTTGGCCTTTGCTCGCCAGCACGGCCTTCGAGCGGCCAGTGTGATCACGTGTGTGGGAAGCCTCCAGCGCGTACACTTGCGCTTGGCCGACCGAGAGGATGGGGTGGTGTTGGAGGGTAAGTACGAGATCGTCTCATTGGTGGGCACCCTTAACGCCGATGCTGGAGGCCACTTCCATTTGGCCGCATCCGATGGGCAAGGGCGCATGGTGGGCGGTCATTTGCTGGACGGAAGCCTCGTTTACACCACCGCCGAAGTTGCCTTGTTGGAAGCTCCTGAATTAGAGTTTGCGCGGGTTTTAGACCCACTGACGGGCTACCGAGAACTCGTCATCGGCCGGCGCTCGAAGGACAGCGGCTCTTAGGCAGCGCGCCCCTCACGCCCGTCGGCTGGCGATGCGGTTAGAGAGGATGCCGAAGAGGCAGGCCGTCCAGAAGGAGTAGGAAGAATACACCAGGGCGGGTTTGACCATCTCTTGGTTTCCGAGCAAAACGCTGGCAATAAGGAAGGCTAAAGTGGTATTTTGTACGCCGCATTCAAAGGCGGCCGTTAGGCGCGATGGGTGTGGCTCGCGCATCCAGCGAAGGAAGAAGTAGCCGAAAAAAAGGCTGATCGCGTTTTGCACCAAGGCCACCGGCGTGATGGTCAGAAAGTCGTCGAGGGTTAGGCCAGCGCCGCCGTGCTGCTCGCCTGCAAACATTTTGATCAGAAAAACAATGGCCAGCAAGGTGAGCATGACATAGCGCGCCGGCCGGCTAACCCGCTGGGCGAAGTAGGGGTAGTAGTGGCGAATGACTACGCCGAGGGCTGCTGGCACGATGGTAATGAAGAAGACTTGGCGCACGGTGTCCCAAAAAGGCAGGTGCAGGTCGGTGCTTCGGCCCATGAAAAAGAGCAGGGCCGCATTGACCACCAGCGGGATGGTGAACAGGGTCAGGAAGCTGTTGGTGGCCGTTAGGGAAAGCGATAGGGCCACATTGCCCCGCCATAGGTAAGTCAGAAAGCCCGAAGTGGCCCCTCCTGGGCTGGCGCTGAGGATGAGAAAGCCCACCTTGAGCGCCGGAGCAATGGGCGCCAAGAGGTTGATGAGAAAAGCCAGCACGGGCAGCCCCAGCATCTGAGCCGAAAGCGCAGAAAAATAGGCCCTCGGGTAGCGCACAATGCGCACGAAATCGTCCACCGTAAGCGTAAGGCCTACGCCGAACATGATCAGCGCCAACACGGCGCTGACGGCCATATCTACAATTTGCGTCGGGGCCAAAGAGAGTAGAAGCATTTGTGAGCGGCAACAAAGGTAGCAGGCGTTTCTAATGCCTAGCGGGCCGTGTGCAGTTCAATCCTCTTCTATCCAGCTGGCTCCGTACTGTTCGACCAGCAGATTGTCGTAAGCATCGGCCTTCTCGAGCAGGAGGCGAATTGCCTCAGTGCCGTTATCTTCAGTCAGGTAGCGCTCCAACATGAGGAGCGACAGCAGGATATTCTGTTCGCACACCGACAGCGTTAGCCATTGGAGGCGGTAGTTTTCGCGCAGTAAGTACTCGTAGAGCGGCCCGACGTTTTGTGGAGGAAGGCGACACAATCGCGCCTCAGCGTAGATGAACCCCCTTCGCTCGGAGTAGTGCAGGCTTATTTTGGCGCTTCCGCGCATCACTTCCCATACGTGGGGGCCACTTCGGCTCAGACTAACGTCATAGCCTAAGCGTTGGAGGATGCTCTCCAGGACGCGCGGCGCCCCGACGGGTTGGTGTTCCTCTACGGCGCTGGGCAGTTGAACGCGCTGCCCGCAGTGGGTGCAGTAATCGCCCTCCACCGTCAGCTCGTGCACGACGTTGAGGCAGGCCGGGCATCGGCAAGCATTGGTGGCCCCTGAGGCGCGAAAAGCCAACAGCGCTTCGTGTAGGAACTTGACCGGCAAGGAGAAGCCCACGTTATTGCTGTCGCGGAAAATAAAAGTATTCACCCCCACCACGCGGCCCTCGCCGTCCACTAGCGGCCCGCCCGAATTGCCCGGGTTGAGGGCCACGTCGAGGTGTAAGTACGGGATGCCGTTGATGACCTCGCGCACGTTGGAGATGATGCCGTTCTTGACGGAAAACTTCAGCCCGAAGGGATGCCCAATGGCTATGACGGGAGTGCGTTCGCGGAGGAGCACTTCCACCCCCAAGGCGAGGGCGGGCAACTCCGCATTCGTCTTAGGAGCGCTCAAAAACGCCAAATCGTACTTCGGATCTACGTACTGAACGGCTACCAACTGCCTGGGGAGGTGCTTGCCGTCAACGACTGCCTCGCGCACCCCTTCCACGACGTGGTGGTTGGTAACGATGACGTCCCACTCTTTTAGGTAGAAACCCGTGCCCGTCCCAGAGGGCGTGGCGATCTGGACAACGGTCGCTCGGTAGGCATCTATAAAATCGGACATAGTGCTAACGTTGCTGCTCCTTCACGTCGAGGCGGCAGACCATTTCCAAAAAGGTCTTTCCAAAGCGCGGCAGCGACGAAAAATCCAGCAGCTGGGTTTGAGGTTTGTAGTTGGGATATGCCGCTCGGTGGCGCGCAGCGTGGTCGTGGATGGCGGCTACCACGGCGCGCTTGTCCAATTGGCCGTTGCTGCCGACGAAGGTCTGAAGCCCTAAGGCTTGGAAAAACTCCGTTTCCGTAATGCGCATAAAGAGGCGAAACAACTCATACACCGGCTTAGGCGGCACTGTGTGGAAAAGCGCATGACCAACAAGGTACTGGGGCACGGCCATGGCCAGCATTCCATAGCCCTGTTCTAAAGGCCACTCTACGGCGTTCTTTTCGCACTCGATCTGCTTGACCAAGTCTTCGAACGACACCGGCAAAGCGATGCCAAAGGTGCTTTCGGTGCGATACAGCTCGGCCAGCACCAGTTCGCGCGGGCGGTCGAGGATCTGCTGCAGTTGGCGCCGCAGTGCCATCACCTTCGAGTAGGTGCTTTGCCCATCCTGGGTAAAATACGCCTGCGAGGCCTTCTCCAGGACATTCAGGACGAAACCTTCGGGGCGCACCAGGTAGTCAATCCGATAGAGGAGAGCCAGCAGCAGGTAGGCGTAAGCGCCGGCGTATTGCTCCACCTTGGGCGTGTTGTGGTCCATCAGGCTGAAGGCTGCGCGTATTTGCCGCTCGAGGAAAGCGTATTTGGCCTCCCGCTCAGCGCTCGCAATTTCCATGCGCAGGTCTTCCGCTGGCGTCAGTGCCTTAAATTCGCTCAGCAGCAGGTCATCGTGTTTGTCGGCCCAAAGGGCTACCTCGCGCAGCGCCTCCACGACTTTGAGCGGCGAGGCGTCGTCGGCCGTAGTCTCGAAGCAGAGCACCAAAGTGTTGTCGGGCGCCAGCGCAAAGTGGCAAAACTTCAAATCGTAGTTGTACTCCATGAGGCGGCGCATAAAGCTTACGCTGAGCGTTTGGGCCTGAGCCAAGCGGCTTTCGGCGCGCACGCCTTGCGGCCCTATCGAACCGGTAATGCGCTGAGAGCCTTGGCGGAGTTGGAAGTGCAACTCGCCGTTTCGCTCTTCCCACGACACGCTCCGCGGGTTGCCGCCGGCGAGGTGCTCCAACACCCACCGGTAAGCCTCTAAGGGCTGTCCTTCCTCGTAAGCCTTCACGGCGCGCTCCCAAAGCGCCTTTTGCGCCTTAGATTTGAAGGCATCGGTATGGCGCCCCAACACCAGGTCAGGCGGGTCTTGTATTTTTTTTGAGCCCAAAAGATGTTTTAAAAAATGCACGGGAAAGGCCGTTTTGCCGCGGAGGAATGCGGCAAAAGTAGCATGTTTGCTCCAGAAAGTTTTTGAAGTGAGAACCTTCCGCACTGCCATGCCGCCGCTTCAGGCGCCGTTTGCGCTGACGCACGCCGACCGCACCGTCGTCGTAGGCTCTTGCTTTTCCGAGCACATCGGCGAGCGCTTACGGGCGCACAAGTTTTCAGTGCTCATCAACCCCTTCGGCATCGTCTACAACCCCGCCTCCATGGCCCAACAGCTGGAGCGCCTACTCGACGGCGAGGCCGACTTCTCCGAAGCCCTCTTTCAGTACCAAGGCCTGTGGCACAGCTGGGAGCATCACGGGCGCTTTTCGCACCCCGAACGCCACACCTTCGAGCAGCAGCTTTACGCCGCACACCGCCAAGCCGCAGCCTTTGCCACCGCAGCCAACCGCCTGTTCCTGACGCTGGGCACCGCGCACGCCTTCGCCTTGCGCCATAGCGGCCGCATCGTGGCCAACAACCACAAAGCCCCAGCGGCGTGGTTCGACGAGCGCCGCCTCTCCGTCGAGCATACGGTGAGCGCCCTGGCCACCGCCCTCGAAAAGTGGAAAAAGGCCCGACCCGACTTGGAGGTCCTGCTCACCGTCAGCCCCGTGCGCCACCTGCGCCACGGCCTAGTGGAAAACCAACGCACCAAAGCCGTCCTCCTCCTCGCCTGCGAGCAACTGTGCGCCCAACACCCGTTCGTCCACTACTTCCCGGCCTATGAACTGCTGCTCGACGACTTGCGCGACTACCGATTCTACGCCGCCGATATGGTCCACCCCTCCGACGTAGCAATAGATTACATCTGGGACTACTTCGCCCAGGCCTTCTTCCCGCCAGCCACCGCTCAACTCGTCGCCCAAATCGCCCGCATCCGGGCCGCCGCAGCCCATCGCCCCTTCCACGAACACTCCCCCGAACACCGCGCCTTCGCTCAACAGCAGTGCAACGCCATCCAACAGCTGCGCGAGCAATACCCTACCCTCGACTTCTCAGAGGAATGGGCGCACTTTAGCGCCTATTTGCGCCCCGAAACGCCCGAAACACCAGCTCCTTAAAGCGCCGCAGCCGCCTCGAAACCGCCTGCGCTTGCCCTTCCTCGCCGTAGCCCACTTCCCTGAGCGCGCCCACAACGTATGCCATCACTGCTGGTGTGTTTGAGGCCACAGCTTGTTGAAGCGCAAAAGGCGCTAGCGGCTCCATGCGCTCGCGCATGCCCAAAGCGTGCAGGCAGCGAACCATCTCCGCAGCGGTGTAGGCCATGCCCATAGATGTTCGGACGCGCTCATACAGGGCAAGGGCTTCCGCGTAGATTTGCAGCGCCTGCCCGTACTGCTTCTTCGTTTGCTCCAAATCGCCCAGGGACTGTAGGGTATTGGCCTTTCCCGGGTCGTTTTGTACTTTTTGGTGGAGTTCGAGGGCGTCGCGGTAGTGCGCTCGGGCTTGCTCTAAGTTGTCCAGGCGTCGCTCCAAATCGCCCAGGGACTGTAGGGCGCCAGCCCTTGTTCGGTCGTATTGGGGATGGCCGCTGAGCGCAGCTTCGATGGCTTGGGCCATTTCACGTCCGAGCGAGGGCTGGAATTGGTACTGATTGTGCAGCTTTTCGTGAAGTTGTGCGATTAGGTTGAGTGCTGGAGGGGTTTCTCGGCACAGTTCCAGTGCGTATCGGTGGCAGGCGCCGAAGTAGCGGATGAGGATGTGCTGGGCTTTGAGGGCAGTATCGGTGCTGGCGATGCTGTCGGCACTTTGGGCGATGCCGAGGAAGAGCGGGTTCAGCGCTTCTCGTACAGCCCTCCAGTCGAAGCCGCTGGCGCCTCGCTGGGCTTGGTCTAAGGCGAACCGAGCCACAGGGACCAGCATGTGGTAGTGTTCGTTCTCGCGGCGCAGCACGCGGTGTTGGGTCAGCAG